>CANQYK010000017.1 GCA_947628065.1 uncultured Bacilli bacterium | reverse complement strand
CTAACGCTAAGGATCCAATCATTTTCATTTTTTGTTCTTTGTTTGATGTATTTTTTATCGTTTTTATTAAATTTTTATAACTTTTTTCTATTTTTTGTAGTATACTCATATTAACAACTTCCTTACTATTGTGGTTTTATAATAATAGTTTACGAAGTTGTTTTCATTTTGTCAAACTGGTAATTTTTTTTTTGGAAATTCCCTATATGATTCTCAAAAAGTAGAAAAAATATATCTATTAAGTGATGGAGCTAAGTGGCTTAAATCTGGTATTAGTGAATTAAAAGTTGAACCTGAAATGGAAGTAAAACATTTATTATGTGAGTTCCACTATAAACAAGCTATTAATCATATCACAACAGATAAAGAAGAAAGAGAAATATTAAAATTATCTTTTAAAGATGATCCTAAAAATGAATTTATTAAATTGGTAGATGAAATTATTAGATATAATCCAAACAGAAAAGATACAATTGAAAAAAAGAAAAATTATATATTAAACAATTATAATTCAATTAAAGACATGCTAGATTTTAATATAGGTTCTTCTATGGAAAGTCATATATCACATTATGTATCAAATCAATTTGGTTCAAGGCCAAAAGGCTATTCATCGGAAAGAATAGAGGATTATATTAGTATAAGTAATTTTTACAATAACAATTTTAATATTTTTAATTTATATATAAATACTTACGATAATAAGGAAGTTGCTGTTATTAATGAAGATAATATAAACTATTCTATGTTTGAAAGAAAAGATAGAACTAATATTCCTATCATTAATAATGGCGCAAAAACACCTAAATATAATGCTATAAATGGCTTAGCTCATAATGTTAATATTTAATTTTCATTTTCTTCAAAATTTTATTACAATTAAAAATTTCAGTCAAGGCTATATAAACAGCTTCGCTGGCCTTGACCGAAATTTAAATTGTAATCTCTTACTTTTTGAAAATAAAACTTAAAAAAAATGTTTAATTATTTCTGGGTTACTATATTTCTTTCATTTTTTCCCGAAACTTCTTGACACTAACTTTTATTATTCATTTTAACCATTACAAAAAGGCACCTAGAATATTTTTTTAAATACTTTTATAAAACATCTTTAAAGTCCAAATCTAAATGGTTTCCTTTCACTCCCCGTACCAACAATATATTTGACATCAGATACTAGGTAAATAACAGGATGTATTGCTTATTTGTTGTACTTCCCCCGCTTGTTGCATATTCATAATCAGAGGGATACATTAATCCTATTTTTCCTGTCCAACTTGTTTTTCTTTGATTATTACATATTCCTTTTGTTGTACAAATTTCTTTTCCTCTTTCATATCCATAAAAATGATTTACTGATCCATTATCTACACATGTATAACTTGCTGTTCCGCCTAAATACCACTTTGCATTCCCTATCATTTTATTCCTTTTGACAATTTTTTAAAAAAAGTGAATTTTCAAAATTCCGGCACTTTTTTGGGGGAATTTTGCATTTTCCCCTGGGGAATTTGCAATTTTCCCACAATTTTGGCCCTGAATTTGCAAAATTCCCTTTTTGACAAATATTCCTTCTTTTGCTATGTTAGTACCACCTTTAGAGAAAGGAGGGACATAATTTGAAAAAATATCAGAAACGAACTCTATCGGTAAAATGGAAATTAACCTTTCATAAGAAAGAAATTGAAGAGGATGAATTTCGATGTATCTTCTCTGACTTTATTGCCAAAGGCATCTTTGGCAGAGAAGACAAAAAAGAATACCTTGCTCTTCTTTTAAGTGATGTATTGGAGGAAACAGTTGATCCCAATGACTTATCTTTTTATAAAAACAACATTGGTATTGAGTTTTTTAATACTATTGCTTTTTTATGCGATATTGTTGTTTTTTATAAAGATATTTTATTAATTCTTGAATTCAACTCTTCCAGTGCAGAATTATACATCACACGAAACCAAGCATACCAAATTTTAACTCGGTATCAACTGTTAATTGCTAAGAAAGATAATATCATAGCAAAAGCAAACGAAGTATGGTTAATCAATTTTAATAATTTCTTCAATAGCAAAAATAAAATTCTTATGGATTACTTTAGTTCCCGTAATGAATATGACCAATTACTTACGGAAAAAGTTAAAACTTTTGATATCTATCTACCAATGGGTATCAAAAAGTTTTATAATGATGGTGTTCCGAAAGAAAAATTATCAAATATAGAGAAACTTGCTGTTATGTGTTATGACGGATATTATGAATCAGCAAAGAAAATTGTGGAAGGAAGTGATATACTTATGTGTATTTTAGATGATTTGATGACTTTATCTCATAGTCCAAAAACAAAAGAATATTATCAATCTTTTGAAGATGCAAAAAATGAATCTTACTCTCGTGGAACAAAACATGGCATTGGTATCGGTAGAAAAGAAGGAATTTCCATTGGTGAAAAACGCGGCATTGCCATTGGTGAAGAGCGCGGTATTGCTATTGGTAAAGAGTGTGGACGTACTCTCGGACTGGAAGAGGGGCAAGAAAAAGCCTACATAGAAATATCAGAAGCCCTTGGGATACCCTACGAAGAAATCAAAAAGAAAACAAACAGTTTGAAAAAGAGAAAAAAATAAACATTTCAATTGATTTAAATCTCACTAAAATTTTGAGAAAGGAGAGTAATTTATGTGCATTCTTGATGAAATAGGAAAGATACCATGTGACTTTTCAAAACCTTATTATCAATCTTTTGAAGATGCTGTAAATGAAAGTTACAGTCGAGGTGTCGCTGCTGGTATAAAAAAAGGTAGGAAAAAAGCTATGAAAAAAATCATAGAACAAAATATTGCTATCGGATATGAGGAAGCTTATATGAAATTTTCTAAAGCTTTTGGAATACCCTACGAAGAAATAAAAGAGAAAACAAACAGTTTGAAAAAGTAATTATTCATTACACAAAAAAGAATAGAACTCATCTATTCTTTTTTATCAGATAAAAAGCTATTATTATTCAGATTTTCTACTTTTTTAAGGTATATACTTTCCCACAACATTCTTTTCCTTCGTTACAAATTCCTCTTGTCACGCAAGTAGAACCTAAAATACTACGAAAGGCTTCTGTATTGTCTAGCTTTTCTATTTCTTTGTGTATGTTTGTTACAGCTTCTCTTATTTCCCACTGTGCTTTATTACATTCTCTAAGACGTAGTATATGTTCTACACTCGCACCATCCATATTGGTAATAGCATTGGTCATATTACCCGCTAATGTGAAATAGACAAGATCTTCCTCTTCTAATTGATATTTCTTTTTAAATGCTTGGTACATTTCTTGATTCTTTTCAAAAATAGAATCATATAATGCTTTTTCCTTATCTCTTATCTTTGGTGGTGTTTTATATTGTGTTAAATCTGGATTCGGATAAAAATCAGGTACCATAATATGATGCGTTCTATGTCTTGTTAAATGTGTTAAAACAGCATAAGAAAGTGGTATTTGAAATTGAAAACTTGCTTGTGATAATTCTAGTTTATCCCCTTCAAACGCTATTTTTTTCATTAATTTTTCTTTAAAATTTGGATTACTTTTACATGCTTCTTGATAAACTTTATAAGCCTTTTCAAAAGGATATTGATATCGTCTCATAATTGCAGATACTAATATAGTATCATCTACGTTTTCTGTATGTGATAAAAGTTTTGGTTTTTCTAAAATTTGATAAGGCTCTTTTTCTATTACGTCTTCTAAATAGTTTCCTACCTCATCCTCCCTATATTCTTCTTTGTCAATTTCCTCTATAATATAAGGACAATGTTTCTTTGCTATTTTGTAAAGTGCATCCCCAAACTCTCTTACTTCTTTTATTTTGGCATTTTTTCTTTTACTACACTTAATAATCATATCTTTTAAGGTATGTGCATCTATCCCCATTAAAATATTAGAGTGAAAGTTATAAGGTAATACATATCTTGCATCCTCTAGTTTAATCCCTTTCTCAATCAATTTATGATATTGATCAAAGAGTGATTTGGTATAATCGTCATAGGATGTTTTTTGTTCTTTCTCATCAAATGGATTATAGAAACCAACATTTGAAAAATCAACTTCTCTTCTTGACTTAATCGTAAACGATGCGAATCGCTCTTCAATGATAATTTGTTCTATTAAAACCGATACATCTTTAATCGCTAATACCAAATAATCATGATCGGTAATAGAATTATGACCAAGTCCTGATACCATACTGGCATATTTTACATTTTGAGCAAGTGTCTTATCTTCACTAATTCCAAGAATTTCAAAGACATTACCAGCAAATCTAGAAAGTCTTCCAGCAGAAGATACAATTTCACTTCTTCTTGCTACTTCAACTTCCTCTAAATCCTCTATTAATTTTTCCCTTTCTTCTTCTTTTAATGATGTGTTTTCAAGGAGCTTTCTTACTTTTTTATAATCAAGTGCTCCCACTAATTTTATTTCCATTCTAAACCCTCCTATCATCAGTTTACAAGATTTTTCACAGTTCGACAAGCTTTTTAAAAAAAAAAGAAGAAATTTTCTTCTTCACATTATAGCCTATTCTTCATGGGAACATCCAATATCTTTATGATTTAAATCTTTATAAATTGCATAGGTTAAACATTTTAAACCGCCAGAACACTTTTTCGCATACTCACATTTTTTGCAATCATCTGGTGTTGTATCTTTTTGTAACGCTTTTAATTTTTCACTATGATATAGTTGTTCCATATCTTTTTCAAACAAATTACCAATTACAATCGGCATCCTCCTACAGGGCACTAAATCCCCATTTTCCATAACCGTTAAAAGGCTTTTCCCTGCTGTACATGTATAAGGATAATCATTGGTCATTTGAAATTGTAAGGCCCGATACATTGCAACCGTTGTCTTACTTTTTTTAAGTTTTAATCGCGTTCTTTCTTCTTTCATTATTTTTAAATATTCCATTGTTTCTTCTTTTGACATTTGTAAATCTATCTTATTTTCCTCATTTAGCGGAATATAACGATCCGACCAGACATTGTCCACCTTATATTTTTCTGCAAATTTAACGACAAGAGGAAATTGTTTATAATTTATTTTGGTAGCAGTAAAAGAAATGGATACAAATAAATTGTATTTTTTTAAATTTTTAATTGCTTTTGCTACTTTTTTATAGACATTTTTCCCTCTTATTTCATCATTCAAATTCCTTCCACCTTCTAAACTAACTTGTACATATTCTGGTTGATATTCACTTATTTTTTTTGCTATTTCATCAGTTATTAAAGTCCCATTGGTAAGAATGGAAAAAGAATACAAATCTCTATCTTTTTTAAACTCATCCAATATCTTAAAAAAATGTGGTGAACACAATGGTTCTCCACCTGTTAAATTGATATGACCTTTTCGATTTATTTTTTTTAAAAACGCTCGATATTGATCTAAAATCTGCAATAATTGATCATAGGATAATGATACTGGTTTATGGTCTTCTTGATAACAATGCAAACATCGTAAATTACAAACTTCACTCAAGTGCCATTGTAACACAAATTTTGCTACCATGATCCTCCACCTCCACAAGAAGAACATCCGCCACCACAAGAGGAACATCCACCTCCGCTAGAACTTGATGGTGTATAAATAGAATCGGATAGACTATCAAGGGAAGCAATATCAAAATAATCAAAATTTCCTATATCCTCTCTTATGGTAGGAATATTTTCAAACTTTTCTATCCATTTTTTAGAAACACCTAAAACATAAGCATATGGTAAGATATCATAAAAGTAATTGGGGTTTTCTTCTACTAGCATTTCTATTTGTTTTTTTTCTGCTATTTCTATATAATTTTTAAACCCCTTTATTTTGGCCTCTATTTGTTCCCCATAGGATGTTTTTCGCTTCATTAAAACAGTAAAGATAAAAGTTATAATATTAGCTATCAAAGCTATCATATATAAAATACTAAATTTTGGGTTTAAATCTTTAAAAATACAATAAGCAAAACCAAAAAAGAGGGTACCAAGGAAAAAACTAAAACTAGTAATTGCCATAGCACGATAAGCTATAAAATCATTGATTTTATCATCATATGTATTTCCTACATTTTTTCCTATTTCTTGAAACACTTCATAGAAAGAATAATTACTAGATAAATCTGTTTCATTCGAGGTTTCAAATAATTTGTTATATATAATTTCTTCATTTGCTGTCATTTTTGGCATCTTTTTTTGCTCTTTTGATAGTGGTAATTTTACAATTGTCCGTGTTTTATCTTCTTTTTCTACAATCTTAATAAACCCTTTACTTGCTAATTCTATAATAAGTGCGATCGATAATTTTTTTCCTGCATCTTTTTTATACAAATAACCAATATCAGCAGCATCTAGATTTTCTGGGGGATAAAAAGTAACTGTTTCTGGAATTTTAGTAAGATCTTTTCCATACTTTCTCCATAAATGAAAAGAGAAAAAAGCAAAAACGATACAGAAAAGACAAAGAATAAGAGAAAATATTCCATAAGGATTACTACCATTTACAAAATAGCCTTCCTTTAATTCAACATCAATTGTTAAAGCACTATTTAATGCATAATTTGGTAAGAGATATGCGGATATTGTATTTTCTTTTACCGAATAATTAACATAGGATGTAATATCTTTTTTTCTATATTTGTCAGCAAAAAATTTAATTTTATTTTCCTGATCCAATGATTTTGGAAAATGAATAATAACCGATGCATTTTTAATTTCTGTTCCCCAATAATCACCAAAAGCATGAAAAATAAATTCATCAAATTGTTTATACGGATCACCACCCATATCATAAGTATAATCAATCTCATAATTATGTTCTCCTATCGGTAAAGTGGTATTTTTGTCTCCTATTTTAATTCTTTTTTTTCCATTTACAGTATCGATCGTATAGTTTTCACCAACAGCCTTTAAGTTTTTCAACTTCGCTTCTCTTGATTTTGTTACATTATCTTTGCTTGTATATTCTAACCATGATGGAAGAAAGCGATAAATACCATGATGTCCACTTCCATAAAAGTTGGTTGTGATATATTCTTTTACATCAATCGAATTTGACTTGCTTACATCCATTACAATTTTATAGTTTTCTATGGTAAAACCATCTGCTCGTGTATAAGATGTAGGTGTTATTCGGTTTATTTTTGTATTCCAAATAAAAGCAAAGAAGAAAATGAGTACTGCAAACCCCAAAACTAAAAAAAGAATACTTTGTTTATACCATTTATTATATTTACTTTTGGCATTTCCATACCTTAATGTAAATAAGTAAGGGCAAAGGAAAATGGCTAGCAAAAGAAAAAATAAAAATAGTTTCCATGGAATTATAATACTACTTGTCATTTTAACTACAACCCCACTTTAACATTTTCTCGTTCTTCTTTTGTTGCTTCAAACATATCTTTTGGTTTATAACCAAACAATTTTGCTATGACATTGCTTGGAAACATTTCTACTTTATTGTTATATAATCGAACACTACCATTATAATATTTTCTAGCATTTGCAAGATCTTCTTCTATTTTTGATAATTGATTGTTCAAATCTATGAAATTTTCATTGGCTTTTAAATCTGGATAATTTTCTACAATTGCCATTAATCTCTTTAAGCCTTGGCTTATTTTATTATTGACATCAACTTTTTTTATCTCATTCATTTCCTCATATGATGTATTTCTTAATTCTACAATTTCTTCTAATGTTTCTTTTTCATGTTTCATATACCCTTTTACGGTTGAAACAAGATTTGGAATTAACTCCCATCGTTTCTTTAAATAAACATCCATTGTTGAAAAAGCTTCCTTTACTTGATTGTTTAATTTTACAAAACTATTATAGCATAGGAATAGATATATCATTAATATCACTATAACACCTATTACCACATATAAAATCATTTTACTCCACCATCCTTTATCTCTACTCTAGTTCTATTATAGCATACAAAAAAGATGGCAACAATCAAAAAAAGAAGTTATTCTTGTTCCTTCTTTTTGATATCTTCTTTTAAGTGATATAGAAAGTTAAGCGCATCAATTGGTGTCATTTCAAGTGGATTGCATTCTTTGATGGCTTCTTCTATTTCGTTTTTCTTCTCTTCTTTTTCTTCTATCTCTTCAAAACTAAAAAGAGAGGTCTGCGTATAAATTGGTTTTTTTTCACTGCTATTTTCATAAACATTTAAAACTTCTTTGGCTCTTTTAATTAAAGACTCTGGAAGATGGGCAAGACTTGCAACATTGATACCATAACTCTTATCAACAGAACCTTGTTTTACTTTATGAAGAAAGGTTAGTTTTCCTTCTTCTTCAACAGCTGAGACATGAACATTTTTAAGATGGGATAAATCACTAGAGAGTGAGGTTAACTCATGATAGTGCGTAGAAAACAGGGTTTTCGCACCAATCTTATCATGAATGTGTTCTAATATTGCTTGAGCAAGGCTCATTCCATCATACGTTGCCGTACCGCGTCCTAATTCATCAAATAAAATAAGACTGTTTTTAGTAGCTTCTGAAATCGCAAAGTTCGCTTCTTTCATCTCTACCATAAAAGTAGATTCCCCAGATACCAAATCATCACTTGCACCAATTCTTGTAAAGATCTTATCAAAAATGGGCATGGTACAACTCTTACATGGTACAAAACAACCAATTTGAGCCATAATAACAATAATTGCCAGTTGTCGCATATAAGTACTTTTACCAGCCATATTAGGACCTGTAATCAAAAGAATAGAAGTATCTTGATCCATTATAATATCATTGGATACATATAAATCTTTTGTCTTTTTCATTACCTCTTCCACAACAGGATGCCTACTCTCTTTTAATATAAGCTCATTCTTATCACTAAGGATTGGTCTTACGTAGTTATAGCTATCTGCCACAAAAGAAAATGACTGTAACATATCAATTTCCGCAATTAAGGATGCACATTTTTGAATCTGTCCAATATAGCGTTTTACCACTTCTCTTATTTGCATAAACAATTGATACTCTAAATTGATAATTTTCTCTTCTGCCCCTAATATAATATTTTCTTTTTCTTTTAAAAGTGGTGTAATAAAACGTTCACAATTGCTTAATGTTTGCCGTCTTTCATAGCCAAACTCTTCTTTTACTAAATTGCATTGTCCTTTACTAACCTCAATATAATAACCAAACACTTTATTAAAACCAACTTTTAAGTTTTTAATACCGGTTCTCTCTTTTTCTTCTTTTTCTAGTTCTAGTAAAAAGTCCTTACTACCACTTCGAATCTTTCTTAATTCATCTAGTTCACTATTATACCCTTCTTTGATTAAGCCTCCTTCTTTTAACGTAATGGGTGCATCTTCATTGATACTATTATCAAGGAGTTCACATAAATCATCAAAGACTTCTAGTTTTTTATCGTAGTTTAGTTTTTCTAAAATAGCTTGAATGGTAGGAAGTGCTTTTAGACTGTTTTTTAATTGTAACAGATCCCTAGCATTTAAATTTCCATAACAAATACGACCCGATAGTCTTTCTAAATCATACACTTCATCAAGGGCATCTTTTAATTCATCTCGTAAAATAAATTCAACACTTAATTTTTCGACCATGTCATAACGTCTTAAGATTTCTTTTTTATCGGTTAAGGGGGACTCTATATTTTGTTTTAAAAACCTACTTCCCATTGCTGTTTTGTTTTTATCCAATAACCATAATAAGCTATAAGTTCGCTCTCTTAAACGAAGGGTTTCCGTTAATTCTAAGTTTCTTTTGGTATTTCCATCTAACAATAAATGATTTTTCCGATCCTCTATTTTTACTTCTTGTAAATGTGATAAATCCCCTTTTTTGGTCGTTAATAAATACGATAGTAAATGTTTAATACCACTAGTAAGACGAACATCTTTTAATTTCTTATAAACGTATTTATAGTCTTCCTCTTCATACAAAAGATCATAAATAGATACTTCGACATGATAGTTATTTCGAAGCATAGTAACAATTTCTTTGTCTACTTTACTATTTACGATGATTTCTTTAAAAGCATAAGTTGTGATACTTCTTAAGATTTTTTCTTTCTCCTCTTCTAAAAAGGTTACAAAAAACTCACCTGTTGATACATCCGCATACGATAAAATAGTACAATAGTCAAAGGCATAAAGAGAAGCAATATAATTGTTATCCTTGGAATCAATGGAATTATCAATTCTTGTTCCTTTGGTAATAACTTGGATGACATCTCGCTTTACCATATCCTTGGTTGTTTTTGGATCTTCTAATTGTTCTACGATCGCTACTTTATAACCTTTTTCTACTAAAGTATCCAAATACCCTTCATAAGCTTTGGCAGGAATTCCAGCCATTGGAACTCTCTCTTCTAATCCTGCTTGTTTTCCCGTTAAGGTTAATTCTAGTTCTTTGGATACCGTAATGGCATCATCAAAAAACATCTCATAAAAGTCCCCTAAGCGAAAAAAGAGGATGGTATCAGGATAGCTATCTTTTAACTCCATCCAACGGACCATCACAGGACTTAATTTTGATCGATCTACTTCACTTCGTAACATACTTCATCACACCTTGTCTCTTTTCATTATAACGGAAATTATCTAGTATTTCAAGGAAAAACATGGTAAAATAAAGCAAAGGAGGTCTTATTATGGAACCACTTGCCAAAAAATTAGCCCCTACTAGTTTATCCGATGTTCTAGGACAAAGTCACTTAGTAGGAAAAGGAAAAGTTCTTACCAATCTTGTAAAAAATAAGAAGTTATTCTCTATGATTTTATATGGAAAACCAGGTATTGGAAAAACATCAATCGCGCTTGCTATGGTAAATGATTTAGAAGTAAGATACCGAATGTTAAACGCGACCATGCACTCAAAAAAAGATTTTGATATTGTTGTGGAGGAAGCAAAAATGTATGGAGGAATTGTCTTAATTATGGATGAGATTCATCGTCTTAACAAAGATAAACAAGATCTCTTACTTCCCCAATTAGAAAATGGTACCATTACTTTAATTGGTATGACAACAGCAAACCCCTATCACTCGATTAATCCTGCCATTCGAAGTCGTTGTCAATTATTTGAATTACATGAATTAGAAGAAAAGGATATTATCAAAGGATTAAATCGGGCCATAAAACATGAGGATTTAAAAGGAATTCAAATAAATAAGGATGCAATTTCCTTAATTGCTCGGCTTGCAGGAAGTGATTTACGTTTTGCATACAATTTACTTGAGGTAGCATTCTATGCGGGGGATAAAGTAGTTAATATTGATACCATCAAAATGGTAAACTCTCGTCCTGTTTTTTTTAGTGATAAAGATGGGGATGGTCATTATGATGTGTTATCGGCTTTTCAAAAATCCATTCGTGGAAGTGATGTGGATGCTTCTCTTTATTACCTTGCAAGACTAATCTACGAAGGTGATTTAGATAGTATTTACCGGCGAATGGCTGTGATTGCTTATGAAGATATCGGACTTGCGAATCCTTCCATTGGACCTAAGGTAATGGCTGCGATTGAAGCAGCAGAACTTGTTGGGCTTCCAGAAGCAAGGATTCCGCTTGGTACCATTGTAACAGAAATGGCACTTTCTCCTAAAAGCAACACTGCTCATGTTGCACTTGATGAGGCCCTAGCGCAAATAGAAAAAGGAAACACAGGAAATGTTCCCGATCATATTAAAACAACATCCACCACTTATCTTTATCCGCATAATTTTAAAAATGCTTATGTAAAACAAGAATACTTACCTAAAAAATTAAAAGGTACAAAATTCTACCAACCAAAAGATTTGGGATATGAAAAGAATATTAAAAATTATTATGATTTTATAGAAAAACAAAAACAGGAGTAAGTTCCTGTTTTTATTTTTATGGTGATAATGGAGTTAACGTTAAACCAGTTAAGGTAAGAGTTCGTTTTAACTGTCCATCCACCATAACATCAATGGTCTGTTGTTGATTGGCAACTTTAATAATGATAGTACCATCTTTTGAATCTACTTGTACAGCACGACCTAATACAGCTTCGGATCCTTTCACTTCACAAGTAACATTTTTTCCTGCTTTGGCTTCTGGAAAATAAAGGGCTAAGAAGTTTCCATCTTTCAATACACTATCAAATTGAGTAAAATCAGATACATATTTTAAGGTTCCTCTTACGACATTATCTTCTCCAATTTGAATATCTTGTTG
The DNA here is from genome assembly GCA_947628065.1 of uncultured Bacilli bacterium. Taxonomy (GTDB): domain Bacteria; phylum Bacillota_I; class Bacilli_A; order RF39; family UBA660; genus Onthousia. Next base: position 11,345 of record CANQYK010000017.1, on the reverse strand, counting down.
TAAATTACTTACTTGCATACCAAGTAATTGTTGGTCACCTCCTGGAATGGTAATGTTTACTTTTTCTTGCTCACTTGGAATCTTACCATAAACATTAACTCTTAAACGATAAGATTTACTAGTTCCATCAACCACATCACTTGCTTCACTATCCAACCACATTCTAAGTCGATAATTTGTTGTCATGCCTGCATCAATGGTTCCAGATTTTAAAACATATTGTCCATTTGGAGCACCAGATGCATCACTACTAGTTTTAGAAAGTGCACTAACAAGAGTTGGATCTAATTCTTCAATCATATCATTTGCTGATGTTAAATAGACTTTTACCTTATTGTTTGGAATGGTACAACCTTCTACTTCTGTTGCAGTAACTGCATAGTTTATGACATCTTTTCCAGAAATAGTTGCAGATACTGTAAAGTCAAAGGTGTTATTTTCTCCATTTAGAGTTTTTCCTATATCATCACTAATAGGACTTGCATTAACAATATTAATTCCGTTTGTTGCTTCATTATAGTTCATGACAATCATACTAGTTGTAATGGTATTTACGGTCTCACCAGTTTTACTATAGTTAAAAGCTGCGAATGAAATACCTACTACTGCAATTAGTAAAATTAATACTCCTAATACCGATACAATTAACTGTGTTTTTTGTTTTCCTTCTTTCATAATATATCCTCCTAACCTTAAATCCATTATATAGAAAGAAATAAAAAATAGAAAGCAAAAATCAAAAAAAGAAAGAATGTTTACACAATACTTTACAATACTCTTTGTATAAGTAATTATGGTATTATTACTGATACAACTCTTATTACTTGTACTATCAATATCAAAATTATAACTTGTAGATTTGGAAATTATTTGATCCAAATTTTGGTCTTTTTTTGTATCATTTATTCATCAAATCTACATCATTTTTCTTTTTCTTTTTCAATCTTTTTTAATATCTTTAAGGCATCATCAAATGTTTTCACTTCTTTTATTGTAATCTTATACTTATGTTTCTTCTTTTCTTTTATTGCTTCTTGATAATTCGTACCAGCTGGCGCTAAAAAGAGATCTGCTTTCTTTTTTACTGCTCCTTTTAATTTATATTTAATTCCACCAATCTCTCCTACGGTACCATCACTTTCAATTGTTCCAGTTCCTACAATATTAAGTCCATGAGTAATATCTTCTTCTACTAACTTATTATAAATAGCAAGTGTTAACATAAGTCCACCAGATGGCCCACTTTCACTCTTTTTAAATGTCAACGTAAGTTTAGGATTGGTTTCATATTCATAAATAACGGATATTGTGGTACCGGTTAATTTCTTTTCCTCATCCTCATACACCTTTGCAGTTACTTCTTTTTCTTTGTTCTTTCTTTTTACCGTAAGATTTATAGTATCTCCTATTTCTTTTTGATCTACGATCCTACTATAATCTTCTACTGTCTTTAACTCTTCTTTTTCTACCTTTAAAATTTCATCTCCTACTTTTAACTCATTTCCATGACTCTTATCTACATATAAAACATAGTAATGCCTTTTCTTTACATTCAATTCTTTTTTGGCTTTTTGATAAGCAAGAAACGTTGCGGTTTGATTGGCTGATTGTAAATATATTTGATTTCGAAATTCAATATCATCCATTGTTTCATCTTCGGATAACTTATAATCTTCTTCCTTATCCATATCCCAATCTGGAATAATATGCGCCAATAAAAAATTAGAAAGTGTTCCTTTTAATTCTTGTACATAAGCAAAATTAAGACTTCCTTTTGTTTCCTTCTTTTTGGTATCTTCTATTTTTATCCGATCATTAATATCAATGGTTCCTCCTCCAACATAAATATAATATGGCATAGGATAAGATAAAATAAAATAGGCCACAAGAAGTGTTAATAAATATTTATAGTTTTCTTTTAAAAATTGTTTTATTTTTTCTATCATAATCTTTCCTTCCTTACAATACATTATAACAGAAAGAGCGAAAAATATGAAAAAAAATTATCCATATCTTTTTTGGTTTATCTTTATTCTTTTTCTTTATTGTTGTATTTTCCTATCTCCTAATCAGGCTCTTTTAGCATGTCAAAATGCACTTACTATTTTTTTAGAAAAATTGTTCCCTTCTATCTTCCCTTTTTTTCTTCTTTCTTTTCTCCTTCTTCTTATGGACTATACCAAATACTTTACTCTCTTATTTGAAAAAATCATGTATCATTTGTTTCACATTGGAGGAAATGCTAGTTTTGTTCTTATTATGAGTATTTTATCTGGTTTTCCAAGTGGTGCGAAGTATATTGCTAATTTATATGAAGAAAACAAACTAACCAAAGAGGAAGGCAATTATCTTCTTCTCTTTACTCATTTTGCCAATCCCTTATTTTTATTTGGAACTTGTGGTGTTTTATTAAAAGATATCTCGCTTGCTTATAAAATCTTTTTCTCCCAACTCTTATCCAATCTTATTCTTGGCGTCTTACTTCGTCCCAAACAACCTTCTATCAATAAAATGACCTTAGAAAAAGAAAAGAAAAAACCTTCTTTTTTTACTATTCTTCCGATTGCAATTAATAAAACGATGGAAGTTCTTCTTTTTATGTTAGGATCCATTGCAACGTTTCAATTTTTCAATCAACTTCTAATATCCTTTCTTCCACTTTCTTCCTTTTGTGAAGTTTTACTTACTGGTTTTCTTGATTTAACAAGTGGAATTCTTGTTGTTCCAACGCTTCCTTTCTCTTCTTTTTTGCAAGCTATGATCATGTTAAGTTTTACAACCTTTGGTAGTCTATCTGTTCATATTCAAGTAATCAATGCTCTTTCCAAAACCAAAGTATCTTATTTCTATTTTGTTCTTGGTAGAATCATTCAAACGGCTCTTGCACTTTTATTGTTTCTTCTTTTTTAATCACTATAATTAATTGGACAAGTAATATCAAAGTCATAAATTCCATATTCACTTTCATCAATACGATATAAAAAATTAGCATGTCTTAGAGCAATATGGATCTTTAAATATTTGTAATTATTCTCATTTTCTGTTTCTGTTGTTATCGATGAACTACTATCCACTGTTAAATCTTCAATATCTGGTAGAGGATAGTTAATATTATTATATTTAATGCTTCCTACACTAACAACACTCATACTACTATTGTAACTACCTGCAGTAATCGAAAGAGTTTTGGAAGAGGTATTTTTCATACCTAATGTTGCTGTTTTACCAGAAATACTAACACTTGATAAACGGTTTTTGATTAAATCATCTTGAATTACTTTTTGTAAACTATTGGCATATGCTGTTACTGCCGCATAAACAGCTTCTTCTTGTTGTCTATTTTTATAATTTAATACAACATCAAACAACCCTACTACAATAACAGAAATAATAGCAAACGCTGCAAGAAATTCAATGGATGTCATTCCTTTCTTATTCTTTCTCATTTTTTCACCTCTATCGTTCCATAATGGTATTCACCATGTCTTTCATACTCTACAATAACGCGGTAATAACTAGACTTTGATGTGTTATTTTTATATGTGGGCATATATTTGACATATTCTTTCAATGGTCTTTGATAAGAGGAACTGTTTTTTACAGTTGTTTTAAAGGTACTTACACTATATGGTGTTAAGTATATCTTTGTAACGTTATTTGTTTTTTCATAAAGTTGACACCAAGAAAAAGTATCTTCTTTTCCGGATTTATTATACAAAGAACAATTAGTAATATCAAGATATCCTGTACTTCTTGCCGATGTAAAAGAAGAAGAATCCAATCCTCGAAGCGCTAATTTTCTTGCCCAATGGGCAATATAGGTTGCTTCTACACTATCATAATTTTTATATTTTTGATATTCTCCTACAAGGGGAAACATATTCGTATAAAGCATCGCAAATATAGCCATAATAAAAAGGCTAACGATTAATGTTTCCACTAAGAGAAAACCTCGATTATTTAATTTCATTACAAACACCCTCTTGCTATCTTTCTAAAGATATTATATAATAGATTATAGTAAATTACCATAAAAAAATAGAAAAATAAAAAGGGGCTGATAACATGGTAACTTATGATATGACAAAAACCCCCGTTGTCAATGTGGTGGATGATATTTTAGCATACGCAGCCAAAAATGGCGCAAGTGATATTCATTTTGATCCAAGAGATGATGCGTTGCTTGTTCGAATTCGTGTAGATGGAGATTTACGAGATTATACAAAAATTCCAAAAGTATATGAGAGAAATTTGATTACCCGTATTAAACTTCTATCAAATATGAACATAACTGAAAGTCGTCTTCCACAGGATGGATCCATCAAAGCAGTTATCAAAGGGGTAGCGATGGAAACGCGTGTTTCTACTCTTCCTACGAATGAAGGAGAAAAATGTGTTATCCGTATTTTGGATTATTCCAGAAGTTTATCTGGTCTTGAAACATTAGGGTTCAACGATGAAAATTTTGAAAAATTAAGTAAAATGATTATGGAACCCAATGGTATTATTCTAGTTACTGGAGCGACTGGTTCTGGTAAAAGTACTACGGTTTACTCTATTTTACAAGTACTAAATAAAACAGAGACGAATATCATTACTGTAGAAGACCCAATTGAGATGAACATTGAAGGATTAAACCAAGTACAAGTAAATAGTGAAATAGGACTTGACTTCGCTACTGTTTTACGTTCTATTTTACGTCAAGACCCTAATGTCATATTAATTGGAGAAATTCGTGATAGTGAAACTGCAAAAATTGCTGTTCGTGCATCGATTACTGGACATCTTGTCTTATCAACAGTCCATACCAATAACTCTTTGAGTACGATTGAACGTCTTTTGGATATGAATGTAGAGCGATATCTTCTAGCAAGTGCTTTAACTGGTATTATTTCACAACGACTTGCAAAAATGCTTTGTCCTCATTGTAGAAAGAAAGAAAAAACAACAGCCTATCAAAAGAAAATCTTTAAAACAGCACTTCATAAAGAGGTAGAAGAAATTTATGCCGTTAACAAAGATGGTTGTGAACACTGTAATGGTGGTTATCATGATCGAATTGCGATTCAAGAAGTACTTGTTATCAACGATGAAATTCGAAATGCTTTAAACAGAGAAGATTTGGATAAAGAAGAATTAGAAAAAATGGTTTATACTTCAAAAGTTATTACGCTTTTACAAGATGGACTTTATAAAGTCTTAGATGGAATTACATCTTTTGATGAGATCTATCGTATTATTGATATTGATGATGATTTGGATGTTCAAATCAAAGCAGGAGCTTATGATGTTATTGAGGATGAAGATTCCTCTCTTCCTATAAAAGAAGAGAAAAAAGATAAAGAAGAAAATGGAACTAGTCTTCCATCACTAAAAGAGAAACTAAAAGATGTGTAGTTAAAAATATGTAAGTTAATACAATGAATATGGTGATAATATGAAAAAATACTTTGTTTTAATTTTTGTTTTAATTTTATTTGGTTTTACTTGGGCTTTTCGAAAGCCTATTTATGAACTTTATCGAAAACATTTTATAAAAAGAGAAGAAATTGTTTTGGGTGCTGGAAATAATTATCAAAGAAAAAACGATTTTAATTATGTGTCCATTACATCTGATTTTACTCCAAAAACAAAAGAAGATATAAGAAATATATACTATACTGTTTTAGATGCTGGAAAAACTACTTTTTCTTTCTATTGTGATGAAGAGTACAAAACTTGTTTGGATGATGTGAATGATCTTGCAAACAATCAAAAAGAATTATCTGCTATTAATAACTATGTTCATCCATTCAATAGTTTTAAACATATTGAAACAACATATGATGAATATGGGAAAATAACGCTTGATGTTGAAAAGTTGTATAATGAAAATGATATTGAAATTATTAAAGCAAAAGTAGATGAAATAGAAAATGAGATATGGAAAGATTCTATGGGAATAGAAGATAAAATTAAAGAAGCACATAATTATATTATCAATCATAGCAAGTATGATAAAGAACGAAGTGATAATAAAATCGTAAATTATAAGTCGGATAGTGCTTATGGAACCCTTTTAGAAGGTTATAGCTTATGTGGAGGATATACTGATTCGATGGCTTTGTTCTTAGAAGATTTACATGTTAAGAATTTTAAAGTATCAAGTGAAAATCATGTATGGAATGCTCTTCTCTTAAACAATAATTGGTATCATTTGGATCTTACTTGGGATGATCCAATTACAAATACAGGAGAAGATATTTTAGAATATAACTTTTTCTTAATTGATTCAAAAGAATTAAAGGAATTAGAAGCAGAAGAACATTTATATGATGAAGAAATTTATAGCGAATTAAAAGAAGGATGATCTCCTTCTTTTAATTATCTCTTATTTCTGCTTTTAATTCTTGTTTTACTTTTTCTATAATCTTATGGAAGATATCCATAACTTCTTCTTCTGTCAGTGTTCTTTTTGGATCTTGGAACGTAAGACGGAAAGCAAGAGACTTTTCATTTTCTTTTACATGTTCTCCTTCATATACATCAAAGATATCAATATCGGTTAAGAGTTTTCCTCCTTGTTTTTTAATGATGGATAATACATTACTTGCTGGTATTTCTTTTGCTAGAACAAAAGCAACATCTTTGATAATACTTGGATATTTTGGAATGTCTTTGTATTCCATACGAGTTCCTTTGTTTTGTAATAACAAAGATAAATTAATCTCAAAGACAAAGACATCATTTGATACGACATTTGGATGAAGTTTTCCAATGATTCCAATTTTTTTCCCTTGTAAGATAATATCAGCACTTTGTCCTTTGTGGAACTCTTTTGGTACTTCTTTTGGTACTTCAATTCGATATCTATTTTGATAGCCCAAATAATCAAGGAAAGATTCTAGGATTCCTTTGATAATATAGAAGTCTACTTTTTCTTTCTTAACTCCCAAATAGAAGTCTCCGGTCATTAAAACAGCAAGTTTCTCTTCTTCTTTATAGATACCATTTTCTTGGTAGAATCCTTTTCCTACTTCAAAAATCGATAAGTCTTCCATTCCTCTATTTTTATTATAATCATAAATATCTTTTAGAGAATATAAAAGGCTATAACGAAGCGTATTTTTGTCTTCACTCATTGGATAATCAAGATAGATAGGCTCTATTTTGTCGGTTGTAAATTTCGTTGCTTCACTTTTTGGAATTAAGGTATAACTAAAGGTTTCATTAAGCCCCAAATCAGCAAGATAATGTTTGATGCTTCTCTTGGTTTTATCATAGCTTCCAATTACCATATTTAAAGCTGGAAGACTTCCTTCAATTTTATCCATTCCATAGATTCTACCAACTTCTTCAATTAAATCTTCTTCAATATGAATATCTAGTCTTCTTGATGGAACAGACACTTCTAAATGATCTTTTTTATCAACGACTACAAAACCTAAATCTTGAAAGATACTAATTACTTTATCTTTTTCTATTTCAATTCCAAGAACTTTTTTAATCTTATCAACAGTAATAGAAATAACTTTATCTTCTTTTTTTGTTTTATCATAAATAACCATACCAGAGACAATTTCAGCATCGGCATATTTTTCTAATAAATGACAGCTTCTTTCAATAGCAAGATAGCTTCTTTTAGGATCCAGTCCTTTCTCAAATCGGTTTGATGCTTCGCTTCTTAGAATCTTTTTTGATGTCTTTCGTATTTTAACCGGATCAAAAATAGCAGATTCAATAATAATTTCTTTGGTATCACTTTCTACTTCCGTTGATAATCCGCCCATAACACCAGCAAGTCCAACGGCTTTTTTGCCATCGGTAATTACAATATCCTCTTTTGATAATGTTCGCTCAATATTATCAAGAGTTGTAAGAGTTTCGTTTTCTTTTGCCATTCGAACTAAAATTTTTCCACCTAATCTTTTGGCATCATAATAGTGTAGAGGTTGTCCTAATTCCAACATAACATAGTTTGATATATCTACAACATTATTAATGGGACGAATACCAGATGCGATTAAACGATTTTTAATAAAGTCTGGACTTTCTTTGATGGTTAAGTTTTTTACCTTCTTGGCAAGAAACAATGGACAGTTTTCTGTTTCTACTTCTACCTCAAAACTATTTTTTATATCTTCTTTATTTTCTTTGTAAGAGACCTCAACCTCCCCTACTTTCTTCTTATAAATGGCACCAAGTTCATAAGCCATTCCTAATACACTAAGTAAGTCACCACGGTTTGACGTAAGTTCAAAATCAATCACTTCATCATCAAGTCCCAAAGCTTTAATAGGATCGCTTCCAACTTCTACAGTATCCGGAAAAACATGAATGCCTGCTTTGTCTTTTTCTTCTAGGAATTTATTATCAAGGCCAAGTTCTGCAATAGAACAAATCATACCATTCGATTCAACGCCTCGAATATTACTTTTTTTTATCTCCCCAAGAGGAAGAACTGCCCCAGGAAGGGCGACAATTACTTTTTGTCCTGCTGCAACATTAGGAGCCCCACAAACAATCGTTAATTCTTTCTCCCCTACATCAACATTACAAACATGAAGATGGTCAGAATCTGGATGATTTTCGCATGTTTTTACCTCTCCTACTACTAAGTTACTACATTTAATAAGAGGTGATGCATCATCAAATTCATTTCCAACATCGGTCATTGCAAGGGCAATGTCAAGAATGGATAAAGTATCATCCAAAGCAATATAATCACTTACAAATTTTCTACTTAATTTCATCTTATTCACTATCCTTTCGATCAAATTGTTTGATAAAACGAATATCATTTCCATAAATGGTTCTAATATCTGGGATATTATATTTAAACATCGCAAAGCGATCGATTCCAGTACCAAAAGCAAAACCTTGGTATTTTTTACTATCGTAACCACACATTTCTAATACATTGGGATGCACCATACCAGCACCTAATACTTCAATCCAACCAGTGTCTTTGCACAAAGAGCATCCTTTTCCTTGACATTTAAAACAATTAACATCAACCTCCACAGAAGGCTCTGTAAATGGGAAGAAACTAGGACGAAAACGCACACTTGTTTTTTCTCCTAATATTTTCTTACAGAACAACTCCAAAGTTCCTTTTAAATCTGCCATAGAAACACCTTCATCAATCACAAGTCCTTCAATCTGCATGAATTGATGAGAATGGGTCGCATCGTCATCTCTTCGATAGACTTTACCAGGACATACAATACGAAGAGGTCCTTTATCAAGGTTTTCTTCCATTGCGCGAACTTGAGCCGTTGATGTTTGGGTACGTAGTAAAAAGCGTTCAAATTCATCTTTTAAATAAAAGGTATCTTGGCTATCCCTTGCAGGGTGACCAAGAGGAATGTTTAATTTTTGGAAACAATTCTCATCGGTTTCAATTTCAGGTCCAGAAAATACGGTATATCCCATCGATACAAACAAATCTTCAAACTCTTCTGTTATTCTAGTCATAGGATGAAGACTTCCTCTTTTTACCTTTTTGGCAGGAAGAGAAATATCAATGGTTTCCTTCTCTAGCTTTTCATTTAATAAGGCATCTTCTAACTCTTTTCTTTTTTCTTCATAAAAACTTAAGAAGTCACATCTTACTTCGTTTACCCTACTACCAAATTCTTTTCTCTCTTCTTTTGGAACCTCTTTTATTTGACTGTTTAATTCGGTAATTAATCCTTTTTTTCCTAAGTATTTTACTTTTAGTTCGTTTAATTGTTTTAAATCACAAATAGTATCTTTTTCTTCTTCTAATAATTTTTTAATTTCTTCTATTTTCTCCATTTCACATCTTCCTTTCTCTTATTTTTTGAAATAGTTTTATATTTCCTTTTTCTTTGGTTATATGGTAGGAATCCATTCCAATTTCTCTTGGACCTAGTACATCGTTTATCATATTATCACCAAACATGACACACTCTTCTATGGGGTATCTTCCTGCTGCCATATAATAACCATATCGATTTGGTTTTAAGATGATGTCACCTCCATAGATATCATCAAAATAGGAAAGCAATCCTTCTTTTTTAAGACGAGCTTCTTGGGCTTCTTGAAACCAATTGGTATAGAGTGTAATACTACAATTCTCTCTTTTTAAGTATTCTAAGGTCTCATACACATAAGGAAAAACATCATTGTCAATATCACCACCAAAGTGAATCCATTCTTCTATGATTTCTCCTGTAATGGGAAGCGATGTTTTCTCACTTAAAAACTTACCAAAAGCATCTATATCATACCGATCATGCGTTTTCTCATATTCTGTGATATAAGAATGTGTCTTTCTTAAAAACGAAGTAAGATCATATCCACTTAATACTGCATGAAAAAAATCTTTTTCTTTGGTAAAATCACCATCCATTAATGTTCCGTCCAAATCAAATATAAAACGATTTTTCATAGTTACCCCCTAAAAAAGGAAACTACTTGCAAGGACGAGTTTCCCCGTGGTACCACCTTTGTTCATAGTTTCCTATCTTATTATCTTAACGCGATTAACGCTTAAAGTTTGGCTTTAAGACTCAAAAGACGAATTCATAACGCTTACCATTGTTTCCACCAACCACAATGTCTCTATTTGTAAGGTGAGTTATTACTACTTCTTTCTCATTGCTTTAAACATTTCATATTATATCAAAAGATACTTAATCTTTCAAGATTAAATTGTCATTAATTCTTGTTCTTTTTCTTTGTAGAGATTATCAACATCTTTGTTATAATCGTTTACCAAATCTTGTACTTCTTTTTGAAGTCTTTTTGCATCATCTTCTGGAAGATTTTCTTCCTCTATTTTATCGAGTGTATCATGTCTTACACTTCGAATGGATATTTTGGCATCTTCACAGTAAGCTTTTACTTGTTTGGTAAGTTCCTTTCTTCTTTCTTCGGTTAAAGCAGGAACAACAATTCGAATGGTTTCTCCATCGTTTGTTGGATTGTAACCAAGATTTGCTTCTAGGATTGCTTTTTCCATATCTTTTAGACAACCTTTATCAAACGGTTTGATCAATAACTGATTTCCTTCTGGAACGGATATTGTTCCTAGTTGTTTTAAAGGAGTCATATTACCATAATAAGGTACCATTACACCATCTAGGCTACTAGGGTTCGCACGACCTGCTCGAACAGTTTTAAATCGATTCTCTAAATTATTAATCGCACCTTTCATTTTTTCATCGCATAGCTTTATAATATCATCCATAATTTTTCCTCCATCTTCATTTTACAATAAGAAAAGGATTTTAGCAATCCTTTTTTATCGTATTTCTAAGCTTGTGAATTCTAATAGTAAATGCAATTCTTTCTATACCAGTTGCATTTACTATTAGAATAAGTATTGCATTTACTTT
>CANQYK010000016.1 GCA_947628065.1 uncultured Bacilli bacterium | reverse complement strand
ATGTGGATTCCTCTCGTGGTATGGTTGATTGGTGTAAAGAAAATGTGATAAGCAATCACTTAGAAGATAAAAGTATAAGGTATTTGGTTGATGATGTTGTAAAGTTTGTAAAACGAGAGATTAGAAGAGGAAATCAATATGATGCAATTATCATGGATCCACCAAGTTATGGAAGAGGTGCTTCTGGAGAGGTTTGGGATATTGAAAAAGACTTATATTCTTTGGTTTTACTTTGTAAAGAGATTTTATCCGATCAAGCGCTTTTCTTTCTAATCAATTCTTATACCACTGGACTTTCTTCGCAAGTTTTAAAAAATATATTGGAATTAACCTTTGATCATGGAAAAATCTCTTGTGGAGAGATTGGTCTACCTATTAAAAATAGTAGTTTAATACTACCCTGTGGTATTTATGGACGGTGGGAAGAATGATGATTTTATACGAAGATAATCATCTTCTTGTTGTCTACAAAGAAAAAGGAATTTTAAGTCAAAGTGATGGTAGTAATACAAAAGATATGGTAACGCTTTTAAAACAATATTTAAAAGAAAAATATCAAAAAAAAGGAAATGTTTATTTGGGTCTTGTTCATCGTTTGGATAAAGAAACATCGGGTGTTATGGTGTTTGCCAAAACCAGTAAAGCTGCCAAAAGACTAACAGAACAAATCAAAAAGAAGCAGTTTGAGAAATGGTATTTGGCTGTTTGTTATGGCACCTTACAAGATGGAGAAATGGAAGATTATTTAGAAAAAAAAGAATATTATAGTGTTGTTAGTACCAAAGAAAAAGGAAAATATGCCCATCTTTCTTATCAAGTACTTGCTACTAAGAAAGATAAAAGTCTTGTTCGCATTCAATTAGATACTGGAAGAAATCATCAAATAAGAGTACAGTTCGCATCGCGTGGTCATGCTTTAATTGGGGATAAGAAATATGGGGATGGAAAAGGAGTGCTTGCACTATCTGCTTATCATTTAAGCTTTTATCATCCCATTACCAAGGAAAAATTAACGTTTGAAAAAGAACCAGAAGAAGAAATCTTTCAAAATTTCCAAAAGAAAAAAAGCTAGTGGCTTCTTTTCTTTTTTTGATAAACAACAATAGTATCTTCTTTTCCATAGGAATCATAAGAAGTTACTTTTTCTGTTTTGTATTCTTCTGGTGTAAAGATTTGCTCTCTTAAATGTGTATCGTCAAAAGCTGTTCTTTTTCTTTTTGGATGTGCTGCATAACTATATCCTACTTGCATTATTCCATCATCGGTTAACTGTTTACTAAGTCCTCTTACAATTTTACGATATTCTTTTAGTTGTTCTAATTCAGATAAATTAGAATCAAAAATAGTATCAATTGTATCATTTAAGTTGGATAGTAAAATCATATCATATTTTTCTTCTTGTAGACGGTATCTTAAGTCTTTGATATCACTTTTTAGAAAAGAAATTTCTTTTCCTCTTATCTCATCTTGGAACGATTCATAATCATCTTCCTTAAAATAAGCATTGATTCTCTCTAGTTTTCCTAGTGTTGATACCGCAGGATAATAGAAATTTGTTTGATTGTTTTGAAAGACTGCTTGGTATAATTTTCTGGTATCTGGACTTAAGTAAGGTGCTATTTTTTGAAAATAGTAATAACGATCTTCTTCATTCAAAGAAAAATCACAAAGTTCTTGATAATTAAGGGCCATAATTTTTCCTTGTGATAATTCGAGTTGGTGTTTGGTAAGAGAATTGATATCAAAGCAAGTTACTTTTCTAGCACCGAAAAAATAAGCATTCAAGCGTTGATCCCCACTTCCTGCAACACATAAAACGTTTTTATCTTTTGGACTATGTTGTTCCATAAATTCTTTGATGTTTTCTGTTGTATGAAAATAACACTTTGAACCATCTCCAAAGAAAGATGGAAGGACTTGTCCATAAGAAAGAGCAAACGTTTTTAAATCTAACATAAGAACCTCCTTTTTAAAACGGTCTATATTATAACAGAAAAGAAGAAAAAAAGCAAGAAAATTAGACATGCCTTGACGTGTAAAATTTTGTCAATTTTTAAATATCGTTGCAATTTTAAAAAATCTTTGATATGATTTTAGTAGTATAAGATAAAGGAGATGGTAGTTATGATATTGGCCTTTAGTTTAGGTTGGTTTACGACAATACCAGGTATGTTAATTACGGGAGGTATTTTATTATTAATTGTAGCGTTAGTAATATTTATCGTGACAAGTAATAAAAAAGGAAAGAAAGGGGAGAAGAATCCTATGCCAAATGTAGAAGCCGCACAACAAGCAAGTATGGAACAAGCAGCACAAGCAGCTGCACCAGTAGCAGCACCACAAACAGATGCACAAAGTGCAGTTGTAACACAGGAAGCTCCAGTAGCACCTGATGTTTCTGTACAACCAGTTGCACAAGATGTACCTAATGTTTCACCAGTACAAGAAGAGCCAGCTGTATTTACGAATCCAATTCCAATGGATGTTGCTCCAGCAGTAGCACCAGCAGCTCCTACCGTTCAAGAGGTTCCACAACCAGTTGTAACAGAGGCACCACAAGATGTGTCTGCACCTGTTACAGTAGAATCTGTAGTACCTACACAAGATGCAGCTCCTATAACAGTAGAAACTACTGTACCACAACCGGAAGTAACACCAGTAGAGCAAGCACCAGTTGCAGCAGTAGAACAGCAACCAATTGTAACAGAAACACCTGTTGTAACAGAGCCAAGTGTTACTGCACCAGTTGCGCCTGTTACAGTAGAACCACAACCAGTGGAGGCACCAGTAGTAGAACAAGCGGAGGTAGCAGCACCTCAAGTAGAGGAAGAAGCAAGACCAATTTATGGCGGTGCAAGTCCAGTTGTACCTTCCCTACAAGTAGAAGAGGAACCAAGACCAATTTATGGTGGTGCCAATCCACTTGATAATACGCAATCAATTCCAGCAGTTACTCCAGTAGAAGTACCAGCAGTAGACACACCGCAAGTAGAGCAAGAGGTACAACCAGCAGCAGAGATAACTGTTGTAGAAGCACCACAAGCAGAAGTTGCTCCACCAGTTGTTGAAGTGCCGCAAGCAGCACCTGAGGCGGTTGTTCCACCTACGATAGAAGTACCGCAAGTAGAACAAGCACCACAAGAAGCAGCACCACAGCAGGCTGCACCCGCTCAAGAGACACAACAAGTAGAAAGCTTATTTTAAAAGTTAAGAAAGAATTTTAGTTCTTTCTTTTTTCTTATCATCATATGATAGATTAGAAAAAGAAAGGATGATAAAAATTATGGAAACACTTAAAGTTTCATCAAAATCAAACCCCAATTCAGTAGCAGGAGCACTTGCGAATGTTTTTCGCTCAAATGGAAGCGTTGAAATACAAGCGGTTGGAGCAGGAGCACTAAACCAAGCAATTAAAGCTGTTGCGATTGCTCGTGGATTTCTTGCTCCATCTGGAAAAAATATTATTTGTATTCCAGCTTTTACCGATATTTCAATTGATGGAGAAGAGCGAACAGCCATCAAATTAATTATTGAAACAAAATAAGGCAAAGGCCTTTTTTTCTTTTCTATTTCCATGCTATAATGGAAGTAGAAAGGAACCATAGCATGAAAAAGATAGTTATTATAGGGGCAGGACCAGCAGGACTTACCGCAGCTTATGAACTGTTAAAACGTGATAAGAGTTATCAAGTGATTCTATTAGAAGAAGAAAAAGAGGTCGGTGGAATATCAAAGACCGTCTCTCATAATGGAAACCATATGGATATTGGAGGTCATCGCTTTTTTACCAAAGAAGAAAGAGTAGAAGCTATTTGGAAAGAGGTTATGCCATTTCAAGAGATGGAAAATGCGTTTCAAAAAGATAAAAGAGATAAGGTTTTTTTAATCAGAAACCGAGTATCTAGAATTTTTTACGAAAATAAATTTTATGATTATCCAGTCTCTATTAACATGAAAACGATTTTAAATTTAGGAATTGTAAGAACGTTTACTTGTGGTTTTAGTTATTTAAAAGCATCTCTTTTTAAAAAGAAAGAAAAAAACTTAGAAGACTTTTATGAAAACAGGTTTGGTAAGAAACTATACTCTATTTTCTTTCAAGGATATACCGAGAAAGTTTGGGGAAGAAGTCCTAAAAAAATATCCAAAGAGTGGGGGGAACAAAGAGTAAAAGGAATTTCTATTTTAGCGTGTATAAAAGATAATATAATAAGACTTTTCCATTTAAAAAATAAAAACCAAGAAACCTCTCTTATTACTCGTTTTTATTATCCAAAACATGGACCTGGGGAATTTTATAATGAACTGGCAAAAAAAGTAGAAGAATTAGGAGGCGTTATTTACAAAAATACCAAAGTAGTAAAATTTCATAAAAAGAAGCAAAAAATATATAGTGTCATCTATTTAGAAGATGGATTGGAAAAAGAACTGGCTGCGGATATTTTTATTTCTTCTATGCCCATTAAAGATTTAATCGAAGGGTTTCATGAAGTGCCAAAAAAAGTAAGAGAGGTAGCCATTCATCTTCCATACCGAGCTTTTGTAACGGTTGGTGTTTTGGTATCTTCTCTATCCTTAAAAAAAGGAAAAGATGGGAAAGTACCTGATTGTTGGCTTTATATTCAAGATGATTCTGTAAAACTAGGAAGGGTTCAAATTTTTAATAATTGGTCTCCTTATATGGTAAAGGATACGGAACATACCTTTTTTCTTGGATTGGAATACTTTTGTGATGAGGAAGATGAATATTTTAAAATGAGCGATGAAGAATGGAGAGATCTTGCAAAGGAAGAATTAAAAAAGACAGGGATTAGTGATTCTCCAATTTTAGATTATCATGTATTAAGAGTAAAAAAAGCGTATCCTGCTTATTTTGATAGTTATACCAATTTTGATATTGTAAAGAAATATCTTAATTCTATTACTAACCTTTACTGCATTGGAAGAAATGGACAACATCGTTATAACAATATGGATCATTCTATGATGACAGCAATAAAATGTGTCGATGTCATTTTAGATCCCTCTTTAAAGAAAGAAGATATTTGGAATGTAAATACCGATTCTAATTATCATGAGGTGAAACATGTTAAAGAAAATTAAAAATTTTAGACCACCCAAACATCTTTTGTTTTTATACTTTTTTATTCCCTTTTTATGTGTGTCCATAATTCGAATGGATACCGGTCATGACATTTGGTTTTTGCTAAAACATGGAGAATATGTCTTACATCATGGTTTTCCAACCATAGAACCATTTACAATGCATCAAAATTTTTCTTTCGTGATGCAGCAGTGGTTATCTGCAGTCATCTTTTACCTTTCTTATACTTTGTTTGGTAAATGGGGACTTCTTGCTCTTTGTTTGCTTGTGTTAGGCTTTATCCTATTTTTCCTTTATCGTCTTTGCATGTTACTTAGTAAAAAACAGGTCTATTTATCGGTCATTATTACAATATTAACAGGAATTCTTTTATGTATTTTTATCATTCCAAGACCACAAATATTTACATACCTTATTTTAATTATTACCTTATATGTACTAGAACTTTATCGACAAGATAAAAAAAGTAAAGCGATTTACTTTTTACCACTGTTATCCTTTTTTCTTATTAATTTACATGCTTCTATGTGGTTTTTGATCTTTCTTTTTACGCTTCCTTATGTAGTAGAATTTTCTTATCTTCATTATAAGAAGAAAGATAAAAGAATTTATAAATTACTTATTCTTTTCCTTTTGATGTTTTTCTGTGGTTTTTTAAATCCCTATGGGATAAAAAACATGCTTTATGTTGTAACATCTTATGGTAATACTTATATTAATACAATTGTATCAGAGATGCGTTCTCCTAGCTTTAGTGATGGAAGTGGTAGTGGTTTTACCGTTTATACGATTGTTGGTTTTATTTTTCTTATTTATTTGTTGGATAAAGATGGAAAAATCGAAGTATCCCATTTCTTTTTGTTTTTAGGAACCACCATTCTTGCTATGTGTAATTTAAGAAATTTACCTTTGTTTATCATTGGATCTTATCCTTTTTTAGCAGCTTATTTAAAAGATAAAATAAAAGACAAAAGAAAAAAGAAAGAAAAAATAAACAAAGTATCTTATTTTACTACCATTCTTTTATTATTTTTAGCACTCATTGTACTTGCAATGAATAGTCAAAAAGAATTTACGAGTCCTGCAAAAGATGTCGTAGATTATTTATTAAAGCATAATAAAGTAGAAGATATTGTCTTATACAATGGATATGATAGTGGTTCATACTGCGAGTATCGGGGATTAAAGCCATATATTGATACAAGGGCAGAAGTTTTTTTAAAAAGCAATAATAAGAAAAAAGATATTTTTAAAGAATATTATCTACTATATTATGGATATTTGGATTATGAAAAAATTTTAAATCACTATCACTTTACACATTTGATTGTTACAAAAACAGAATTGTTTTATGATTATTTAAAGAAAAATAAGAATTATAAATTAGTATACAAAGGAAAAAAATATGTTTTATTTGAAAAAAAGGAGACAAGTAAGGTGGAAAATCTTGACAAGTAAAGAGTTTTTTTATATTATTATAGTATGAAGAAAAGGAGAGAGTAGAATGGATTTATTTAGAATGACGCAGATAATGGTTGATTTAGCAGAATCTGACCCAGATTGTAAAGGAATTGGATTTTTAGTTCGAATTATTAAAAATGGAGTTTTTCCTATTTTACAAATTGGTATTCCTATTGTCTTAATTGTATTTGGTACAATTGATTTAGGAAAAGCTGTTATTTCATCTGATGATAAACAAGTAAAAGAAGCACAAAGTAAATTAATCAAACGTTGTATCTATGCTGTATTAGTATTCTTTATTGTAACAATTGTTAGTGTTGTAACTAGTATGGTTGCAGGAGTAGTAGGAGATCAAGCTGATACAGGTATTACTTCATGGCTCAATTGTTGGCGAAGTGTATAATTTTAAAATAAATAGCAATTTATTTGCTATTTATCTTTTTTTTTGGTACAATGATTATGATTAGGCAATTAGCAGGTGGAGGGAAGTATTATGGTTAAATATAAAAAGAAAATACTATTGTTGTTAATCATAGGAATTATGATCTTCTTTCCTCATGGAGTAAAAGCTGCAAAGTTAGCAACCTGTCGATATAACATTGATACAAATAGATTAGGAATAGCAGATGCTGATGGCCTTTATTTAACCGTTGATGTAAACAGCGATGGCTCTACGTCAAATCGAAAAATTGTTACTGGAAATTGGAGTAAAACACCGGAACCAGGATTACAAATTAAGGATACTATTTGGTATTTACAATATAGTAAAATGTTTGATAAAAATGGAAAATTTTATACAGCATACAAGGAAAATAATAGTTGTCCGGATATGCAATTTATTAGTAAAACTGGTACTTATCAGTTATCAATATATGTGGGATCTGGTGTTAGTGCAGGCCCAGGTGAAACAAGTACTACAGTACATGCTGTTCAAAGTGGAGGAAGTAGTAGTAATAAAACTTATTATTGTGGTACAAGTGCTAGTAATGGTATTTCTCGCCCCGTTGATGCGATTGATAAAACAGCATCTTTAAAGTTTTATAAAGAAGGAAATACTAAAAAGTTAGAAATTATTATTGATGGAGAGTCCAATATTATGGAAGCAAGTGCAGCTATGGCAGTAGCAGGTGTTACTTTTACTGTGCGTAAAGAAGATATTGATACGTATTGGAGTAGTAGTTGCAATGGAGATACTAATTTATTTTTTAAACGTTTAACGCAAGATAAGCTGAATCTAGAAATTACAACTGTACGCCCAGCAGATACAGAAAATGGTGCTTATAAAGCAAGTGATGCAAGTAAGGATACTGGAAAAATAGAAACAGTAGAAAACAATGCAACATTAGAAGGGCTAAACCAAACGGTAGCTTGTTCTACTATCTTTGATATGCGAGAGGGACATTTTGGATGGTTAATTCAAAAAATACTAGACTATATCAAAGTAGCAGGACCAATCCTTGTTGTATTGCTTAGTGCGATTGATTTTATTAAAGCAATTGCATCAAGTGAAGAGGATGCTTATAAAAAGGCACAATCAAAGTTAATTATTCGTTTGATTGCAGCCCTTGCCTTATTTTTAATACCAACAATTGTAAGTTTATTATTACAATTAATCAATGGAATAGCAGATCCAACTTGTGGTTTCCATTAGAAAGGAGTTGATACTATGGGATTAGGTCCAAATGCGAATCCAGATTATATTACGGATGCATTTCGAGGATTTTTGACCATTTTTGATCGTGTCGCAGCCATTCTTTTGTCCCTTGTTTATCGTGTATTTTATATGGTTGCGAATGCTACGATATTATCCGGTGATGTAATAAAAGTATTCTATTCAAGAATTCAACTTGTTTTAGGAATTTTTATGATATTTAAATTATCTATGACTGTTTTGAATATTATTATTAACCCTGATTCCATAAAAGATCAAAAACAAGGTCCTAGTAAAATCGTAGTAAGGGTTGTTGTTTCTCTTTTCTTACTTACTTTAATTATTCCTATGAATATACCAAATGCGGAAGAAAAAAGTTTAAATTATTATATTAATAATCATGGTGTTTTGTTTGGTTTTCTCTATAAGGCACAAGAGACGATAATGAGTGAAAACATTTTAGCAAAACTGATTATAGGTGCTCCAAATAATGGAGATGAAGGAATGGATATTAACAGTCTTAGTGATGTTGGAAAATCAATGGCTGGAACGGTTTTAAAAGTATTCATTCGTATTAATGTAAAAGATGAAGATAAACCACCATGTGATCCAAATACGGAAGATGAAAATGGATTGCAGTGTGGAAATGTTGTTTGTCCAGAAGAAGTTAATGCATCTGGTTATGCGGAAGAAAATGTAAGTCCAGATACGATTTTAAGTCATATTAATGATGACTGTGGAATGACAGGGCCACTTGGAGCTAATAATCGTTATGCTTTTACTTATGTGCCAATTATTAGTGCATTTGTTATGATTGTGATGTTTTTAATTATTTTAGGATTTACTCTAGATATTGCTGTAAGGGCAATTAAATTAATGGTATTACGTCTTATCGCACCGATTCCGATTATTAGTTATGTAGATCCGAAAAGTGATCAAAAAGGAGCTTTTGGAAATTGGGTAAAAACTTTAACTTCTACGTATCTTGATTTGTTTATACGTCTTGCTATTGTTTACTTTGGTTTGTTTATTATTCAAAGTGTAATCAATGGTGGATTGGATATTTTTGGTACTAGTATTCAAAACAATTATGTATTAGATGTTGGTCTTGCCATGGTATTTATTATATTAGGTATTTTAGTCTTTATGAGACAAGCACCTAAGTTTATTCGTGATATGTTGGGATTACAGGGTCCACCAATGAGTAATGTTGGTTTATCAAGTGTACTTGGTGGTACGGCAGCCTTTTTAGGAGGTGCAGGACTTGCAGGTGCAGGCGCTGCTGCTATTAGTAATTTTGAAGCAGGTAGTGAAGCAGTTGCCCAAGGAAAAGCAACCGGACTTGGTTGGGGTGCAGGTAGAGACTTAGCAGCTCAAATTAGAACCGGTGATCAAAAATCAAGAGGTGGTTTTGTAAATAATGCGCGTGATCGTTTAATGAGAAATGCGGGCGTTAATATGGCAAGACGTTATGGTGTGACAGGAGAAGGACTTGAAGTGGCAAAGGATAATATGTATGCGGCACAGAGTCAAGCTGCCAAATCAAAAGATTTGTATGATCGTTTCTTAAAGGGAAATGCTACCAATCAGGAACTTGCAGAAATCGCAGCTCTAAATGGTATTGGTTATGATTCTAGAACTGGTACATTCGACACTGATGCAGATAAAGAAAAAATGCGAAAAGCGCTATATACTTATCAATCTGATGATGCAAAAGCTGCTGCAAAAGCAGAAAGTTTATACAAAGAAGGAAAAGCATTTGGAGATTCTCATCGTGTAACACCAAGTTTCGAAGAAGAACATCGTCGTAGTTACCGTGAAATGGTAGGTAGAGGAAATCCAAGACCAGATATGTACAATGCTAGAGGTCGTGGAGCTACTTCTCATCAAAGAGTAATGGATAGAGTCTTTGGAACTACTGATAATTGGAGACAAGCAGAAGGACCAAATAATCAAAGAACCGATAATAGATGGGATCCGAATGGAAATAAAAATGTTGAAAATAACAGTATTCATGATAATCCTTGGGGTCCAGGTGGACCAGGTAGTGGAGGACCGGGTGGACCACCTCCAGGAGGACCACCTCCAGGTGGTCCTGGCCCTAGACCATAATAAAAGGAGTGTGATACAAAGTGAATTATTTAATTCCTGCAAATACGAAAAAAGGAAGTTTAATCTTAGGAATCTTTCGTCCTTTTGATTTAATCCTTTTTGGTATTGGTGTCTTTATGACAATTATTTTACTAGTTATTATGCCAATGGGTGAAACATTTCAAGTAATACTTGTTATGTTACCTGCTGCGATTGCTACGTTTCTAATTATTCCAATACCGAATTATCATAATATGTTAACCATTATTTTAGAAGCTTATGCCTTTTTTACAAGCAGGCAAAGATATATTTGGAAAGGTTGGTGTGTTACCGATGGCAAAGAAGATAAGTAGTCCTTATACCGAGGATTGGATTCCAATTGAATCCATCCAAAATGGTATGATTGTCTGTAGTGACAAAGAAAAGATAACAGGTGTTAAAATCGCACCTCGAAATATCTTTATATTAGATGCCCAAGCACAGGATAATGTTTTAATCAGTCTAAAGAATTTCTATAATATGATTGATTTTGAATTTTGGCTTGTGGTTGCCGATCGTCCGGTTGATATTTCTGTTTATATGTCACAGTTGCAACTTCTATATAACGATACCCAGTCTCCTGCAATTCGTAAAATTATTATGCAAGATATTGAAAAAGGGAATACGTTTATGAACAATAGTATTGTTGATACTGAGTATTTTATCTTATTTAAAGATAAGAATCCCGATGAATTACAAAAACGCGTTCGTCTTTTGATTAATGGTCTTGCAGGATGTGGTTTGAATGCTTCACAAGTTAGTAATGATGATTTACGTCTTATTATCGAAAACTTCTTAAATGGAGGAAAAAGTACAGAGTTTGGGACGGTGATGCCAGTATGAGTATAAATTTAAAAACACAACTTGCACCAAAAGGATTACATTTTAATCCAAGTGATTTCTTTATTAGTGATAAGTATGCGACAATTTTAACCGTTGTATCCTATCCTAAATATATCGCACCTGGTTATTTATCAACCCTTACATCGATGAGTGGTATTAAAATTGTAATCAAACATATTCCAGTTCCTTTTAGTACGATGTCTAAAATGATCAATCGACAGATTGCAGAACTTCGTGAAAAGTATCGACAAGAAAAAGATCAAACGGCCAAAGAGCGAGTAAGACAAGATGCTGAGAGCTTGGAATACTTTGTTTCTATGCTTGCATCCAGTCAATCTAAAATTTTTGATTTTCAAATGCACATTATGATAACTGCTGATACAAAGGAAGAATTAGAACTAAAGAAAGTTAATGTTAAAAACTATTTGGATGCGATGGAACTTCGAGCAATTTCTCTTCGTTTTGAACAAGAAAAAGTCTTAAAAAGTATTTTACCAATTTTCCCAAAACAAGATATTGAAGATCGAATTGGTACACCAATTCCATCCCCAACGATTGCTGCAATGTATCCATTTATCTTCGATAGTATTAAAGATCCTGGACTTTCTGTTTTGCTAGGTGTTGATTTCTCTGGTGGTGTTATCTTGTTCAATCAATTCTTATACCAAGTAAGAAAAGAAAGCAACCGAAACAATGCCAATATGATTATTTTAGGTACTTCTGGATCTGGTAAAAGTACCGCTGCAAAACTAATTTTAAGAAGTCATATTCGAAATGGTTGTCAAATTGTTGCGATTGACCCTGAAAATGAATTAGAAGAGATCACAAGAACCTTTGGAGGCGATATCGTTGATATTGGAAAAGGTGGACAATTTGGTATGATTAACCCTTTGGAGGTTATTATTGATGCGGATGAGGAAGAGATCAAACAAGGACTTGGTTATACGGTATTAACAAGAACGCTTCAATCACTAAAAGCCTTTATGCGCTATTACGATCCATCCATTACCGAAGATGTATTAACCATGTTTAGTGAAGTTGTACAAGATACTTATAAACGTTTTGGAATTGACTTTGATACCGATTTTTCAAAATTTACAAGTGAAGATTATCCAACGTTTACCGATGTTTATGCGACGATTAAAGGACGAATTATGTCCATGCCAGAACAAACCCATGAGAAGGATATCTTACAAAGACTACAATTAAAAGTAAAACCACTAATCAGTGAACTTCGCTTCTATTTTGATGGAAAAACAACCATAACCAAGGATAGTGATTTTATGGTCTTTAATATCAAAGAGTTAATGAACTCTGAGAGCAATACTAAAAATGCCTTGTTCTTTAATATCTTACGGTTTGCTTGGGGACTTTGTTTGGACACATCGGTTAATACCATTTTAATGGTTGATGAAGCCCATGTATTATTAGGTGCGAATAATGTATTAGGAGCAGACTTCTTAGCCCAAGTACAAAGACGTGCTCGTAAATATAATACGGCAACCATTATTATTACTCAACAACCAAGTGACTTTTCGGATCCACAAGTAATAACCCAAGGGAAAGCAATTTTTGATAACTCTTCTTATTATCTTGTTATGGGACTTAAAAAACAAGCAGTAGAAGACTTATCTCTCTTAATTGACTTAAACGATAATGAAAGAGACAGTATCAAACGTTATTCCCAAGGAGAAGCTTTATTTGTATGTGGAAATAGAAGAATGCGAATTAATGTTGTTGTAACAAAAGAAGAACTTGAATCCTTTGGTAGTGGAGGAGGATTCTAAAAGAAAATTTGTAGTAAGGTGGTGAGAGGATGAACCAAGATAGGAAGAATCTTTCAAACAATAAAAAAGGAACACCCATGAATCAAAATCAAGAAAATAAAAATACCGAGACTCCTACGGGTTTAACTTCTCATAATCCAAAACAAGATAGACCCCAAAGAAAACCAACGGGGTCTTTTTCGGATAGTTTTAAAAGTGGTATTAAAAATAGAGCACTTGATAAAGCAGATAATGTTATTCCTGGTTTTAATACAGCAAGAAATTTAAAATCAAAACTAGATAATATGAGGGAATCCAATAAAAAAGAAAGTGATGCACTGAATAATATCCGAGCAAAACAAGGACCACAACTTCCACCAAAAAGAGAAAGTAGAAAAAGTGAAGATTCTTCACCAGAAAATATAGAAGATACAAACAAACCAAAAGGTCCTAGTTTTCTTCCAAAGGCACCTAGTTTTTTAGAAGATGATAACGATACTTTAGAAGAAGTAGAAAATCCGGAAGAGAATAATCTTAGTATGCTTCAATCCATTTTTGGAACAGGAAAGAAAAAAGGAAAAGGTCCTGCTCGTTTTCTAATAGAAGGCTCCCTTGGATTAAAAAAACTTTTGCTTCCCATTATCATTGTTGTAGTTTTACTTTTGTTTTGTATCATGATAATATCTGTCATTGTAGCAGGCGATAAAAATACACCAATTGCAATAGCAGATGGAAATGATGAATATAAATTAACAAAAGAACAAAAAGCCTTTAAAGAACGACTGGATGAAGTCCACGATGAATATATGGAAGATGGAAAAGACTTTGATGAAAAAATGATTGGAGCCGTATTTATTATTTTAAATACCTATGGTGAAAAATACGATTATGATGATATGACAAAAGGGAAAATCAAAGAAATTGTTGATTTGATGTTTGATAGTGATGGAAATTATAGTGAAGATACGTTTAAAAGCAATTTAAAAAGTTATTTTCAAAGTAAGATTCCCGGAAAAGATGATGCCATTTATGACCGATATGTAGAAGAAGTGTTTTCGTCGTTAGAGGAATACAAAGAACAAACAGGTGGGAATAATTTAGCCAGTACAGGACAAACTGGTAGTATGTGTACATATACCTTTAAAGGAATGAATTTGGAACAATATGGATCTAATAGTAATAATAAGGCAATGACAATCTCTAATCTTATGGTTCGTTTAATGTCTGTTGGCGATATGTGTGATGGTAGAACAGGACAAGTATTGGATGATGGAGAACTAATTCCTTTTGAAAAATATGTTTTAGGAGTTGCTTATGCAGAAATTGGTCCAAGTGCATCCCCAGAGGCTTTTAAGACCCAAATGATTGTTGCAAGAAGTTATGCCTTAACCCAAGCAGCAGCATCAGGGAATGCTCTTTCTAGGAAACTAGTTCAAGAAAATGGGCAATGGATTTTACAAATTAATAACTGTGTAACCGATCAAGTTTATTGTGACCCTGATAAAGGTTGTAGTAGAAATACAGAATGTAAGAATCAAAATGGAGTTATGCATGTTGGAGAACATACTGCCGCTAATCGTTGTAGTGGTCCAATTGCTCAAGATAGTCCTCTAAGACAGTACGCAAATGAAGTAGCAGGAAAAATTCCTCTTGATAGTCAAGGAAGGATTTATCTTACAAACTTTCAACAAACTGAGCAAAATTTAATGGAAAGTTATGCTAAGCAAGGACTTGATTATACACAAATTATTATGAAAATATTTCCAAAAGTTGTATCCATTAGTGAAAGTAATTGTACAGAAGGAGAAGATTCCTCTTCCAATTATAGAACTTGGAAACAAACCGATTCCAAATGGGCGAATGTTAAAATGGCAGGAAATACAACCATTAGAGAAGCAGGTTGCCTTGCAACATCGATTGCGATGTTAATAGAAAAAAGCGGTGCCAAAACAACCATACAAGGGGAATTTAATCCAGGAACTTTTGTAGAAGCAATGAAGAAAGTAAACGGTTTTGATTCTCGTGCTAACTTAGTTTGGTCAAGTGTAGAAAAGATCGCTTCTACGTTTAAATATCAAGAAAGCATGAAAACAGATCTTTCTAATATGACAACAAAAGATGAAAAAGTTAAGGCAATCAAAGAAAATGTAGAGAAAAATAATACCTATTGTGTAGTAGCTGTTAATAATGATGGACACTGGGTTGCAATTGATAAAGTAGAAAATAATTCTATTAAGATGCTTGATCCAGGAAGCAAAGCAACAGATTTATTCAAAGAATATGATTGGTCTACTACAACGCGATTAGAATGTTTTAAAGTAGGATAAGGAGGGAGAAAAAATGAAAGAGAAAAAAACAAGATATTATGTTATTATTTCTGCTTTGGTTCTTTATTTCCTTCTTATCTTTCTATTCTTTCTTTATCCTTCTATGAAAGATAAGAAAAACAATACTTATATTATTGCAAACAAAGATGCAAAATGGATGTATGAAAAAGGAAAATGGAAAGATATTGATGATAGTAATCTTTATAATTGGCAACATTTTGATGTTTATGAAAAAACAAAATTTCTTGGTAATTATAATCTACTTTATAATGATCGTTGGTATCTTTTTGATGATAACCGTGATCCAGTTGAAAGAGATGGTGTCGATTTATTTGCAATTAAGACCAATCAAAAATATAAATATGGTGCTTTTACTTTCGAAGATGTTTCTAGTATTGATATGAAATATGTTTATCAAGTATTAGAAGAGAATAAAATAAAGGCGGATAATTTAACTTTAATGAAAACATTTTCTTTTGATGTTGATGGAGATCAAGAAAAGGAAAAAGTATTTCTTCTTTCTAATATGTTTGCAGAAAGTGTAGCAAGTAAATATATTTTTAACTTTATCTTTACTATTGATAATGACAAAGTTAATATGATTGTAAAAACAATAGATACTTTTGATAAGATGTATGATAATTGTAAAATTGATCTTTCTTATTTGGTTGATATAACAGGAAATGGTACTTATGAGTTTATTACTAGTTGTAATTATTATAGTGATCGTGGTGTTTGTATGGAAATGTATGAATTAAAAAAAGGAAAATATCAAAAAGTAAAGTCCTGTGAACAGGAATAATGTAAAAAAAATGAAAAATATCAAAAAAATATCAAATTTTTTTGGTATTTTTTTATCTATCATTTTCTTCTGAATTTTGAAAATTCAGACGGAAGGAAGGGGGAATTTTCAAAATTGGGTGAAAAAGGTGGGGGAATTTGCAAAATTCCCCCAAAAATAGAGGTGAATTTGGTACTTTTGAACATTTGACAAATTCCTTAATTCTATATATAGTAGGGACTAGTCATTAAAAAGTGGCCTTTATTTATGACAAATTCAAACAGAAAGAGAGAGTGATTTATGATAGAAAACAAAGAAATTAATTTATGCAATGATATTATCTTTAAATACATTGTTCAAAGCAAGGAAGCAAGAAGTATTGTAATTACTTTTTTACAACATATTACTTCCATTCCAAAAGAAGAATTAGAAAAAGCAAATTTTGTTAGTGCAGAACTACCAAAAATGGTAGAGAATGAAAAATTAAGAAGAGTTGATATTTTAGTACAATTAAAAGGTGGTGATAGAATTATCGTTGAAATGAACGGGTATAATAGTGAAAATATCTTTGCAAAGAATGCACAGTATGCTTTCGCTCAAAACTTAACCAATACCCCACCAAATGTTAAAAAGTATCCGAAAACAATGCTCATTAATGTTGATAACTTTAATAAGTTTAAAGATAAGGACGCAGTTTTACCATTTTATATTCAAGATGGAAAAGGTCATATTGAAACAGAATTATATGTATCGTATCATTTTATACTTGCAAATGCAATAAGTGACGCTTATAATGAAGATGAAGAGTTAAAGAAGTTTGCAAAGTTTTTAAAATGTAAGACAATAAAAGAACTAGAACAGTTCGGGAAGGAGAATGAAGAATATATGTCAATTTATGAAAGAATACGTAAGTTATTGGATGGAGAAGAACTCCTTGATGTTTATGATAAAGAACAAACACATGAAGAGGAAATCGCTTATAGTAAGGAAGAAGGCATTGCCATTGGAAAAAGTGAAGGCATTGCCATCGGAAAAAGCGAAGGCATTGCCATTGGAGAAAGACGTGGCGAAGAAAAGAAAGAAAAAGAAATAGCAAGAAATTTAAAAAAACTAAATATTCCAATTTCTGATATAATGAAGGCTACTGGTCTTTCCATAAAAGAAATACAAATGTTATAAGAAGAATACTTGGTTCTTCTTTTTTAATACTTGCAAATGCAATAAGTGACGCTTATAATGAAGATGAAGAGTTAAAGAAGTTTGCAAAGTTTTTAAAATGTAAGACAATAAAAGAACTAGAACAGTTCGGGAAGGAGAATGAAGAATATATGTCAATTTATGAAAGAATACGTAAGTTATTGGATGGAGAAGAACTCCTTGATGTTTATGATAAAGAACAAACACATGAAGAGGAAATCGCTTATAGTAAGGAAGAAGGCATTGCCATTGGAAAAAGTGAAGGCATTGCCATCGGAAAAAGCGAAGGCATTGCCATTGGAGAAAGACGTGGCGAAGAAAAGAAAGAAAAAGAAATAGCAAGAAATTTAAAAAAACTAAATATTCCAATTTCTGATATTATGAAGGCTACTGGTCTTTCAATAAAAGAAATAAAAATGTTATAAGAAGAATTCTGGTTCTTCTTTTTCTTTTCTTTACAACAGGAATGTGTTATAATATGTGAATAATTAATTTTATACCTTAATTTCTTGTAGAAAAAAGAAAAATAAGATATAATTAAGAAGAAAAGAGGGAATGAAATGAAACTTAAATTTCGTGCGGAAAAAGAAGATATTATTATATTTTGTGTTTTTGCTATTTTTTTACTTTATATTGTTGCAATTGGTATTGTAAATGTCCATTCTTTTGCACAAACAGGAGAGCTTAGTGGTTTTAATCCTTTTCCAGCTTTCGCTCCACAATTTTTATGGATTACACTAATTATTTATTTTGTTGCTTTAATTGGTATGTTCATAAGTGTAAAATCTTACTTTTTTGAAATGGAAAAAGGAATTGGTATTACAACAGAGAAAAAAGATAAAGGTTATTCTAGATGGGCAAAAGATAAAGAAATTGAAGAAGAACTAAAGAAAGTAGAATTAAAAAATGAAACTGCGTCTTGTGGTGGAGTGCCTTTAATTTTAAAAGATAATGAAGCTTGGGTAGATGATGGAGAATATCATACGTTAGTAATTGGTGCGACTGGTTCTGGTAAAACCCAAACGGTTATTAAACCTACGGTAAAACTTCTTGCGAAAAATGGAGAAAGTATGATTATAACCGATCCGAAAGGTGAGATCTATGAAAGTACAGCTACGATGCTTCGTGAGAAAGGTTATGATGTTCAAGTATTAAATTTCCGTAATCCTCAAAAAGGAAGTGGATGGAATCCATTGTCTCTTCCATATCATATGTACAAATCAGGAAACCAAGATAAAGCAATCGAGTTATTGGATGACCTTGCACTTAATATTTTATACGATTCTAGTAATGCGAATGCAGATCCCTTTTGGGAGAAAACTTCCGCCGATTATTTTTCTGGTGTAACCCTTGGCTTGTTTGAAGATGCTAAAGAAGAAGAGATTAACATTAATAGTATTAGTTTAATGACAACCGTTGGAGAAGAGAAATTTGGAGGATCTACTTATATCAAGGAATATTTTGCTGGAAAAGATCCATTCAGTGCCGCATCCATCAATGCCTCTAGTACAATTGATGCACCAACTGAGACAAAGGGAAGTATTTTATCTGTTTTTCGGCAAAAGATAAAATTATTCGCATCGCGTGAAAACTTATCCGAAATGTTGAGTCATAGTGACATCGATCTTGCTGATATTGGAAGAAGAAAAACAGCACTTTTCATTGTTATTCAAGATGAGAAGACAACCTATCATCCTCTTGTTACGATTCTTTTAAAGCAATGTTATGAAACACTAATCGATGTGGCACAGGAAAATGGTGGAAGTCTTCCGGTTCGAACGAATTTTTTGCTTGATGAGTTTGCCAATATGCCAAAATTAAAAGATATGACTACTATGATTACTGCCGCAAGAAGTCGTCATATGCGTTTTACGATGATTATTCAAAACTATGCCCAATTAAGTCAAGTATATGGTAAAGAAGATGCAGAAACCATTCGTGGTAACTGTGGAAATATTATTTATTTAATTTCAGCAGAACTTGCTGCCTTAGAAGAAATTTCTAAAATGTGTGGTGAAGTAAAAAGTAAAAAAGATGACAAGACTGCAAGTACCCCTCTTGTTACGGTATCGGACTTACAAAGAATGAAAGAAAATGAATGTGTTATTCTTCGAATGAGAAAGCAACCATATAAAACAAAACGTACACCGGATTGGAAGATTGATTGGGGAAAGGAATATCCGAAGGCAGTCTTTCAAGAGCGAGAAAAACGTGTGGTTCAAATGTTTGATATCAAAACGTTTGTAAAAGAAGAAAAGAAGAAGAAACTAATTGAAATGATGAATTCTACACCAGATGGAACTTCTACTGGCTCTGGTATGCCAAGTGGAATGCCTCCTTTCACACCACCAAATTTATTTGGCTCAACACCTCCAATAAAACCACCAATGTCAAGTCCTATGGCAATGTTCCAAGAGGAGAAGAAAGAAGAAATTCCACCGATCAATAAAGCTTTAGAAGACATCCCAGTAAAAAAAGAAGAAAAACCTACTTTTGATGTAGATGAGTTAGTTCGAAAAATCGATGCAAAGATTGCAGAACTTGAAAAAGAGGAAGAAAGAAACAAAGAACAATTCCATCCAAAACCAAAAGAGGAAGTACAAGAAGAAATCGAAATATTGGATGCCCCTTCTTCTAAGGAAGAAGAAAAGAAAGTTAATCTTTCTTTAGAGGAATATGATGATGTTGATGATGATTTCTTTGATGACTTTTTTGATGAGTAGAGGTGAAAAAGAAAATGAATGAGAACAAAGGAAAAATAATTTTAGAGGAAAAAAAAGAAGCACCAAAGGAAGAAAAAAAGAAAACCAATGATGAAATGCGAAAAAAGCTTCTTCGCATGATTGTAATTATTTCAATTGTAATGGTCGTTTTTATGATAATTTTGTTTGTTTCCACTCTTTTTATTGGAAAAAATCTGTCTTATGAAAAAATAGAGGTAGAATTGAAAAATGCTGCAATGGAATATTATAAAGTTCAAGATGTTTTACTTCCAGAAAAAGAAGGAGAAAAAACAGAAGTAGATGCAGAAACGCTTTCTAGTGAAGAATATAAGTTAATGAAACCACTTAGTAAATTACGCTCAAAAGATAGTTGTACTGGAAAAGTTGTAGTTCAAAAAATAAATGATCAATTTATCTATACCCCTTATTTAGATTGTGGGGAAGCTTATGCAACGCAAGAGTTATATCAAAGAGTTTTGGATCAAAAAACAACAACTTCTGGCAGTGGTTTATATGATATGAATGGAGAATATGTTTATCGAGGAGAAAATGTTAACAATTATGTTCAACTTGATAAAAATATATTTCAAATTGTTAAGATAACAAGCGATAAGAAAATTTTATTAATCGCATCCATTAATAATAACATAACAAAAATTTGGGATGACAGATATAATCCTGAAAGAAGATACAATAGTGGTTTTAATACTTATAATGTTAGTCGTATGAAAGAATTTCTTACTACTTATTATGATAATGGAGTAGATAAAAATATTTTCTTAAGTGAAAGCGATAAAGAAAAATTAACAACATTTTCTCTATGTACTGGAAGAAGAAGTAAAACAGAAGCAAATAATACAGGAGAAGTTGAATGTATTGAACAACAAGAAGGTGCGATGATTGGACTTTTAACGGCTTCTGATTATATGAGGGCATCGCTTGATACAAATTGTAAGACAACTATGGATAAAGCATGTCAAAATTATAATTACTTAAAAGAGAAAAATGCAGATTGGTGGCTTTTAACTGGAAATAGTGAAAATAGTTATGAAGTCTATTGTGTGAAAAAATCTGGTTACATTGATAAAGCCAATGCATCGAGTGGTATGATTGTAAGACCTGTTGTTATGTTAAATAATAATGTTATGGTAAAAAGTGGAGAAGGAACGCTTAAAAAACCTTATATTTTAAAATAATGTATTTCGAAAGTGAAATACATTTTTTTGTATAAAAATGTGTTCTTTTATCCATAATACTACTGGTGATACTATGGAAAAAAAGAAATATGAACAATTAGTGGAAAAACACAAACCACAAGAGCATCGAATAAAAAATGCAATCATTGCTTTTGTTGTAGGAGGTTTTATTGGATTATTAGGAGAACTTTTAATTCGAGGATATAGCCACTATCTAGAAATATCAAGATCAGATGCTTCTATTTATATGATTGTAACGCTTATTTTTCTTGCATCTTTATTAACTGCGCTTGGTGTTTTTGATAAACTAGTTGGGAAAGCCAAATGTGGTCTTTTAATTCCGATTACTGGTTTTGCTCATTCTATGACAAGTGCCGCGATTGATTATAAAAAAGAAGGGCCAATTTATGGAATTGGTATGAATATCTTTAAACTTGCTGGTTCTGTTATTTTATATGGTGTGGTATCGGCTTGGTTTTTTGGAATGATTCGTTATTTTCTAGAGGTGATATTATGATGCTTCGTTTTCATGATGTTTATGTAGAAGATAGTAGTACCGTAGCAGGTCCTTATGAAGCAAAAGGTCCACTAAAAAATTCTTTTGATAAGAAGTATACCAAAGATTTGTATTGCAAGGAAGACTCTTTTGAGAAAGCAGAAGTAAAATTATTAGAAGATAGTATGAAAGTTTTATTAAAGAAAGCAAAAATAGAAAAGGATGAGATTGATTTAGTAATTGCAGGTGACTTATTAAATCA
The DNA here is from genome assembly GCA_947628065.1 of uncultured Bacilli bacterium. Classification (GTDB taxonomy): domain Bacteria; phylum Bacillota_I; class Bacilli_A; order RF39; family UBA660; genus Onthousia. The sequence continues at coordinate 3,416 of CANQYK010000016.1, read as the reverse complement.
AATTACCTCTTCTTGTTATTCTGCTCTTCATATGGATTGTTCATTCCTTGGTATTTATTCTGCTTGTGCGACGAGCGTCGAAGGAATTTTAATTGGCGCTAGTATGATTGATGGTGGAAAAATAAAGAACTGTATTGCCGCTACGGCATCCCATAACATGTCAAGTGAAAAACAGTTTCGAAATCCAACGGAGTATGGCGCACCAAAACCTAAAACTGCAACCTTTACGGCAACAGGAGGTGCATCCATTCTTCTTTCAAAGAAGCCTAGCAAAGTAAAAGTTGTAGATGGACTAATTGGAACCATACAAGATTATAATCAAAAAGATCCACTTCATATGGGGGCAGTGATGGCACCAGCGGCAGCAGATACCATTAGTAAGTATTTAAAAGAAAGTGGTAGAAAAGTAGAAGATTTTGACTATATTTTAACGGGTGACTTAGGTCTTTATGGAAAAGAGATTTTAAAAGATTTATTGAAGATGGATCATAATATTGTTTTAGGAGATCAATATAACGATTGTGGTGTCATGTTATATGATTTAGAAAAACAACAAGATGTAAATGCAGGAGGTAGTGGACCTGTTTGTAGTGCTCTTGTAAACTATGGAAAAATTATGAAAGGCTTACAAAGTGGAAAATATAAGCGTGTCTTATTAGTTGCGACAGGTGCTTTATTTTCTCCAACCTTTGTATTTCAAAAAGAGCCTATATTATCCATTGCACACGCAGTTTGTTTGGAGGCGATCGCATGAATTATTTAATCAATTCTTTCCTTTTTTGTGGAACTGTTTGTTTGATTGCAGAAATTATTTTAGACAATACCAAACTAACACCAGGTCATATTACTAGTATTTTTGTTATTGTAGGTTCAATGCTTGATGCTTTTGGAATTTATGACTTTTTCATTGGTTTCTGTGGGGGTGGTACCATGGTACCAATTACATCCTTTGGACACTCTTTGATCCATGGTGCTTTAAACAAAGCAGAATCCTTTGGTTTTATTGGACTTTTAATGGGAATGTTTGATATGACAGCATCTGGTATTACATCAGCTATTATCTTTTCGTTTCTTTTTACTTTATTTTTTAAGCCAAAAGATTAAGGATATTACTTTACAGAATAGTGTGAAATAGTTTTCTTTTTTCTTTTTTTCTTTTTTCTTCTATGCTATCCTAAAAATAGGAGGTATTACATATGGAAGAGAAAAAGAAGCGATCCTTGTTAACTGTTTTCTTAATTATTGGACTGATAGGAATAGGATTTTATCTTGTTATTCGAGGAATTCTTATCCTTTTATCTACGTATTCTATGTCAGGCATGATGGATGATATGAAAAAGGATTCTTATGTCACTGTTGCAAATAGGTTTATTAATGCTACAAGAATAGAAATAGTGAATGAAGAATTTGTAACTCCATCAGAAGGACAATATATTGCAATTTCTGTTGATCAATTTGATGGAATAGAGAATCAAAGTCCTTTTAATGCTAACTTTGATATGAGTAAAAGTTATATTATTGTATTAAATGATGGAAGAGAAAATTTAAAATATTTTTCAACCTTTGTAGATGAGAAAAAAATAGGTTTTCCTTTAACAGAGGAAACATCTTTAACAGGGAATAGTGTAGAATTAAATGCTACAGAAAAAATTACTCCTATTCAAGAATTAGGAATATTAAAAAAAGAAGACCTTGTTACAAATGAAAGTCTTTCTATGGAAAATTATCAAAAACTAAGGGTATATTATTAGAATATAAGAGGTAAATTTTAGTTGACACTTTTTATAAAAAAGGTGTTTTTTTTCTTTTCTTTTTGTAGTATAATAGGAAAGCGGCGAAAGAGGGGAATGATTATGGAATTTAATAATATATCTACTTTTTTAAGACAATATCCTATAGCAGAAGATAAAACGTTAGATCCACTAAAAGACTTTACTACATATCCAAAATATAAAAGAGATATTGATTGTAAATCGATGCATCGACCATTTTCAAAACATAATCGTGAAAGAGAGGAATATATTTTTCATGGGATGGAAAAAGAATATCCTTTTGCTTTGTTTTCGAATTATTTGTTGCAAGAGGTTGATCAAAAGATTTTATGTGATGAAAAACAAAGAGAAAAAGAATTTTTTCGTCCTTTAAAACTTGCTTGTTCTATGGATTTTGTGGATCCAAGAATAGCAATTGGTAATTCCAAAACGAATATTTTTCATCTCTTAATATTGTTTTATGAAGATGGGATTGATAAAGTTGCAGATTATCCGAATAACATAGTAATGGAGAAAGAGAAATATTATGAACTGTTTCAGTATGAAGAATTAAATGTCTTGGATTTCTATGATTTATATTGTCTTTATATTGTAATGGATCAATTACATGATTTTGATCATATTTTTGAATATTTGATTTTTCAGAAAGAAATATGGAAAGAATTATCCAAACAGAAAGAATTTTCCTTTTTAAAAAGAAAATACAATTCGAATGGAGTTAATTACCGTAATTTTACTTTGTTTGGTGATTATTGTGATTGGTTATTTTTTGAAGTGAAGGACATGCATCATTCTAAGTATGAAGAAGTAAAAGAAGAATTAGATGAATTTACAAAGAATCCAAAAGAGAAAACAAAACATATTCGGTATCATAAAAAGGAGAAAAAGTATGTTTTGAAAGACAAACAATTTGGTAGTTTTCCTTTTCGGTTATTATCGGATATTGTGGAAGATGAAGAAGTCAAACAAGTATTATTATCGGATGCTCGTTATGGAGAGTGTCATGTCAATTCTAATATACTTGCAGGATCCATCAATGAAAATGTTGTAGGTGGTAAAATGAAAAGTAATGATCGTGATTATTTTTATCACTCTTGGGTAGAACTTGAAAAAAATAATTTGGTTTTTGATTTTAATCATAATCTTATAATTGATAAAGATATTTATTATAAATTATATGATGCAGTACCCATCAGTAAAACAAAAGCATCGGATATGGAAGAAATAGGAAAGATGTTACTTTGTGATAGCCAATTTCAAGTACATCCTATGATACTTAATTATTTTGGGATGGAAATGATGAAAGATGTAAAAAGAAATGAAAAAATATTAAGAAAGTAAGGAGGGTGTTAGAATGAAAGTACAAAAAATAGTAGAGGAAGAAAAAAGAGAATTCTTTATTCAAAAATATAGGGAATATATTGAAAAAGAAAATTCTCTTTTGGATACTGCGATTGCAATTTTAAATAGCAAGGAAGAACAAAAAGCAAGAAAACCTGTAAAAATCTATCAGAAGAAGAAGTAAAAAAGGTTTTCTTTTTTTGTCATAACAAGGATTTTGTGATAAAATAAGAGTGTGGTGAGAAAGATGAATATTTACGATAATACCATAGAAATGTTAGTTGATTATGTTATAGCGCATGG
>CANQYK010000015.1 GCA_947628065.1 uncultured Bacilli bacterium | reverse complement strand
AAAAAAATCTAGTAATCAAAAGACTACTAGATTTTTACTACTTATTTAAAACTACATAACAATAGTCATAAATATATAAGTATTTATTAATTTCTTTATTTATGTTTTTATCTTTAAAGTCAGTTTCATAAATATTAAATAACATTTCAATAGAAAATTTCTTTTTTTCTATTTCAGTGAGTTCTAAATACTTGGTTGATAAAAATAACAAATGCTTATATTTAGCAAAATTAACAATAGTTTTGCTATAACTTGGATCTAACTTGTTTAAAACTTCTTTTAAAAGGATAATTATATCTTTAACATTAAAGTTAATATCAAAGTTTTTGTTTTCTAATAAGTATATTGCCAGTCTAATTTTGTGGGTATTCTTTAAATCATCAAACATATCTAATAAATCAATTACTTTATCTGTATTACTATTTAATAACATATTTTACCTCTATCTTTCTATTTTTAGTTATAAGTTACTTACTTAATTGTTACTATTCTTTGTGTGTACACTGTATTCATCCAACTGCTCTCATTCGAACACTTGCCATTCATCCAGATATCTTGCTTCTTGATGAACCCTTTTCTGCCCTTGATGCTATGACACGAGTAGCATTATCCGATGATGTTTATCACATGATTAAAAAGGAAGGAAAAACCGTGATTATGGTAACCCATGATATTGCAGAAGCCGTAAGTTTATCCGATGAAGTAGTGGTTTTATCCAAACGTCCTACTACAATAAAGAAAATTTACACCATTGATTTGGAAAAGAAAAATACGCCAACAGAAAACAGGAAATCAAAGGAGTTTAGTGTTTATTATGATAAGATATGGAGAGATTTAGATGTCCACATTTAGTAAAGAACATGAGTGTTATCTTAAGAGAAAAAGAAAAGAAAAATGGATTGTGATATCTTGTCAATTTTTTCTTCTTATCCTTTTCTTAAGTTTATGGGAACTTCTTGCGCACTATAAAGTGATCAATACGTTTTTAACAAGTAGTCCAAGTCAAGTAATAATAACATTTGCATCTCTTTTTAAAACCAATCATTTACTATTACATATTGGTATTACTTTACTTGAAACACTAATAAGTTTTTTCATCGCTACTATTCTTGGTCTTGTTATATCATCTATTTTATGGTGGTATGAGAGGCTTGCTAAAATTATTGAGCCATATCTTACGGTTTTAAATTCTCTTCCAAAAGTAGCTCTTGGACCTCTTATTATTATCTGGGTAGGAGCAAGCGAAAAATCAATTGTTTTTATGGCCCTATTAATTTGTATCTTCTTATCTATTATTAATATTTATCATAGCTTTAAAGAAACCAATCAAAATTACCTTACATTATTAAAAAGTTTGAATGCTACCAAGAAAGATTTGTTTTTTAAAGTTGTGCTTCCAAGCAATCTTTCTAACATTATCAATAATCTTAAAATTAACACAAGTATGGCATATATTGGAGTGATTATGGGGGAACTCTTAGTATCCAAAAAGGGATTAGGATATTTGATTATGTATGGTAGCCAAGTTTTTAATATTAATTTAGTTATTACTTCTGTGTTCCTATTGGGCATATCATCATTTTTGTTTTATTATGTTATTTGCCAAATAGAAAAGAAAGTTCAAAAATAAGATGAGAATTCCTTGTCTTATTTTTTCTTGTTTCTCTTATTTTTCTATGTTATGATAAAGCTAGAAAAGGTAGGGATAGCATGGAAGATATGTTACTATTTATAGATTTTATCAATAATCTTGTAAATGATACGTTTGCATCTTTCCTAGATCATGTAGATGCTAGATATTATTTTAATCATGGTGGTTGTTTAGAGTTTGCCGAAGTGTTACAAAATTTTTTTCCCAAAGGAAAGATTCAAATAAGAAAAGATTTTGATCACTTTGTGTTTTCTTATAATGATATCTTATATGATACAAATGGAAGAGTAAAAGAAAAGGAAGATTATTTTAATATTTCAAAAGAAGATATTGAAAACTATAAAGAACGATATGGAAGAGGCGTTAAGTTTGAAGGGAAAGATGTAGTAAGTGCTTTAACGGAAGAAATAAAGAAATGTCGGATGGATTTTCTAATCGATAAAATAAGAAATAGTAGCCTACTTGGAACAAATAAAGAAGTAAATAGATTATTTTCTTATCTTGATGATGAGACAAAAGAGGAAATAGAAGATTTTGTAGAAGAAGAAAAAGATGCTGATTATGAGAAAGAAAATGATTTAACGAAAGAAACAGAAGAATTTTTAAGTTGTTTAACCGAAGAAGAATTTCTAGATTTAAGAACTTATACTGGATATCATTTTCGTGATATCAATGCTGTTTTAAGAGATAACTGGACATATCAAGAAAATGGAATGTTATCAAATGAGAAAAGATTAGAGTATCTTTCTTTAGCAGAACGAATTAGTAGTATTATAAAAAAATATCCAGAATGTGAGAAAGGTTTTACTACGTACCGAGGAGTAAATCTTAATGCTTTTAAAAAGTATCATATTACCTCTTTGGAGCAACTTATTTTCTTAAAAGATCACTATATGTATGAAGAAGGTTTTACCAGTAGTTCAATTTCTCCTGATAGTAGTTATTTTGGAAGAGGACTTGCTGATATTGAAATAACATATTTGATTCCCAAAGGATCAAAAGATGGTTGTTTTTTATTGGATGATAACCTAAGTTACTCCAAAAATCAAAAAGAATATTTGCTCGATAAAGGATGTCTTACAAAAGTAGTAGATGTGAAAATAGATAAGGAAAATCAAAAGGCTTATCTTCGTAGTATTTTGATTCCAAAAGAAAAATGGAATGAGAAAAAAGATGTCATAGTAAAATAAATTGATAAATTGGAAAGAATTACCGAAATTTTATACTTGCTTTTTAAATGTGTTTCGGTATAATAAAAGAACAGATGAAAAAAAGGAATGATAGTATGTTAGAAAAATTAAAAAAATTAGTAGAAACAAGCAGTATAGGAAAAAGAATTGCAATTATTGCTACGGCAGTGTTTGTTGGAACAGGTGGTACAATTGGAATTAATAAAGCAATAGAACAAAAAAATATGGAAAAAGAAGAAAATCATACAAATATAGAGCATGAAACAGATGAAATAGAAGTAACAGATTTAGATGAAATGTTAGAAAATACTGTTAATGAGGTAGTAAATAAAAAACAAGAGGAAGAAATAGAAGATAAGAGTTCTAAAAAGAAAAAGAAGAAGGAGAAAGAATCTACATCATTAGAAACATCAACACCAACACCAGTGGTAATATCAGATCAAAGAGATGATGTAACACCAACGGTAACTCCAATACCAATAGTGACATCGACACCTACAGTAAAACCAAGGCCAACAGAAACTCCAAAGCCAACAGAGTCTCTAAAACCAACAGAAACTCCAAGACCAACAGAGTCTCCAAGTCCAACAGAGTCTCCAAAGCCAACAGAAGCTCCAAGGCCAACAGTAACCCCAAGTCCAACAGTAACTCCAAGACCAACAGAAACTCCAAAGCCAACAGAGTCTCCAAGTCCAACACAAGCTCCAAGACCAACAGTGTCGCCAAGTCCAACACAAGCTCCAAGTCCAACAGAGTCTCCAAATCCAACAGAAACTCCAAGTCCAACAGAAACTCCAAGACCAACAGAAACTCCAAGTCCAACAGAGTCTCCAAAGCCAACAGTAACCCCAACACCAAGTCATACACATAACTATAATAAGTTTTTAAGTTATGAAGGTGAAAAAGAAACATGGGAATGTACTGGTTGTGGAGAAACGACAACGAAAAATCATACATTAGGAAAGAAGTGGTTTAATAGAGAAACTAGTGAGATTATTGAAGAGTGTGAAACAGAAGGCTGCAATTATACAAAAAGAACAGAACATACCTCTCATCTTTATGATAGTTATGTAAATTCTACGGATATAGAAGAAACTTGGGAATGTGTTTGTGGAGAAACAACAACAAAAGAACATGTCTTAAGAGGAAAAACTTATGATGAGAATACCAAAGAAATTGTTCAAGCTTGTGAAAATGAGGGATGCGATTATGAAAAAAGAGCATCGCATCCGACTCATTCCTTTACAACTTTCGAAAGTGCTACTGAAGATGGTGAAACATGGTCATGTGAATGTAGTGAAACATTTGTAAAAGAACATTCTTTTGGAGAACCTTCTTTTGATAAAGGAACACATGAAGTAGTAGAAAAGTGTGAGACAAAAGAGTGTGGATATGAAAAGAGAAAGGAACATTTTCCACATGTACCAACTACTTTTGTTACGAATGCTGGTGAATATGAAACGTGGGAATGTGAGTGTGGTGAAACTGTTTCAAAAGCTCATACATTAGATGAGGGATCTTTTGATAAAAAAACGCATGAGTTTGTTCAAAAATGTGAAACAGAAGATTGTGGCTATGAGAAAAGAGAATTACATACAAATCATACCTATAATAATTTTATCGATTATGATGATAGCAAAGAAAATTGGGAGTGTGAATGTGGGGAAGCTTTAACCAAAGGACATACATTAGGTGCTGAATATATGGAGGAAGGTACCTATGATTATGTTCAAAAGTGTGAAGAAGAAGAATGTGGTTATGAGGTCCGAGTAAAACATAATACCCGTCATCAATATAAATTAAATAATACAGATGATTCTTATGAATACTATAAATGTGTTTGTGGTGATACTTATCAAAAAACACATAATTATGGAGAAGGAGTACCCAATGGTGATGGAACCTATAATCAAACTTGTACGAATGAAAACTGTGGATATACTAGAAATTATCATACTTGTGTAGAGGGAGATACCGAAGTTGTATATATAGGTACAAAGGAAGAATGTTATAAAGTTGTATATAACTGTGAAATCTGTGGAAAGTTCATTCGTGAAGATCCTCCAGTTGGTCATAACTTATATCGTGATTGGGATTTAGATATTATGAAATGTAGTCGTTCTGGATGTAGTTATACAGAACCACTTGCTATATCCAATGAAATAAGTTATAGCGAGGAAGATTATGAAGAAGAAATAACACCTACTATCGTACCAATGGAAATACAAGAAATAGAACAGACAATGGAAGTTCCATATACAGAGGAAATTATTGATATACCTAGTATTGAAGAAATAATAGAAGAACCAATAGAAGTACCTACTTTAGAAGAACAAGAAGTTGTTGAGGTTGCAGAAATTCCAAAAGTACTAACCTTAAAATTAGAAGGTAGATGTTAAAGAAGAAAGGGAGTAGAAAGATGGAAACAAAAAAGAAATGGTATAAGTCAATTAGTAATTGGATTATTATTGCTATTTGTATTCTTTTTGTACCAATTTTAGCAATCAATTTGTGGATTATGATACAAGCACGTTCGAATCCAAAGAATATACCAAGTGTATTTGGTTATAGACCGTTTATTGTATTATCAAATTCCATGGAAACGAAAATTCATAAAGGTGATTTAATTATTACGAAAGTAGTAAAAAAGAAAGATCTAAAAAAATTAAAGAAAAAAGATATTATTGCTTTCTGGGATGCAGAAGGAACCGTTACAACCCATAGAATTATTGATATTGTTGAAGAAGATGGAGAACCACATTTTATTACCCAAGGTGATAACAACAACGTGCAAGATAAGAATTTAGTATCATATGATGATGTACAAGGAATCTATGTATTTCGTATTCCAAATGTAGGTAATATTATGAATACACTTGCACAACCAACAACAATTATTATTGTTGTAATGGGTGTTACAATCATCTTTATTATAGGATTTATGATTTCCACAAGGAAACAAAGAAATTTAGAACAACAAGAATTTTTAGAATATAAGAAAATGAAAGAAGAACAAGAAAAAAAGAAGACTACAAAGAAATCTTCTGACAAAAAAGATAAGACCAAAAAGTCTTAAGTAAATTTTGGTAAACAGCTATTATTAGCGTTTACATAAATCAAAAGAATAAAAAATATTGAAAGGAGGTGAGACAATGAAGAAGAAATTTATGGCTGTATTCGCTTTAGTTCTTGCAGTCGCTTTAACAAGTTATTCAGTAAGTGGAACTTATGCAAAGTATACTAGTACAATAGAGAGCTCTGACTCAGCACGTGTTGCAAAGTGGGGAATTGGAAAACAAATGACAGTTGATCTATTTTCTGATTCTTATGATAGTGATGCTGTTAAGTCTAGTGAAAAAGTAATTGCACCAGGTACAAAAGGTGTTTATACTTTTGCGATTAAGGATGCAGGTGCTCCAGAAGTTGCTTATAAATTAGATGTTGCAATTGATGGGGATGAAAGTAAAGATGAATCAGAAAAACTTCAATTTTGGACAGGAGATGCTACTACTTATGACCAAGCTATAGAACAAGGTGGAAAACAATATGCAAATTTTGAAGCTTTAAAAGCAAATTTTGGTACCGACCTTAGTATCGCTCAAGTATTGCCAACTGATAGTTTATCAGAAAAATTAGGTACTATCAAACTTCATTGGGAATGGAAATTTGATAGTGAAGATGATCCAGGAGATACTGAAAAAGGTAATGAAGCAGCAGAAGGTACTGAGAAAAAAGCAGTAATTAAAGTTAAAGTAACTGCTACACAACTTGATACTGTATCTTAATAATAATATGAAAGTTAATCTATTTAACTTTCAAATAAGTCCATGAAGCATCGTGGATTTATTTGAAACCTAAATAAGAAAGGAAAGGAGAAAGATTATGAAACAGAAAAAAAATACACAAGAAGATGAAGAAAAGAAATACAAACTTAAAATCATTATCATGATAATTATTATTATAATCATTCTTCTTTTACTTATAACTAGCTGTACATCCCAATTTTGGGGAAGGATTGGTAATATGTTTACCAAAGAAGAAACGATTGATATTGATGATGATACCAATGATAAAAAAGTGATTGAAAATAAAGAATTAACCTTTGATGTGGATGAGGTTGAGGTTTATCTAAACGAAGTTGATAAAAAATTAACATTTAGTTATAAAAATATTTCTCCTAAAAAATTTACTTGTGTGGTAAATGATAGTGAAATTGCAACTTGTTCTGTTAAGGATGGTTATGTTTTGATTCATCCAAAGAGAAAGGGAGAAACAACAATCATTTTAGAAACAGTAATAGGTAGTAAAATATATCGTGCGACTGCGAAACTTGTAGTAAAAGGTTCAAAAGGTTCTATTTTCTTATCAAGTGTAAGTGGTATTATTGATTTAAGTTATGATAAAACATTAGAAATACCATATTCTTTGATTGATTTATCGGGTGATGTTAGTGTATCGATTAGTGATAGTAGTATTGCTAGTGTTGAAGTTAGAGATGGTATGATTGTTATTGTTGGTAAGAAAAAAGGGAAAGCTATCGTTACGTTAACGGTTAAAAGTGGTAATAAAGAATACAGTGAAACCTTTACCTTAACAGTAACACGTTCTAATATCGAAACAGTAACAAAAACAACCAAGAAAAAGAATCAGAAAGGAAAAGATAGTACTAGTACTTTAGAACATTTATCATCATCAAAAGGTAGTTTGTCCTTTAAAGAAGGTGTATATGATTATTATCTTGCTGTTCCAAATAGTACGTCATCTCTTACTTTAAAAGTACAACCAAAAAGTAAGAAAGCAAAGGTAACATATAAAGTAAATGGTAAAAGTGTATCTTCTTTGTATGATATTCCTTTAAAAGAAGGAGATAATAAGATTGAAATAACTGTTACAGCAGAAGATGGTACGACAACGACTTATACTGTTACTGTTAATCGTTCTAAAAAAGTAACATCCAAAGAAAATGCTTTGAAAGATCTTTTGGTTAGTAAAGGAACGCTAACACCAAAGTTTAAAGAAGATGTTTTAAATTATACTGTTTCTGTTGATTCTAGTGTAGAAAGTATCGATATTACGGTGAAAAAGAAAAATCAGAAAGAAAAAGTTGTATATAAATACAAAGGTAAGACCGTTACAGATTTAAAAGATTTACCACTTTCTTTTGGTAAAAATAAAGTCGAAATAGAAGTAACAAGTGAAGATGGTAAAAAGAGAACATATACTGTTACAATTGATCGTCAAAAAAGTAGAAATAATTATTTGAAAGATATTGAAATATCCGATAATTTATCATTAAATGAAACCTTTAAGAAAAATAAAACAAGTTACAGTGTAACTGTTCCTTATGATAAAGATAAAATAGAATTAAAAGGAATTGTAGAAGATAGTAAAAGCAAAGTAACTTATAAAGATAAAAATGGTAATATTATTGATTTTAAAAAATATACTCTAAAACCAGGGGATAATCAAATTGATATTGTTGTAACAAGTGAAGATGGAACTGAAAAAACTTATACTGTTACCATTTATCGTAAGATAAGAACGATACAACTTACAACAGATAATTATCAGTTATTAACAACAAAGAAAAATAAGATTTTATATCGTGTATATGATGATAATACAAAAGTTGATGATTATAGCCAAGAAGAAATTGAAATTTCTTGGGATATAGAATATAAAGGAAAAATCACAATAGAAAAGGGTGCTATTACATTAATACCAGATAGCAGTATGCAAGGAAAAGAAGGAAAGATAACGATTCAGTATAAAAATGGATCAAAATATACTGCAACGGTAACATTTGTTGAAAATGAATATTTTGCTGATACCTATCGCGATACTTATAATGTTGAAATCACAAGTGAAAATGATGGAAGAGATATTGTGGTAGAGAACAATTTATTTCAAGGAGAAGTAACATACAAAGAAACAGAAACTGGTATTAGAATTTATGAAGAAGGAAATGAAGATGTTTATTTGGATGTTGAATTTAATAAAGATGAAATAGAAGTAGAATCCGTTACTGGTAGTTCTTCTTTGGGAATCAAATTTAAGGCAAATAAAACAGGTGGATTAAAATTATTGTTCAAAGGAAAAGCTTATGAAGAAGAAATAGAAGAATTTGATGTTACGTTAAACGCAACACAAAAGTATATCCTAACCCTTGATTCTAATGGTGGTGTTTTTGATGAATTTACAACAGAAGAAAAAATAACAGTAAAAGAAGGAGAAAGCTTTGATTTAACTAGTTATTTTAAAGGTTATAAAACAGATGAAGATTGTAAAGTTTATGATTTTCTATCCTTTAATACCAAACAGGATGCAAGTGGTGATAACTATGATAATGATCATTCTATTATTGTTGTGAATAGTGATATTACATTATATGCAATCTATAGTAAAGAAGCAAGTGAGCAAGAAGAGGTTGTAGAAAAAACATTGTATTTAACAGATGTTGATCTTTTCTATAATGAAGAGTATTTTAAACGATACGATGAGGATAAAGTGATATATCCTGGTGCGAATGGCTCTTATATTATGACTTTAAACAATAATAGTTCAAATGATATAACCATTACAAGTATTACTTTAGAGGAAGATAATATTTGTGTTGATGATGGATGCCTAAATATGGGTTATGTAATAAAAGATCATCAAAATAAATATTACTTAAAAGGAGAAACAGAAGAATATAAAATCTTAAATGAAGAAAATCCCCAAGTAATACCAATTGATGTTACTGTGAAAAAGAAAGAAGCAACAGAGTTTTCTATCCTTTGGAAATGGGTAGAACAAAATGATACAATCGATACCTTAATTGGTAATAAAAAAGGTATTTATAAATTAACCGTAAGTATTCAGTTTAAGACAGTAGATAATAAATGCAATGATGGTGGTAAGGGATGAAAAAAGTAAAAAAAATTATATTTGTAATTACAATTACTTTTCTTTCCTTATTAATGTTATTTAATGTTTATAATATCATTAATCTAAAAATATTAAAGCATGATCTAACATCAATTCATGGTTATGCCATTTTAGAAGTTGTATCAAGATCAATGGAACCTACCATTAATAAAGGGGATTTAATTGTTATTAAAACCAAAGATTTTGACTATAAAGAAGAAGATATTGTCACATTTTATGATACGGATGAATCCTTTGTAACACATCGTATTAAAACATTAAAAGATGATGAGATGATTACCAAAGGTGATAACAACAATACAGAAGATGAAAGTAGTAAAACAAGTAAAATTGTTGGTAAATATCTTTTTCGAATAAAAGGAATAGGAAACTTTTTACAGGCTTTGAAGAATCCTATTGTTAGTATTTTAATTTTTGTCATTGGTCTTCTTTTATGTTATTTTGTTTCTATGGAAAAAGAGGAGCAAGAAGAATTAGAACAAGATAAAATTTATCAAAAATTCTTAAAAGAAAAAGAAAGAAAATTAAAAAAAGCAAGAAAAGAAGATACAAAGCCAAGAAAAAAGAATACCAAACAAGAGTACCGGAAAAAGCAAAAAAAGAAACGAAAAAATAAGATAACAAAAAATAAGAAAAAACGAAGGTGAAGAAAATGAAAGGATTATTACATAGTAAGAAATTTCGAAACAATTTATACAAATGGTTATTTATGTATGCAGGAATTATGCTTCTTCTTACAACAGTAATAACCTATTCAAGATATGTTAGTGAAATGATGGCAGATGATTCTGCAAGAGTTGCGAAATTTGATGCTAAAATTATCCAAGTAGAAAATACTGGTACGAAAAGACCAACAGAAGAAATTGAATATTATTTTAACTTAGATGTTGATTTTGAAGTAAAAACAGAAGTTTATTTGACACTTAATATTAATAAACAATTTGAACTAGTTGGTATTGAATCGTTGGATGGAGATGAGGTTACTTTAAAAAGTTTAGATGATAACATGGATATATTAGGTGAGTCTTATTCTGTACAAACTTTTAGTACTATTTTTCCAGCCGGAACCAAAACAACAAAGAAATATAAAGTGGTTGTAAAATACAATAATTTATATTGTAAAGAAGAACCATGCAATCAAGATAAAGAAAACTATAGCAGTGTAGAAAATAAGAATTATGATATTTTAAGAGTTGGGTATTCCGCTACTCAATTAGCAAGGTAGGAAGGGGGATAATATGAGAAAAGAAAAAATAATTGCAATTTACTTTTTGTTAATTCTTGGCGTTATGAATGCAACCGTTATTACCAAAACACATTCGAAATATAAAATGAGTGAACAATATTCCGTTACTTATACCAATCAATTATACCAAGTAAGTAAAGATGAAAATTTAGGGCTTGTTTATGCCAAGGATCGTTCCACAAGTAGTAAATTAATCTTTCATTTTGTTTTAAAACCAAACGATGTTGGTGTAGTTAATCGAGAAGAAGATAAGTATTATATTGAAATACCAGATGGTTGTAATCTATCCGTGCGTAATCCTTCTAATGTTTTATCAAGTGTTGATAATAATAAAATATTAACAATTAATGGAGATGTTGAAATCGATACGACATGTCCAGTAGATAGTATAAAAAATGGAACCAAATGGACAATATCTATGAAAATAAAAGAACAGATAAAAGAAGAACAAAAATTTCTTTATAAAAGTGGTGTGGTAGATGTTTTAGAATTACCAAAAGAAGAAGTATCAAGGGAAACATTAGAAGTAGAGGATGATGGTAATGTTTATGAGAAGTTATTAGATTGGTTAGAATCTTTTGCGCGAACATCTTATAATAGTGATGATCCTGCTATTGCAATAAGTGCAATTAAAGAATACATAAAACAATATGAAAGTAATGTATTTGATAATGGGATTCCTGGTTTATCCATCAAGAAAGATGAAAATAAATATGTTTTTACGTTAGAAGAGAATTTTATAGGATATGCTATGACATATCAACATTATAAAAATTTAGAAGATCCAACAAAAGATCAACATATGTATTTTTCAACGGAAGATACTTCTATTTTAAAAAGTACATTTGAATATTATCTAAAAACTTATATTTATAAAAGTAATCTTTCTAATGCAGATTTCATTCTTCGATATTTAGAATCAAAAAAATTTGATATTGCTAATTTTATATTAACGGGATTACCAGAGAATCAAGAACCAATATCATGGGTATCAAAAGGCCAGATAATTTTATCAACTAGATTATTAACCAATGCACAAAACACCTTTCAATCTGGTACTGGTGCTTTAGAAATACCAACAATAGAGAAAGAGGTGCAAGATGAGAAAGAAGAAGTTATTCCACCGATAAAAGAAGAGGAAGAAAAAAAGCCAGTAGATGAGATGAATCCTCCTATAGAAGAACCACCAATAGAAGAAGAGAAAAAATATCTTACTTTTGATACAAAAGAGAAAATGTTAAAATCTTTTGAAGAGTATATGAGAAATATCAATACCCTTGATACAAGTCAAACATTAAGTGAAAGTCTAATTAATAAGGTGATAGAAAATGAAGAGATTCGTAACTCGATTATAAAAAATAATAAAGAAGAAATACCAAAATCCTTTCAAGATTATTTCAGTATTTTGGATGAGCAATATTATATCATTCATACATCATCCGATGGACAAGATGCAAATAAAATTCAAATAACACCTCTTACGATTCAAGAAGAATCATTAAAAGAGTTGTCGTTTCAAAATGATATAGACAATACCCTTCATATCATGTTAAAGTTGAATGAAATCAAAAAAGAAGAAGAGAGTTTAGAAGAAATTGAAACTGAAATAACAGAGGAAGAAATAGAAAAAGTAAAAAATATCGTTACGATATTAGATGAATACTTCCAAGAAAATAGTATTCATGAAGATAATACCTTTGGTATTACCAATACAAAGATAGAAAAAAAGGAAGAAGAATTATTACTTGAGTACGTTATTATCAAGCAATAATTCTTTTTTACTAGTTATTATAAACCTATTTAACACAAAAATTTACAAAACCACTATTTTCTAAAAAAACATTTGTCACTTTTAGATTCTCTTGCTATAATAATGTTATACTAGAGTTAGTATAGGAGGAGTGTTTGTATGAAAATAAAAAAGTATGTAGCTGAATTTTTTGGAACTGCAGTTCTTGTCATTTTTGGATGTGGTAGTGCAGTTGCTGCTAACACCTTGATAGGAAAGACAGGACTCGAACCATCTCTTGCTTTTACAACATTGTTAATTGCTTTTGCTTTTGGTTTATCCATTGTAGCAATGGCTTATAGTATTGGACATATTTCAGGATGTCATGTAAATCCTGCAGTATCGCTTGCGATGTTTGCTACCAAAAGAATGGATGGAAAAGACTTTGTAGGGTATGTTATCAGTCAGATTTTAGGAGCTTTAGGTGGTGCACTTTTATTATCCTTCTTCTTTGGTAGTAGTGATAATTTAGGTGCGAATGGATTCTTAGAAGCAAGTGCTTTAGGAAGTACAGCAGGGGTTGCTTTTGTAGTAGAAATGGTTTTAACTTTTGTTTTTGTTTTTACCGTTTTGAATGTGACGAAGGATGATAATAATAAGGCAGTAACTGGTATTGTGATTGGTCTTACTTTAACTCTTGTTCATATTTTTGGAGTACCATTTACAGGAACTTCTGTTAATCCTGCAAGAAGTTTAGGACCAGCTGTTATTTCTGGTGGTTTAGCACTTGATCAAGTATGGCTTTTCTTACTTGCACCTATTGCAGGTAGTCTACTTGCAGCTCTTATTTATATGTACTTGAATGAAGATGAGAAGAAAGTGACAAAAGCTTCAAAAACAACAAAATCTAGAACTACAAAAACTACAAGAAAGGCGAAATAATCGCTTTTTTCTTTACAAAAAAAGAATTTTGTCGTAAAATAGCACTAAACAGGTGGTGGTAGGTATGAAAATAGAAAGAAAAAAAGAAATAGGACTTTTTCTTATCGGAATTTTGTTTATATTATTTATCATTATTACTTGTACAACAATAGAGAAAAAAAACGATGCAAAATTAAGTGATACAAAGAAAATAGAAGAAAAAAAGAATCAAAAGAAAGAAGAAAAACAGGAAAGTAAAAAAGATTCTATCTCTAATAGAACGACGGAAGAAGAGCAAAAGGCAACAACAGACTCTAATGTTTCTGTACCAGATACAAAAGTAGAAGATGAAACAGTAGTAGAATATCAAAAAACAGATAGTGATGTTATTTCCTATTTTCAAAGCGTTGATGCCATTGTAGTAGGGCAAGAAGAAGATATTTCTTTAAGAGAAAAGTTAAAAAATAATGTTCATATTATTAATCAATTTTTATTCCATGATGGTACGATTCAAGGAAAAACTTTTCATGAATTAAGTAATGATGCAAAACTACAAGTATTAAAAATAGCGCTTTCTATTGATAATAAAATCGATACTTATTTTCCAAATTATAAAGATACTATCAAAGAAA
Organism: uncultured Bacilli bacterium; assembly: GCA_947628065.1. Classification (GTDB taxonomy): domain Bacteria; phylum Bacillota_I; class Bacilli_A; order RF39; family UBA660; genus Onthousia. Next base: position 14,077 of record CANQYK010000015.1, on the reverse strand, counting down.
GTGTTAGTAATTTAAAAGGAAAAATTATAACAATTTATTTGGAAACAACCAATGAAATTTGTTCCAATCATGAAGAAATTTGTGAGAGTGCAAGGTCTGATTTCAATAATATGAAGGATCATTTTAAAATTACTTTTTCTGTTATTAAAGATCTTGCAAAAAGTGGTAGTAGTGCAATAAAAGAATGGTATTATAGTGTAAAAGATTAGAAGAGATTTCTCTTCTCTTTTTCTTGCTAAAATGAAAAAACTAATATATACTTATACTAAGAGTAGGAGGAGTTGTAATGTTAGTATATATTATCAATAAAGGAAAATTAACAAGTTTTACGCTACCTTCTAAAATTTATGGTAGTTATTTTATAAAAGATGAAGATGAGTTTGGCAATGAAAGAGATCTAATTAATATCAAAGAAGAAAATGGGCGTTGGGTTGCGTATAGTAACAAAACGGTAAAAGTCTTATTAAACAATGAAGTTGTACGAAGTGCTCCTCTTATTAATTATCAATTTCTTATATTACAAGTTGAGAATACACCAGGTTATTTAGTATTGTATACTTCTCCAGTAACCGATTCGTCGATGCGATGGTTAAGTGTAAAAAATGATATTGCCTTTACTGTTGGAAGTGGTAATGACAATGCTATTATTTGTAGAAGTCAATTAATTTCACCACAACATATAAAGTTAGAATATAAAAATAAAACATGGTTAATAACGGATTTAAAAAGTCAATATGGAACCTTTGTTAACAATAAAAAAATACAAGATATGTCACGTCTTAATCATGGTGATGTTATCTTTGTTATGGGACTTAAAATTATTGTTTTAGGGGATATGTTAATACTAAATAATCCCATGGAAAGTGTTCAATATGATAAAAGAATATTTCCAAATTTAGTAGAACGAGGAAAAAATCCGGCGATAGTATCAAGCGAAGAAGATCAAAATGTTGTTTTATATCAAGAAAGTGATTATTTTATTCGTTCTCCTCGCTTTATGGAAGTAATAAAAAATGAGACATTTCATTTTGATGCACCACCAAACAATGAAGAAAAAGAAGATATGCCTCTTATTTTAACGCTTGGACCTATGATTACAATGGGTTCAACATCTTTCGTCATGCTTTTGGTTGCTTTTATGTCGATGCAAGATGGGAATCGCGATTTTATGAGTGTTTTACCAACCTTTGCTATTTCTATTTCTATGATGGCAGGAACACTTTTATGGCCGGTGTTAAATCGAAATTATTCTAAAAAAATGGAGAAAAAAAGAAGAGAGAAAGTAGAAAAAAGATACAATGAATACTTAGCAAAAAAAGAACAAGAACTCCTAAATATTTCAGCAAATCAAAAAACGATTTTGTTATCCAATAATCTTAGTCCAAGTGACTGTTATACGATGATTGTAAACAAAGCAAGAACCCTTTGGGGAAGAGAACTCCATCAAAAAGATTTTCTAACCGTACGTCTTGGAGTTGGAAGATGTCTTTTGGATCTTAATTTTGACTATCCAGGAGAACATTTTAAAGTAGATGATGATAGATTAGAAGAGAAGATGCGTGTTTTAGTGGAGAAATATAAATATATAGAAGGTGCGCCTATTACGTTATCTTTGATAGAGAAAAATATTTTAGCTTTAACAGGAAAACAAGAGTATTTAAAGCCTTATGCAGATTTATTAATTTTACAAATGGCGGCGCTTCATAGTTATGATGATTTAAAAATTGTTATCTTATCCAAAGCAACCAAAGAAAAAGATTGGGATTATTTACGTCTTTTGCCACATACTTTTAGTAATAATAAAGAAATAAGATTCTTTTCTATGAATTCAGATGATGGAAAAGAAGTATCTCTTTATTTACAAAGAATTATGGCCGAAAGAAAGAATCAAACGCAAAAAATTACCAATAATAGAGAAGAATTATATAAAACTTTTGGTACTTACTATATGGTAATAACAGATGATTATAAAGAAGTAAAGAGTTATCCTATTATCAATGATATTTTAGAAATGAATGGAAACCTTGGCTTTAGTTTACTAATCATAAAACCATCCCTTGCTAACTTACCAACGGAAACAAAAGCTTTTATTGGGCTTGATGATAGTAATACAGGTGGTGTTTTTGAAAGTGAATTACAACAGGACAATCAAAGAAAATTTACCATTGAAAAAGTAGATAAAATTGATATGCACTATGCGTCCCTTCGGCTTTCTAATATACCACTTGAAAACAAGGAAGAAAATTATGTCCTTCCCAAAAATTTTGGTTTTCTTGAAATGTATAATGTTGGAAGAATTGAGCAATTAAACCCACTAGAACGTTGGAAAGTAAACAATCCAATTAATAGTTTGGCAGTTCCTATTGGTCTTTCTATGGATGGGAAACTCTTTAAACTTGATTTACATGAGAAAGAAGAGGGACCCCATGGATTAATTGCCGGAATGACAGGCTCTGGTAAAAGTGAGTTAATTATTACCTATATTTTATCTATGGCCATTAACTTTCACCCAGATGAAGTACAGTTTGTTTTAATCGACTATAAAGGTGGAGGTCTTGTTGGTGCATTTGAAAACAAAGAAACAGGAGTCTATCTTCCTCATTTAGCAGGAACGATAACAAACCTTGAAGTTGCAGATATTAATCGTGCTTTAGCGTCCATTGAAAGTGAGTTAAAAAGAAGACAAGCTTTGTTTAATGTTGCACGGGATAAACTAGGAGAAGGAACCATTGATATTTATAAGTATCAAAAGTATTACCGGGAAGGTCGTCTTGATACACCAGTTTCTCACTTGTTTATTATTTCCGATGAGTTTGCCGAATTAAAACAACAACAACCAGAGTTTATGGATCAGTTAATTTCAACGGCTCGTATTGGACGTTCTTTGGGAGTTCATTTAATTCTTGCAACCCAGAAACCAAGTGGTGTTGTAAACGATCAAATTTGGTCAAACTCAAGATTTCGAATTAGTTTAAAAGTACAAGAAGCACAAGATTCCAATGAAGTAATCAAACGGCCGGATGCAGCAGCAATCAAAGAAGCAGGAAGGTTTTATTTACAAGTTGGATACGATGAACTTTTTGCAATGGGACAAGCCGCTTGGAGTGGGGCACCTTATATTCCACAAGATAAAGTTTACAAAGAAGTAGACGATGATATTGTCTTTATCAATAATATTGGAAAAAGTGTAAAAACAATTGATACTCCAAGAAATACATCAATTAAAGTAGAAGGAGAACAACTTCCAAATATTGTGAAGTATTTGGATCAAGTAATTAAAAATGAGCCAATAAAAAGGCATCAATTATGGCTTCCAAAATTAGAAACTATTATATATATTGATGATTTAAAGAAAAAATATAATTTTCAAAGAGTACCTTTTGTAATTCAAGCACTAATAGGAGAATATGATAATCCAAAAAATCAACAACAAGGTCTTTTAACGCTTGATTTAACCGAACGTGGTAATGCTATAATTTATAGTATGGATGAGAAGAATACCATTGTAAATACCATTCTTTACTCTCTTATTACGACATATAGTACAGAAGAGATTAATTTATATGTATTAGACTTTGATAGTGAAACATTAAAAATATATTCTAGTATGCCACAAGTAGGAGATGTTATTTTTGCAAGTGAGACGGAAAAAGTCGATAAATTAATGAAGTTATTGATAGCAGAAATAGAAAAGAGAAAAAAATTATTTCAAGAGTACAATGGTAGTTATGAATTTTATTGCAAACATTCAGGATCTACCATACCTGCTTTTGTTTGTTTGATATCAGGATATGAAAACTTTAAAGAATCTTTTGAAGATTTGGATCCTTTGTTTTCTAAAATAGCAAGAGATGGATTTAAATATGGTATTTATTCCATTGTAACTGCAATCACAGATCGTTCTCTAAGACTTAATATGCGTTCTAATTTTCCACAAATTATACCACTTAAGTTGAGTGCTCCAATTGAGTATAATATGCTTTTAGGAAAGAAAGCACCTTTAATTGCAGATACTGATAATAGAGGAGTTGCTTTAATTAATGATGAACCTTATGAATTTCAAACGGCATCCATTTGTCCAAGTGAGAAGTTAATTCCATATATAAAAGCTATTAGTACAGAACTAAATAAACAACTAAAAACAAAAGCAATGAAAGTACCAGTTTTACCAGAAGTAGTAACACTTGATTTACTTCTTCCATTTGTAAACAATATTAATAGTATTCCAGTTGGAATTGAAGAAGAATCACTTGATATTGCAAGTTATGATGTTACAACTAATTTTATGCATCTTATTAATTCGGATGATTTAGGCTCTTTAGCGAACTTTACGAATTTATTGATTAAGGAAACAAGGGAATTAACGGATACTGAAATTCTTGTTGTAGACTTAAAGAAGATGATAAAAGAAAGATTTGATAATGTTATTTATATGGAAGATAGTGAAAATCTATTTCAAGAGTTTGATGATAAAATTAATCAAAAACAAAAGAAAAATCTTTTGGTTTATATGATTGGAATTGAAAAATATATAGAACGTGTTCCAAGTGATAAAAAGGCAAGTCTTCTATCTTATTTCAATGGTTTAAAAGAGAAAAATGTCTATATCTTTCTAGTTGGACGTATCTTAGATATTAAGGCACTTGCTTATGAGCAGTGGTTCCGACAACTAGTTGCAACGGATGGTGGAATATGGATAGGACGTGGTCTTAATAATAGTACGGTTCATAGTTTAACGACACCACTTAGAACTTTAGGATTCCCACTACCACCGAATTTTGGTTATATTATAAAAGTAGGAAATGCCATAAGAATGAAAGTATTGGAAGGAGATAGTGAAAATGAACAATAAAGTATTGGTAACATTAATTATTCCATTAATTGAAAAGGAATATGAAGTCTATCTTCCAGCCAATAAAAGAATAGGGGAGATTGTATCTCTTTTAGCCAAAGCACTTGTTGATGTATCGAATGATTATTATCAACCAAATGGTATGGAAAAACTTTATAATAGAATATCAGGAAAAGAATATGATATTCGTCTTTTGTTAAAGGATACGGATATTAGAAATGGTAGTGAAGTAATTTTTATGTAAAATTGTGTCAAAAGAAAGTCAAGGAATTGACTTTTTTATCTTATTAAGATAAGATGAAATTGTAGAAGAATTCTATAAAATAAGGAGGTGCTTTATATGGCAGGAACATATAGTGATAATTTAGAATTCAATTCAGAACAACTACAAGCACAAATTGGAATTATGGAAAATGTGCGAGACATGATGGTAAGTGCGAAAGAGAAATATATGGATTATATTTCACAACAATTAAGTCCAAATTGGACAACAGAAAATGGTCAAAAGACAGTAAATGAATTACTAAATTATGCAGAGACCGATATTCAAAGTTTTATTAATTATTTGAATAACAGAATCGAAGACTTAACCGTATCACAACAAAAAACGGTACAAATTGATCAATCATAAGAAGGAGGAAGAAAAGTATGGATAATAGAAATGTATCAACAATAGGAATTGGAGAAGGAATTGATTATATACAACAACAATTTATTGCTCCATTAAATGAAGATGTAGATGAAGTAATATCTACTTACACACAGATGCAATCACAAGGATCACTAAGTAGTGCGAATATCGATAGTATTGCGCAAGGAATTAAATCAAGAATTACAATGCTAGAAGATAATTTTAATACACTAGCACAAAACTTGAAAAATAACATGTTCCAATCACAAGAACAAATCGAAGCACATCGTAGTGCGATTGAAAATCAAATGAATCAAGGAATGTAAAAATAATACATTAAGTATTATTTTTTTCAGATAGGAGGGAAAAATATGGCAGTTAGTGATATGGAAGTGAATACTGCAATCACAAATTTAAATAGTGCAATAGCAGGTTTTCCAGATGCAGGTGCAATTACTAGTGGATTAAGCCAAGTAGAAGAAGCAATTGGAATGTTATCTGCAGTATGGAATACTGTTGGTGGTGCTAGTGAAGTATCTAAATTAAAAGGAATTTTAGGTAATGTAGAAGGAACTAATATTTCCTCTCAAATTTCAGCTTTAAAAGGATTCCAAGGAAGTGTGTCCGCTTCAAAAGAATCACATATGGATCGAATATAAGAAAGGAGGTTGATGATAATGGCAAATGTAAGTACAGAAGGAATGAATGCGGCAGCTGGTTCTATTAGTGGTGCATCAGCAAGTGCAAAAGCAGCAATTGAAAATATGAAGGCAGAAGCAAATAAAATAATAGAATTATGTGGAAGAATTGAAGGATTTAATGGTCAATATGTTAGTGGACATGAGCCAAAAACAGTAATACAATATGAAGATTATACAATGGAAAATGGTGAAATTGGACAAAAAGAAATAAGATTTCGTTCCTATCAAAAATGGAGAGTTTCGAGTCCTAGTGGTATCAGTGCAGCAGCTAGTAGTATCATTAGTGAGTTAGAAAGTTTAGAGGCATCTCTTACTGATTTTGGTGCGGCTGCAACCGAAATAGAAGGAAGATCAGATGTAATTGATAGTTATATGAATACAATAATGTCACAATTAGGTAGTAATATAGATCAGTCAACTTTGATGGGAGCTTTTCGAGCTGGAGGTTTATTAAGTGCTTTAAAATTGCATATCGCTTATGATGCAGAACAAGCGGCAAACGGACAATTTATTTCAGATGATAAAATTTTATCAGAATATTGGACAGATAAGCCACTTTCTTTTGAAAGACAAGAAAATGGAACGTATGCAATTTATCAAGAAGATGATAATGGAAATCAAGTATTGATGGGATATACAACAGGTGCTACTGCACTTGGATATATGACGTCATTAGGAAAAGCAAGTGGAGTTGTTAAAACACAATCAATTACACCATCCAATGGAAAAACAGGTGCTCAAAGTAAAGATGATTATTTAATAAATAAAGCAAAAGATGAAAAAGGTATAGGTGATAATGGAAAAACAGGTGCTCAGAGTAAAGATGACTATTTAATTAATAAGGAAAAAGATGAAAAGGGAATAGGAGACAATGGGAAAACAGGTGCTCAAAGTAAAGATGATTATTTAGTGAATAAAGCAACTTCAGAAAGTAATAAAAAAACAGGAAATCTCTTAAAAGATGCTAATGTTAAAATTCCAGAGAAAAAAAGTATTTTAGATGATGCCAATATTAAAACACCAGAAAAGAAAAGTATTTATGAAGATATGAAAAATGGAAAATTTTCAAATTCTAATACTTCTACAGAATCGAAGAAAACACCTTTATCACCAGGCGGTCCTGGAACGTCAGTAAAATCAAGTACTAGTAGTCAATCAACTTCTACCGAAAATAGTTATAAAAATCCTTTATCACCAGGTGGTCCTGGAAACTCTGTTGGAACAGGAACAAGTGAAAAAACAGGAAATCTCTTAAAAGATGCTAATGTTAAAATTCCAGAAAAGAAAAGTATTTTAGATGATGCTAATATTAAAACACCAGAAAAGAAAAGTATTTTAGAAGATATGAAAAGTGGAAACATTTCAAGTTCTAATACTTCTAAAACAAGCTCAAGTAAAACTCCTTTATCACCGAGTGGTCCTGGAACGTCAGTAAAATCAAGTACTAGTAGTCAATCAACTTCTACCGGAAATAGTTTTAAAAGTCCATTGTCACCAGGTGGTCCTGGTACATCAGTAAAATCTAGTACTAGTAGTCAATCATCTTCTTTAAACAGTAATGTTTCTACTGGTAATTCAAAATCTTCTCTTATGGATTTTGTTGAAACACCATCACCAAAACCATCACTTCAAGATGTTATAAACAAGGAATCATAAATTATGGTTCTTTTTTTTCTATCTATAAATATATTTTATTAGGTGATACCATTGGAAGAACTATTAATTAATCTTGCTCTTTTTATTAATCAAGAATTAAAAGAAGAAAAAAAGATAAGCTATTCTATGTTTTTAAATACAGAAAAAAGCTTATTAGGAAAGATCTAGTAATGGATTTATATACAATAAGGAAGGAACTATCGCTTGGTACTCCTCTTTTTTCTTTGCCCTTAAAAGTAGTATCTTATGCCCGTGTTTCAACGGAACATGAAGAACAAAAAAAGTCTTTGAAAAACCAAGTAGAACACTTTGAAGAATATATCAAAAGCAATAAAAATTGGATGTATGTTACAAGTTATATTGATGAAGGAATTAGTGGTACAAGCGATAAGAAAAGAGAAGAGTTTTTACGAATGATTGAAGACGCTAAAGAGGGGAAGTTTGACTTAATTATTACCAAAGAGATCTCTCGTTTTTCAAGAAATACACTGGATAGTATCAAATATACACGAGAACTTTTATCTTATGGTGTATTTGTTTATTTTGTAAATGATAATATCAATACTGCCCTTCCTGATTCCGAGCTTCGCCTTACCATTATGGCATCAATGGCACAAGATGAGGTTCGAAGACTATCCGAAAGAGTAAAATTTGGTATGAATCGGGCAATATTAAAAGGAGAATTATTAGGAAATAATTTACTTTATGGATATCGAAAAGACAAAGAAAAAGGAAATCTTTCCATTGTTTTAAAAGAAGCAGATGTTGTAAGAAGAATATACCATATGTATGCGATTGATTTTTATTCTCTATCCAAAATTAGTAAGATCTTAAAACAAGAAGGAAAGAAAACAAGTTTTGGAAATGATTTTTCTGTCTCAACACTATCACGTATGATAAGAAATCCAAAATATAAAGGCTATTACTGTGGAAGAAAAACAGAAGTGATAGATTATATGAGTAAGAAAGTAAAATACTTAAAAAAAGAAGATTGGGTTACTTTTTTGGATCCTAAAATTCCCGTTATTATTGAAGAAGAATTATGGAACAAAGCAAATGAAAGATTAGAAGCAAGAGCAAAGAAAGAAAGAGGATCAAACAGGTATTTATATAGTGGAAAAATCTATTGTAAAAAAGATCATTTTGTTTATTACCGCCGTTATTTTCGAAGAGGAAAAAAAGATGTTAGTTGGGTTTGTAGTAACTATTTAGAAAATGGAAAAAAATCTTGTTCTTCTCCGAAAATAAGAGAAGAAGAATTAAACCAAATTCTTTTTTCCTATTTATCTTATCTTTCTCTTGACTTTGACAAAGTAGAAAGAAAACTTCTTTCTCATTATAAAGTAGAAAAAAGTGAAACGATAAAAGAAGAAGCACTAAAAAAGAAACAAGAGCGACTATTAGAACTTTTTCTTGATAATGTTATTACAAAAGAAGAATATTGTTTCAAAAAGGAAGAACTTGAAAAGAAGATCAAGAAAAGTAAAGAACCAAAAAAAGAAGAAAAGAATAGAGTAGAGTTACAAAAAGAAATAAGAGGAAAATTAGAATCAAAAAAAGCATCTTTTTTTCTTCTTTCTCATCTTTTGGACCATATCCTTGTATCCTATGATAACAATAAAATTGTTCTTGATATCTTTCTTTTTTATAAGAAAAAAATAACAAAAGAATATACGTTTCAAAGAGGATATGATACCAAAGGTACCAAACGTTATTCTATTTGTTATCTTGTTCATTTTTTACCAAAAGAAAAAGTCTAGTTGACTATTTTCCTCTATGAGATTTTGGTTCATTATAAACAGGCAATCCTTCACTATTGGTTGTATATTGTACTCCTGTTCCTGTTGTACCAAAGTAAGAATTGTTTCTTGTATTTTCAACACCAAATTCTTTTGAACCATGAAGAACTTCTTTTTTTCTTGCTTGAAGAGTTCGGTATGTTTCATATTGTGGAATTGCCATTGCAATACCAGCTTCATATTCCATTCTAGCATTTATTCCAAATTGTTCTTCAATTTTTTCTGCTGTTTGATAATGGTTCGTCATATCATCTTTCGCAGCTCTTAATCCCATTGATAAAAAATCGTATTCTTGTTTTTTTTCCATTTCTTTCACCTCATGTGTATTTTACTATATTTTAAACTGAAATACAATACTATTTCGTTATTCTTGATTTCGTGCAAAAAACGGATTGTATTATCTTTGATTTTGTGATAAATTATATTTAGTTAGGAGAAATACCAAATGAAAAGAAAGATTTATAATGAAATTTTAAAATGGAAAAAAGAAAGTGATGGAAGAAGTGCATTATTAATTGAAGGAGCCCAAAGAGTAGGAAAAAGTTATATTGTAGATTTTTTTGCAAAAAAAAATTATAAATCCTATATTCTAATTGATTTTTCAAAAGTATCGAAAGAAGTAAAAGAATTATTTGATTATTATTTGGACAATCTTGATTATCTATTTACTTATTTGCAAGAATATTATGGAACAAAATTATATGAAAGAGATTCTTTAATTATTTTTGATGAAATACAATTTTGTCCAAGAGCAAGAGGTGCAATAAAACATTTAGTAAAAGATAGAAGATATGATTATATAGAAACGGGTTCGCTTGTTTCTATAAAGAAAAATGTGAAAGATATTTTAATTCCTTCAGAAGAAGAGATTATGAAAATGACACCTATGGATTTTGAAGAATTTTTATGGGCTATGGGAAATGATACTTTAATGGATTTTATACGGGTTTGTTATAAAGATAAAAAACCATTGGGGCAAGCTTTACATCGAAAAGCAATGGACTATTTTAAAGAATATTTAATTGTTGGGGGTATGCCACAAGCAGTAGATGAATATAGAATATCAAGAGATTTTGAACGAGTTGATAAAATCAAAAGAAATATATTAACTTTATATCGTGAAGATATCAGAAAACATGCCGATGAATTAAATTTAAAAGTAGAGCAAATCTATGATATGATTCCATCTCAACTTCAAAAACATGAAAAGAAATTTAATATTTCATCCCTAAGTGAAAGTGCAAGGTATAGAACTTATGAAGGTGCTTTTTATTGGTTATCGGATGCCTCATTAATTAATATTACTTATAATACAACAGAACCCAATATTGGACTTGGGAAAAGAATTGGTAATAATAGTTTGAAGTGTTATTTCTTTGATACAGGATTGTTATTATCAATGACCTTTAATGAGAAAAACATTATAAATCAAGAAATTTATAAAAAAATATTATTTGATAAATTATCTTTTAATGAGGGGATGTTACTAGAAAATGTCGTTGCACAAATGTTAATAAATAGTGGTAGAAAACTTTATTTCTTTTCAAAAAGTGATAGAGAAAATTCAAAAGAAAATATGGAAATTGATTTTTTGATTTCATCTGATAATATAACATCAAAACATAATATTATTCCAATAGAGGTGAAATCTGGAAAAAGATATACTTATACTTCTTTAAATAAACTAATTGAAAAATATAAAGATTATTTGGAACAACCTATCATTATTCATACCAGTGATTTAAAAGATGAAAATAATATTTTATATTTACCAATCTATATGACAGAACTACTATAAAATTAAAATATTAAAAAGGACGAGAAATTGTCGCCTTTTTTTATTATAATTATAGTAAAAGAAAAATTGAAAGGAGTTTCGATATGAACAATAATATGGTTATATATGTTGCGAAAGATGGCAGCATAAAAGTAGATGTAAATATTCAAAATGAAACAATTTGGATGAGTCAAGATGTAATGGCTAATCTTTATGATACAACTAAAAATAATATTTCAATGCACCTAAAAAATATTTTTGATGAAGGTGAGTTGGAAAAAGATTCAGTTGTTAAGAAATTCTTAACAACTGCTTCCGATGGTAAGAATTACAATGTTTTACACTACAATTTAGAAAATTTAAGCAAAGATAATGTAATAATTTACTACAAATAGTTTCTAGTGAGATTTGATAAAGAAATATTTATAAATGACTAAAATAGTATTTAATTTATGTTAAAATGTCTAAGATGAGCTATATTTGAATTAGTCAATCGCGATTGACCAATTATAAAAGGAGTTTCGGTATGAACAATAATATGATTATATATGTTGCGAAAGATGGCAACATAAAAGTAGATGTAAATATTCAAAATGAAACAATTTGGATGAGTCAAGATGTTATGGCGAATCTTTATGATACGACAAAACAGAATATCAGTTATCATTTAAATAATATTTTTAAAGAAAATGAATTGGATAAAAAATCAGTTGTCAAAGATTTCTTGACAACTGCTTCGGATGGTAAGAAATCAACTGTCAAGGATTTCTTGATAGTTCAAAATGAAGAAAGTAGAAAAGTTAAAAGCAATATTGAACATTAAAATTTAGATGCAATTATTGCAGTAAGTTATCGTATTAATTCTAAAAAAGCAACAGAGTTTAAAATATGGGAAACCAAAGCATTAAAAGAATTATGATAATATGATCATTTTTTTTGTGCCTTCTTTCTTTCACACTATCATCAAATAGGGTAACAAAGTCACCTTGACCACCAATAAAGGCAGAGCTCATTGCAGCGAATGCTACAGAGGTATCAATGTTTAGATCTTTTTTCGGATCGATTCCATTTTCTCTTAATGCCCATTCAAAGGTCATCTCAGGCATACCACCTGCACGTCCTCCGATTACGGTTTTTCCTTTTAAATCTTCTAGTTTAAAGTTGTCTATTTTTTTTCTTGAAACTAAGAATGTTCCATCTTTTTGTGTTAGTTGTGCGAATGTTTTTAAATAATCTTTCTCACCACCATTATAAACATAAATTGTAGTTTCACTACCAGCAAATCCAATATCAGCATCTCCTGATAAAACAGCTGCACTGACTTTATCCGCACCACTTGTTAAAATCAGTTCTAAGTCAATTCCATTTTCTTTAAAGTAACCATTTTCAATGGCTGCATACATTGGAGCATAGAAGATAGTATGAGCAACCTCTGCAAGTGTTACATGTTCTAATTCTTTTTTCTCTTCCTTTTTGTTATCTTTAAAATTAAATAGTACGGCACAGGCTGCTACAAAGATAAGCAATATAACACTGATATACAAAACTGTTTTTTTCAAACTAAATCCTCCTTTCGTTCAAAGTATTATATGTGTTTTTATCTAGTAGGTTCCAGTGGAAAATTTACGGAAAACCTTAAAACTTCTTTTTTTCCCTTGTTTTTCTTTTAAATTTTATTATAATAAAAATACAAAGGGGGAGTTCTTATGAATATTGAAATTTTAGAAATTTTAATGAAAAGAAAAAAAATACCAAGTTATTATCAATTATCCATACGATCTGGTCTTCCTTATACGACTCTTTTGGATCTTGTACATGGTAAAAGCGTGAACTTACACAACATTAAATATCTTAGTAACTATTTTGAGGTGGACTTTACACTTTTACTAACCCCAACTGAATATTACTGTGTGGTAACAGAAGATAATCAATTTGAAAAACACATACTACTTGATAAAATAGAACGACTTAATATGGTAACTTCTTTATTGTTATAAAACATCTTTTTCTTTTCTTACGTTTCTTCCTATGATAGAATAGAACTAGAAAAGAGATGAGTTTATGGGATTTTTTGACAAATTAAAGAAAAAAATTGGTGGAAAAAAAGAAGAGAAGAAAGAAGAAAAAAAGATCGAGGTCTATGAAAAAGGGTTATCCAAAAGTAGAAATCAATTTACTTCTCTTTTAAATAGTTTAACCAGTCGTTATAGTAAAATAAACGAAGAATATTTTGAAGAGTTAGAAGAAATTTTAATTATGGCCGATATTGGTGTTAATACGGTTATGTCTTTTATGGAACGTCTTAAGAAAAGAGTAAACGATGAGAAAATAGTCGATCCACAGTTATTAAAAGAAATGATTGTAGATGAATTGTTTATTATTTATGTAGATGGAGAAGTATTAGAATCCAAGTTAAAAGAAAAAGAAGATGGACCATCTGTTTATTTGTTTGTTGGCGTAAATGGGGTAGGAAAGACAACAACCATAGCGAAACTTGCCCATAAATATGTTACAAGAGGAAAAAAAGTATTGTTAATTGCTGGTGATACATTCCGAGCTGGTGCAGTAAAGCAATTAAAGGAATGGGCAGATAGAGTTGGTGCTTCTTTTTATGGAAAAGAAGAGGGAAGTGATCCTTCTAGTGTTATTTATGAAGGATTA
>CANQYK010000014.1 GCA_947628065.1 uncultured Bacilli bacterium | reverse complement strand
TTCTTTAGGTTTATTTTTTTGGTATCTTTTAAATAGGAATTTACATCTTTGATAATACTATTTGCTTCCTTTAAGGCAATATTATAAAGTTCTAAAACACTTTCGTTTTGTTTTGTTTCTTTTTGGCATGGATGATTCCATTCTTTGTGTTCTTGGTTTAAGTAGTTTCTTTTATCCTTTCTACTTCCATGATATGAAATCTCAGAAAAAGGGAAACTACTTTTTGGTGTAATTTTATCAACTGTTTTATAGACGATTTTTTTAACTCCTGTTTTATCATAGCGAAAATGTTTTAAAGCTTTTTGCATCTCTTTTAAACTAATTTGATAATATTTACTCATATTGTGAATACCATACGTTTCTTGAAAACTATAGTCAATAACTTCTTCTAATTCTTTTGAAAATGGTTTTAAGTCAAAACAGTATTGATAAAATTTGAATGAATAAGGCTTTTTTTCTTCCCTTTGTTCTATAAAATAATTATCTAAGAAAACCTCCATATTATGATGAAGTCCACGATACTTAAAGGTCTCTTTTTTTGTTTTATCGAACTTTCCTGTTTTATAAAAAATATAAGGGTGTAGGGTAGAGTCAAGGGTATAGTGCGCAATAAAACCATAAAGATAGGCCATAACATCTGGTATTTTATAATATTTATTGTATTTGATATAGTTTACTAGATTAATAAAAAAGTCTCTTGTTTTATTATTATGAAAGTAACTAGCAAAGGCTTGTTGTTTTTTTCCATTTTTCAAAGAGATTAAATGATAGAAGAAAAAAGGATCCATTCCTTGACCAAACATTCGAAGGGATTTCTTCTCATCCATTAAGAGTTTTTTTAACCCAATGGGTAGGGCATCATATACATCCATAGTAAAATAAGCATGTGTTACAGTAGCGGGCATAATCATCCTCCTTATCTCTTTAAAATTATAACACACATTTTCATCAAAAAATCATATTTTTTCCGTATTTTTGTGATATAATCAATAGTGTAGGTGATAAATATGATGGAAAAAAGGTTTAAAAACCTTGAAGAACAGATAGAAATATTAAAAAGTAAAGGTCTTATTATAGAAGAGGAAGAATCTGTAAAGGAGATCTTATTAAGAGAAAATTACTTTTTTATTAATGGGTATCGTTATCCACTGATGAAAAGTAACAAAGAAAAAAAATTCTTAGAAGGTGCGACCTTTGATGAGTTATATAGTCTTTTCTTATTTGATCGTAATATTCGAAATGTCTTTTTTAAAAACATATTAGTGATTGAAAATAATTTAAAATCTATTTTCTCTTATCAATTATCAAAGCAATATGGTTATAAAGAAAAAGATTATTTAAAACCGTCTAACTTTACACCAAATCGAAATAAAACAAGACAAGTAAATGATTTGATTCGTAAGATGAAACGACAGATTCGAGTGAATGGAAAAAGCCATAGTGCGACATCACATTATATGATGAATTATGGTTATGTTCCTCTTTGGATTTTAGTAAAAGTCTTATCGTTTGGAATTGTTGGAGAGTTGTTTGCTATTTTAAAATATGAAGATCAAAAGAAAATATGTGATGTGTATCATTTAGATGTTGATACGATGATTACCTATTTACCAATCTTATCGAATTATCGAAATTTATGTGCGCATGAAGATATTTTGTATGAGAACAAAACGCAGAAAGTAATACCTGATACCATCTATCATAAATTATTAGAAATTGAAAAAGGAACGGATGGTTATCTTTATGGAAAGAAAGATTTGTTCGCACTCGTTCTTATTATGAAAGATATGTTAACAACAGAAGAGTTTAAGAATATGATGTTGGAGTTTGAACATTATCTACATAACTTAGAATATAATCTTCATACAATAGGAATAGGAAAAATATTAAAACGGATGGGATTTCCAGATAACTGGAAACAAATTATTGGAATTGAAAGGAGTTTTATAAATGAAGAATGATAGAATAAAAGAAGCGATTTTAATTGTAGTAGCGTTTGTAATTGGTGGGGTATTAACCTATACTGTAGTAGGAGGTAATATTACTAGTTTTACGCCAGCATCAAGTAGTAAAACAGGAACAACAGGTGCGACTTGTAGTGCCAAAAATTGTACCAAAGTATTGGTTGATGGATCTGGTATTAGTGAAGCGGTAACCAAAACTTATGATGGTGTTGTAGTTGTTGAGAATTATCAACAAGATGGTCTTGCTGGTTTTGGTACTGGTTTTGCTTATAAAGAAGATGATAAATATACTTATTTATTAACCAATCATCATGTTATTGATGGAAGTACGAAAATAAAAGTTATTACAAGCAAAGACAAAGAAATAGATGCAGAGGTTTTAGGAAGTGATAGTTATGTTGATGTAGCAGTCCTTCGTATTAAGAAGACGGATGAAATTACCAAACTATCCATTGGAACAAGTGAAAATAGTAAGTTAGGTGATTTGGTTTATACCATTGGAACACCTGTTGATACCGAGTATCGTGGTAGTGTTTCAACAGGACATTTAGCAGGAAAAGATCGAATGATTACTGTTAGTACTAGTAGTGATGGTTATTCCAATTCATCAGGTGACTGGATTATGCGTGTTTTACAAACGGATGCATCCATTAACCCTGGAAATAGTGGTGGACCAATGATGAATTCCAATGGGGAAGTAATTGGTATTATTTCTATGAAACTTGTAAAAACAGAGTTTGAAGGTATGGGATTTGCCATTCCAATTGAATATGCTATGAGTAAGATTGAAACATTAGAAAAAGGAAAAGAAATTGAATGGCCTCAGTTAGGTGTTCAAATGATCAATGTGGAAGATGCTCTTAGTTCGTTCCGTTATCGTGATTATGATATTCCAAAAGATGTGGATGAAGGTGTTATAGTAGCAGGTATTGTAAGTGGTACGGGTGCTAGTAAATCAGACTTAAAAGAAGGAGATATTATTATAAAAATTAATAATGAAGAAGTAAAAAATGCTGCTTACCTTCGTTATGAACTTTATAAATATGCACCAGGTGAGACAATAACCGTTACGTATTTACGAGATGGAAAAGAAGCAACAACAAAAGCAGTACTTAGTAAAAGTGAATAGGAGAGGATAGAAATGCAACATATTATTCCACATGAAAATAAAATGGAAGAAGAAGAAGGAAAACAAGCATTAGGTAATTTTGTGAATGGGGTTAACCGGATGATTGACTTTTATGATCGCAATCAAATTACGGAAATCCTTCTTTTCCTTTTAACAGGAAAAAAAGAAAAAGAGATAAATCGAGGTATCTATAAAGAACTTTACAATTATACAAAAAATTATCTTGATACGGTAATAGTACCAAAAAAGAAAGATTTGGAAGTACTTGGAGTTGATCCGATTGGACTTGATATTACACTAGAAGGTAAAATTAAAAGTATTTTGTTTGGAGGAAAAATAATTGGTAGTAGTCTATACTACAAACCTTTTACAGAAGATGAAATACAAAGAAGAGAGAAAAAGGGAATGAATTGTTGTGGTGCTTATCCAACACTAGCAAATCCTAATAGTATGTTATTTACACTGGATGATAAGTTAATTACTGGTGATAAGAATAGTTTTAATATTATTAATGATGAAAGTGTTGTATTTGGTCCTTATTATTTCAATCGAACTACGATTGGAAGAGAGGAAGGAGAATTAACAAAAATAGAGTTAATTAAAGAAGATGAATTAAAAGAAACCATTACATCGTATGATAAAAACGGATTGGTAGTGGAAAAATATGAGAATGCCTTTGACCTTTTGGCAATGCGTTTTGGAGAATATCAGGCAAGACCGCGTCCTATAAAGAAAAAGGTAACCCTTGATGATGCTAGAAAAAAGATGGGTTTAATGGATGAGAGTAAGGTTGTAGCAGGAAGAAGAAGATAATTGAGAAGGAGATGTATTTAAATGTTTACTGCAAAAGATGAACTTTTAAAAGGTGTATTAAATGAAATTGACGATGATGAATTGCAACTTCCTGATTTTCAGAGAAGTTGGGTATGGGAAAATAGTAGAATCGTTGGATTATTAGCAAGTTTAACTCTTGGATATCCGATTGGTACTATTATGTTATTAAAATCTGGAGAACAATATAAGTTTAAATGTCGAAGTATCAAAGGTGATAAGGATTTGGAAAAGAAACCTTTAAGAATGCTATTGGATGGACAACAAAGAATGACTTCTTGTTTTTTAGCTTTAAAAAATAAAGATGCGGTAAAGACAAAAACATCAACTGGAAAAGCTATCAAACGTTATTATTATATTAGTATTGAAAAAGCTTTAAAAACGACGATTGACCGTGAAGATGCTATTGTTAGTGTGGATGAGAATAAGCAGCAAACGACTGATATGGGGCGAAAAGTTTTATTGGATTTAAGCACAGAAGAATTGGAATTTAAAGAAAAAATGGTTCCATTAAATTTATGTTCTGATTTTAATGAAATTAATCATTGGCGTAGTAAATATCAAAAATATTATAAATTTGATCCAAAAATAAGTGAAGAATATCAAGAATTTGATGAAAAAGTTATTCAAACGATATTAAATTATAAAATACCAGTTATTGAATTGGAAAACACTACACCAAAAGAAGCTGTATGTCAAGTATTTGAAAAAGTAAATCAAGGTGGCGTTCCTTTAACTGTGTTTGAACTTCTTACGGCGACTTATGCTTCTGATAATTATGATTTGAGAAAAGATTGGGAAGTGATACAAGAAGGTAGCGAAAAAGATACAGAATTTGGAAAGGCTCGAGTTGGATTTAAGGATATTCCTAATTTAAAAGATGTAGATAAAAATTCTTTTCTCATTGCTGTAACGCTTTATCATTCGTATTTGAATGATGAGGTTATCAGTTGTAAACGAAAGGATATTTTGAATTTGAAATTAGAAGACTATAAAAAATGTCGTGAAAATGTATTGGATGGATATGAAAGAGCAAATAAATTTTTAATTGGCCAAAAAATTTTTTCTAGCGATTATATTCCATATGGAAATCAAATGGCACCACTTGTGGTTATATGTGCTTTACAAAAGGATTTTAATAATGAAACAATCAAAAATAAAATTGCTAAGTGGTATTGGTGTGGGGTACTTGGAGAATTATATGGAAGTTCAACAGAAAGCAGAATTGCGAATGATGTACCACAAGTAATTAAATGGATCAAGGAAAGTGGCGAAGAGCCAAAAACAATTACGGATTGTTCTTTTAATACGTTAAGATTGTTTGGATTACAAACGAAATCAAGTGCTGCTTACAAGGGACTTATGGCCTTAATATTGAAGGAACATTGTAAAGATTTTATTGATGGAGAAACAATGGATGTAACAGTATATCTTGATGAAAATAGTGATATACATCATGTTTTTCCTCAAGAATACTGCAAAAATAAAGGCTATGATAAAAGATATTGGAATTCTATTGTTAATAAAACACCATTATTTTCTTCTACTAATCGATTTATTGGTGGAGTTGCTCCAAGTGAATATATAAAAACAATAATAAAGAAAAAAAAGATTGCGGAGAATACACTTGATATTAATTTATCTTCTCATATGTTGAATCCAGTATATTTAAAGAATGATAATTTTGATGACTTTATAACAGATAGAGCTACAAAATTGCTTAATTTAATTGAAAAAGCAACGGGTAAAAAAATTGCAGATAGAGGTTCTGAAGAAGTGAAAAAAGAATTTAATAAAGAACTATAGAAGAAATTTATTCAATAAAAAGAACTAGTCGTTCTTTACGTGAAGACAACCAAAGTTGTCTTTTTCTAGTTCTTCTATTTTTTTCTCTAATTCTTTTTTATTTGTTATTTTTAAGGTAAGTGTACTTCCGCCTAGAATATATTGTTGTAGTTTTGCAAGTTGTTCTTGTTTAATTGGTAAGAAGTATCCTGCTGTATATTTTTCTTTGTCGGTTACCCCTTTTATCTTACCAAAAATAGCCGTATCCTGCTTTTTAAACTGTCGTTCAATGGTACAATCTTTCACGGATGAAAGAACAAAATTTAAGTTGTTTTCATCCGAATATTGATCGAGTTTCTTTTTCATAAACGATAAAATGTTTTTGGCAAGCGTATAAGCTTCTTCACTCTTACTTTCTTTTGAAAGCGCAAAGACAGCTTCTTTTAATCCACAAAAATGAACCGTTAGAGTTCCATGTTTTAAGATCTTTCTAAGTCGATCCTGTTTCTTTAATTTTTCTCCATCGTGCCATGTTCCCATTTGATAAAGGTATGGAAAAGCAGTAACGCTTTTTGATACTTCTATTTCAAACCGTTCTAAAAGAACATCTTTCGCAACTTGTAATACTTTTTCTAATTCTTGATAGAATCCTCTAAGATCCTTTTTTTCTCCTAATATTCTATGTTTTAAAGCAATGCGAACAATATCAATTGATACCGTTGCTAAGCATCCTTTCCCACCAACCAATTTCTTTTCGATGGTGGTATTATCTTCAATACTACGTCTTCCATAAAATCCATAACTAACAGCTTCTTCTTTATAGTGGTTAAAATTACTATCGAGGTTAATAAAGTATAAATTACTATGAAGAATTGCTTTTCCTAGGGCTAAGGTATATAAATCATAGTTTCTATCTTTTTCTTTTTTGTTTACACTCTTCTTTAATTGGAAGAAATAATGGATGTTTTTTCTATTTTCGATTGTCTCTAATATTATCTTGTTAATACATCTTCCAAGGCTTGTTGTGGAAAGTCCAAAATTAATACTTAGTTTATAAGGCATATCTTGAAAGAATAAAAATAAAGCTTGTTTTAAGTTTTCTTCTGTTTTTTTGGTTGCTTTCTCAATTAACTTAGAAAACGAAACATACAAAGCCGATTGTTCTTTTATTTGAAAAGAAGTAGGTTGAATTGTAAAATCTCTTGCTTTCTCTAATTCTTTCTCTACCTTTTCAATGGAGATAAAATTAGAAAGCTCAGAAACATCAAAATAAAGCTCAAAATACTCTTTTAATGTCCGCTTATATTCCTTTAATAAAATCTCTTCTAATGCCTCATCAAAATGGGTAAAAGAAATGCTTTGGGATACTTCATTGGATATATGATAAAGGTAGTTTTTTAATCTTTTTAAAAAAGAATTGATATTATCTTCCATTTGGAAGAGAGTGGAAACAGAATTGTTTTGTTTTAAAAAGTCAAGAAAATCAATATCAATCGTTTCAATACAACCAAGAGGAATCGTTTCCATAGAATGGATATAGATCATACCAGAATCATGATATCTTGTCGTTTTGGTATCGAGTAAATAGGCTTTCGCAAATTCTAAAGAGATCGTTTTTCCAAACTGATCAATTAAATCTCTTTTTGACGTTGCGACATTTCCTTCTAAACTATTAAGACCAAGGCGTTCCATAGCTTTTAAAAACTTATGTTGTTGTTTCATAACAAAGACACTACGTGAGGCATTTCTATGTTCTCGATAAGTAGAAAAAGCATTATAGACATCATCAAACTTTTCTTTCTTTAAAACTTCTTCGATCAAATCTTGAATATTTTCAATGTTAATGGTTTTTCTTCCTTGATAATTTTTTTCAATTCGCTTTAAAACCTTAGAATATACTTTATTCACATCTTCATCCACATAGGGAATATCAATAGAACGAAAAGCTTTCTCGATTGCCAAAGCAATTTTCTCTCCTTGAAAACTGGTTCTTTGACCACTCCTTTTCACTACAATTAATGTGTCAAATAATGTCGATTTTTCCATCTTATTTTACACCTCCTAATGATGTCTTCATTATAGCGATAAAATCTTTATAAATCAATAAAAATAGGAAAATGGAAGAAAAAGGCAAGAAAAAAACATTTTTTCTTTTCTTCTTATTTTTCTAAAAGAAACGTTGAAAAATAAAGGGAAAGACGAAAGAAAACAAAAAAAACCAAAATGTTTTTTTAATCTCTTTTTTGTGTAAATCGAACAAACAAATTTTTAAAAAAATCGAAAAATAATTGCATTTTAATAAAAAAGAAGCGTATAATCGAATTACAGGTTAAAGGAGGAAGTAAAATGCCAAAGCAAAAAGAAAAAGAAGTTAAAAAAGTAAAAAAGGAAGGGAAAGATACAAAAACAGAAAATAAGAAATATCCCAATCCAAAAATTAATATTATAAAAAAGAATGGAACAAGACAACCATTTGATGGAAGAAAAATAAGAGCTGCGATTGAGAAAAGTGCAGAACGTGTTATGGTTGACTTAACCGATGAAGCAAAAGATGAGGTTGTATATATTGTAATCGATTTATTAAAAAATCAAACAAGCGATGCAGAGGTAATGCAAATTCACAATTGTGTAGAAGCAGCCCTTGAACAAGTAAACCCTCTTGTTGCGAAAAGTTATAGAGAATATCGTAACTATAAAAATGATTTTGTTCATATCCTAGATAAAGTTTATAAGAAAGCACAAGCAATTAATTATATTGGGGATAAAGAAAATTCAAATACCGATAGTGCTTTAGTATCAACACAAAGAAGTTTGGTTTATGGGAACTTAAACAAAGAGTTGTATAAAAAATTCTTCTTAACAAAAGCTGAGATTGAAGCGTGTGAAGATGGTTATATTTATGTTCATGATATGAGTGCAAGACGTGATACGATGAATTGTTGCTTGTGTGATGTTGGTTCTGTTATGAAAGATGGTTTTGAAATGGGAAATCTTTGGTATAACGAACCTAAAACACTAGATACTGCTTTTGATGTTATGGGGGACGTTATCATTAATACCGCTGCTATGCAGTATGGTGGATTTACCGTTCCAGAGGTGGATACCATTCTAACGCCATATGCTAAGAAAACGTATAATAAATTCTATGATGAGTATATGGAGATAACAGGAGAACAAGAAGATGAAGGAGATCCAAAGAAAGCAGAAGAATATGCTTGGCGTAAGACTAGAAGAGAATGTGAACAAGGATATCAAGGAATTGAATATAAATTAAACAGTGTAGGATCAAGTCGTGGGGACTATCCATTTGTAACCTTTACGTTTGGGCATGAAGAAGATCCATATGGACAAATGATTTCAGAAGTTATTTTGGAAACCCATATGAAAGGACAAGGAAAACCAGGTTATAGAAAACCAACCTTATTCCCAAAACTAGTATTTTTATATGATAAAAATCTTCATAAAAAAGGTAAAAAATTAGCTCATGTTTTTGATACTGCTCTAGCTTGTAGTGCCAAAACCATGTATCCTGATTACCTATCTTTAACAGGAGAAGGTTATGTTCCAGAAATGTTTAAGAAATATGGTAAAATTGTTAGTCCAATGGGATGCCGTGCTTTCTTATCCCCTTGGTTTGAACGTGGTGGTATGGAGCCAGCTGACGATAAAGATGTACCAGTCTTTATTGGAAGATTTAATATTGGTGCAGTATCCTTTAATTTACCTATGATTTTAGCCAAAGCAAGAGAAGAACAAAAAGACTTTTATGAAGTACTTGACTACTATCTTGAAATGATTCGTAAGATTCATATTAGAACGTATAATTATCTTGCTAAAAAGAAAGCATCAACAAACCCACTTGCTTACTGTGAAGGAGGATTCTATGGTGGACACTTAAAACCAAATGAGTGCATTGAACCATTATTAAAAGCATCTACTGCTTCTTTTGGAATTACTGCTCTTAATGAATTACAAATGTTATACAATGGTAAAAGTTTAGTAGAAGATGGACAATTCGCTCTTGATGTTATGAAATATATCAATGATAAATTAGCAGAATTCAAAAAAGAAGATCATATTTTATATGCCGTATATGGAACACCAGCAGAAAGTCTTTGTGGAACACAAATTGAACAATTCCGTAAGAAATATGGAATTGTAAAAGGAGTATCCGATCGTGAATATGTATCCAATAGTTTCCACTGTGGTGTATGGGAAGATATTACAGGAATTGAAAAACAAGACTTAGAAGGAAGATTCTGGGAGTTATTCAAAGGTGGTAGAATTCAGTATGTTCGCTATAACTTAAATTATAATGATGAAGCAATGCGTACTTATGTAGAACGTGCCATGGAAAAAGGATTCTATGAAGGTGTTAATCTATCCCTTTCTTACTGCAATGTTTGTGGACATGAAGAACTTGATATGGATGTTTGTCCAAAATGTGGAAGTAGTGATTTAACAAAGATTGACCGTATGAATGGTTACTTATCTTACTCAAGAGTTCATGGAGATACAAGATTGAACAAAGCAAAAATGATTGAAATATCAGAAAGGAAATCAATGTAATGAAATATCACAATATAACAAAAGCAGATATGTTAAATGGGGAAGGGCTACGTGTTGTACTATGGGTAAGTGGATGTTCCCATAAATGTCCAGGATGTCAAAATGCCCTTACTTGGGATCCTGAAGATGGTGTTACTTTTGATGATGATACCATTCAAGAGATCTATCATGAACTTGATCAAGACTGGTGTAGTGGTATTACGTTATCAGGGGGAGATCCCTTATACCTTGGTAACCGAAAGACGATTCGTGACTTGGTAACGAATATTCGACAACTTTATCCAAATAAGACAATATGGAGTTATACTGGATATACTTGGGAAGAGTTAATGGCTCAAAAGGAAATCGATAAAAACTTAGAAGATATTTTAAATAATATTGATGTATTATTAGAGGGAAGATTTATGATGAAACTTGCCGAAGAGAAACTTCATTATGTTGGAAGTAGTAATCAAAGAATTATTGATGTTCCAAAAACACTTGAAAAAGGGGAAATTGTACTGTATATTGATAATAGTAAAATTTATGAAGAAGCATGCGAGTTAAAAGAGAGAATCGCGTGCAATCAAAATAGTTAGGATGGTGTATATGAGAACAAGAGGGTTTGAAATTGCAAAAGGATGGGAAGATAAAGATATTCATATGCCAGAGAGAAAAACAAAATTTTCAGCCGGATATGATGTAGAAGCAGCCGAAGATATGGTAATTCCTCCTTATGAAAAAGGACAAAAGCCAACTTTGATTCCAACAGGATTAAAGGCGTATTTTCAAGAAGATGAAGTACTATTTTTGGTAAACCGTAGTAGTGGACCAAAGAAAGGTCTTGTTCTTCCAAATAGTATAGGTGTAGTCGATGCTGATTATTATGGAAATGAAAGCAATGATGGTCATTTCTATTTCCAATTTTATAATATAAAGGAAGAACCATTAGAAATAAAAAAAGGAGATATTATTGGACAAGCCATTTTTCAAAAATATTTAATTACCGATGATGATGTTGCAGAAGGTGAGCGAAAAGGTGGCTTTGGTTCCACAGATTAAAGTGTAAGGTTTTACACTTTTTGTTGTTTGGAGGTAAAAATGAAACAATATTTAAAAAGTTATGTAGAAGAAATCGATCAATTATTAGAAAAAAAAGAAAAGATTGATAAGAAAATGATAGAGGAACACTTAATTAAAATTGGTTTTTTTCAACATGAGCGATTGATTCATTTAATTGTTACTTGTTTTTATGCTGTGTTTACTTTGTTTTTTCTAGCTGTGAGTATCATAACACCAATCTTTTTCCCAGTGGTGTTGATATTACTTATTTTCTTAGCCTTTTATGTTGTACACTATTTCTTTTTGGAGAACTCTGTACAATATTTATATAAACAGTACGATAAAATGAAAGAAGTTTAGTGTAATCTTCTTTTTTTTCATACCTTTTTTTGATACAATCGTAGTAGGAGTGATACTATGAATGAGAAAAAAGAAAAGATAAAACAAGCATATTTAAGACAAAAGAACAAAGGAAAATGTCGAAAACTTAACATTTCAAATACGATGTTAGACTTTTTAATAGAGCGTGAAAGTATGAAAGAAGTAAGTGATATTTTAAACATCATTACAAAAAGTAAAACCAAAGAAGGTTTTAAAGAACAAATATTAACGTATTGGGATAAGAAAGAACATCCTTATATTTCAAATTTCTTTTTACTAGGAACAATAACTGGTAATTATTCTTTTAGTTCTATGTATTCTCTTAATTGTAAAGATTTTAAAAAAGAAAATTTTGAAGAAAAGGAAAATGAGCAGGTATTACAAGTATTAAAAGACAATTTTTATTCTTATGTTTTAAGTGATAACCAATGGAAAAATAAGTTTTTGATTGCTGATGATGGAGGATATGATTATAATCTTGATTTAAAAAAAGAAAGTTGTGATGAAATTTTTGATGCTGTTGTAAAGGGAATCGAAGAGGAAAAAGAAACAAAAAAATCAGATTGTTATAGGATTGCAAGAGATTATATTACTAAGACGGTAGGAATTTATGGAAAAGAAAATATTCTCCATCATTTTGATTTTATCTTATATGATTTAAAAGATAAGAAAGAAGGAAGCCTAGAAGATCGGAAAGAAAAATATTTAAAAAGAAAAGACTTAACAGACGAAGAGAAGAAAAAAATAGAAAATATGGATATTTTAAAGAAAAAATTAGAGACGATTTCTTTGGAGGAAGCAAAAGATTTGTTAAAACGGCTTGATACTGTAGAGGAAAGCAATATAGAGGAATTAGAAGATATTTATTTAGAATATGAAAGTCTATTTCGAAAAGATATGATATCTCGTTTGTTTGTACCACAAGAAAAATATACAATGGTAGAAGATTTTCGAGATTTAAAACCACAAATGTTACACTTCTTTTTAAGGGATACAGAAAAGTTTCGAGGCATACAAGAAGAAAAATTAAAAGAAGAGATAAGAAAAGAAAGAAAAGAGAATAAGGAAGAGATGGAATTAACCAAAGAAGAACAAATAGAATTGGAAAAAAGAAAAATGTTACTTGATAAAATGTTAGATCAAACACAGGTCAATTATTCTTTCGATGGAAAAGAATATATGTATTCAGATAAAGATGGTTTTTCATCGTATCACTCTGATACCAACAATCAACTTTCTGCAACAATTTACTCACAACAATATTATTTAGACGCACCGATTTCTTTTCAACTTGGAATAGGTTTTAACAAAGAAGGATTAAAAGAAGATGCCATTGCATTATCTTCCAAATATTATTTAACGACCAATAAAGGATTGAATAATTTAGAATACGATAAAGAAAATGAGTTTGGCATACTTTCTTCTACTTATCAAGAATTAGTAGAAAACGATGGAAAAAGTGAAGTTGTATTGTTTCGACGTGGTATGGATTTTGATACAAAAAGTAGTTATGTCTTTTTAACAGTGGATAGTAGAGAACAAGAAAAATGCAGAGAGTATATGAGGCAAGCGAAAGAGTTAGCCGATAAAAATGATTTAAAACTCGTTGTTTATGATTTATATAAAATAAAAGAAAGTTATCATCAAGCTTTGATGGGAACCATAGTAGAAGAGCAAAAAGAAAGTAGAAAGAGCAAATAATTAATGCTTATACATAAGATATTTGTATAAGTTTTTCTTTCTCTCGCTAATTCTTTTAAAATATGTTAGAATAATGTCGTTAAGAAAGAAGGGATATTATGATATATTTTGATAACAGTGCGACAACTTTCGTTCGGGATGAGGTTTTAGATACTTTTGTTAAGGTTAGTAAAGAATTTGTTGGAAATCCAAATTCTCTTCATACTTTGGGCCTACAGAGTAAAAAGTTAATGTTAGAAGCAACAAAGCAAGTTGCTGATCTTCTACATATTAAAGAGAATGAAGTTATCTTCACTAGTAGTGCGAGTGAATCCAATAATATGGCAATCAAAGGTGTGCTTGGTTTTTATCCCAAAAGGAAAAGACTGATTATTACAACACCTTTGGAACATGCGTCAATTAGCGTAACTTTACAACAATTAACAGAAGATATAACTGTAAAATATGTCGAATTAGATGATTTTGGACATGTTAATTTACAAAGTTTAGAAACCTTATTAAAAGAAGAACCTATCCTGGTTACGATGCATCATGTGGATAGTGAGGTAGGAACCATTCAAGACATTGAAAAAATTGGAAAGTTAATTAAAAAATATCCCAAGACATTGTTTCACGTGGATGGGACACAAAGTATTGGTAAAATACCAGTTCATTTAGAAGATGTTGACTTATTTAGTATGAGTGCACATAAGTTTTTTGGTTTAAAAGGAATTGCTTGTTTGATCAAAAAAGAAAAAGTAGGATTAACGCCTTTAATTTCAGGTGGTGCGAGTCAATCCATCTATCGAGCAGGAACACCATCTGTTCCACTGATTGCATCCTTTGCCAAAGCACTGCGTCTTATTTTAGAAGAAGAGGAAGCAAGTTATAAAACCGTAAAAGAAATTAATACTTATTTACGAGGTGAATTAGAAACGTGTCAAAATGTTGTTGTAAATTCCAAAGAAGATGGTAGTCCATATATTTTAAATTTTAGTATTTTAGGACAAAAACCCGAAACGGTTTTACATAAGTTGGAACAATTTGAAATCTATCTTTCTACCAAAACAGCTTGTTCTTCTAAAAAAGATCTTTCCACTACCGTTTTTGCTTTAACCAAAAACAAAGATGTGAGTAAATCATCCTTACGAATTAGTTTATCGAAATTAAACACCTTAGAAGAAGCCAAAACATTTATAAAAATTTTAAAAAAGGAGATACTATAATGGAGAAAAAAATATTAATAAAATATGGTGAATTAACGACCAAAAAAGGGAATCGTAGTTTTTTTGTAAAAACGTTAAAGAAAAATTTAGAAGCAAAGCTACAAGATATTAATTGTAGTATTACAATGGACTTATCAAGAATGTATATAACATATGATAGTAAGGATGAAGAAAGGCTTCTTTTTATTCTATCCCATACTTTTGGAATTTATTCTTATCATATTATTTATACTTGTCCAAGTACCATGGATGCGATTCAAACGTTATTAACAGAAACGGTGGAAAAAGAAGAATTTAAAACGTTTAAAATTGATATCAAACGAAGTGATAAAACATTTCCAAAAGATAGTAGATATCTTGCACCTTATTTTGGTGGTGTGGTACTCAAAAACAAAAAAGATGTATCCGTTGATGTTCATCATCCCGATGTGATTATTCACATTGAAATATTAAAGGATCAAACGCTTCTTTACTATAATGCATATTCTGGACTTGGTGGTTATCCTGTTTCAACGCAACCAAAATCTTTTTTAATGTTAAGTGGAGGAATTGATTCACCAGTTGCTGGATATTTAGCAATGAAGCGAGGAATTAAAATAGAAGCTGTTTATTTTGAAGCGCTTCCTCATACTAGTTTAGAAGCAAGAGAAAAAGTAATCACATTGACAAAGAAATTAGCACAGTATACTAGTTTCATTAAACTACATATTATTCCTTTTACCAAAATACAAGAAGAGATCTATAAAAATGTAAAAGATGATTATGTCATTACTATTATGCGAAGAATGATGTATCGAATTATGGAAATGTTAGTAGAAGAAGAAAAAGGAGTGGCTATTATCAATGGAGAAAGTGTTGGACAAGTTGCGAGTCAAACCTTAAACAGTATGCGCGTTATTAATGCCGTAACAAATGTCCCTGTTATTCGTCCTGTCGCTTGTCTTGATAAATTAGAAATTATTGACATTTCTAAAAAAATAGATACATATGATACGAGTATTTTACCATTTGAAGATTGTTGTACGGTCTTTGTTCCAAAACATCCTGTTATTAATCCAACCATTGAAGAATGTTTAAAAGAAGAAGAAAAATTTTCTTTTTCTGCTCTTTTAGAAGAAGCCGTAAAAGAAAAAAAAGTTTTAAAAATAAAAGATGTGGAAGAAAAACAATTTCAAGAATTATTATAGGTAAAAATTACCATTCAAAAAAATGGATAAAATATGAAAAATATACCATTCTACTAATGTAGGAGGTGAAAACAATGAGTAACTCAAACAACAGTAGTTCTATGAAAATGAGAGTTCCTGGAGCTAAACAAGCTATCGATAAAATGAAATATGAAATCGCTAACGAATTTGGTGTTAATTTAGGACCTGATGCTACTTCTCGTGCCAATGGATCAGTTGGTGGTGAAATCACTAGACGTTTAGTACAAAACGGAATGAACCAAATTAGTGGAAGTTATAATAACAAGTAGTTAGATTAACTTACTCGATAGGCTAGAAAAAGCCTATCTTTTTTTTCGTTCTTATTATATAATAGGTACGAGGTGAAAAAAATGAAAGTTTTATCAGTGAATTGTGGTAGTAGTACTTTAAAATTTCGTCTTTATGAAATGCCAGAAGAAAAAATTATAACGAAAGGAAGTTTTGATCGCATTGGTCTTGATGGAAGTAATTATGATATTTTAGTAAATAGAGAAAAAGTAAAAGAAGAATGCGAATTAAAAAATCATGGAGATGCTGTTCAAATTTTAATCAAAGAATTAGAAGAGAAAAAAATTATTTCTTCTCTTGATGAGATTGCAGCCGTTGGTCATCGTGTTGTTCATGGTGGAAGCAAATATAGTAGTTCGGTTGTAATTACAGATGAGGTATTAAAAGAGATTGAATCTTTAACCGATTTGGCTCCTCTTCATAATCCAGCATCCGTAACGGGTATCAAAGCATTTATGGAAAATATTCCAAATGCGAAAATGGTAGCGTGTTTTGATACTGCGTTTCATCAAACCATGGAGGAAGATACCTATCTTTATTCTGTTCCTTATTCTTGGTATCAAGAGTATGGGGTTAGAAAATATGGATTCCATGGATTATCGCATCAATACATTAGTTTAAAAATGAAGGAAGTATTAAACAAAGATGGTAATTTAATTATTTGTCATATTGGAAATGGGGCATCTATTTCTGCTGTGAAAGATGGAAAGTGTATTGATACTTCTATGGGATTTACGCCGAATGCAGGTATTATGATGGGAACAAGAAGTGGTGATATTGATTATACGATGATTGGTTATATGATGAAAAAATTGAAGAAAAGTTATGATGAAATTGATACCATATTAAACAAACAAAGTGGATTAGAAGGAATTGCTCTTATGAGTGATTTGCGTGATATTGATGAAGCCTATGAGAAAAAAGAGGAAAAAGTTCTTTTGGCTATTTCTATGTATACAAGAAGAATTGCAGAATATATTGCCAAATATGCTTTAAGACTAGAAACAGTAGATGCCATCATCTTTACTGCAGGTGGTGGAGAAAACGATCCAATCATTCGAAAAGAAGTATTAGAAAAATTAAGACCATTAGGTGTTGTTATTGACAATGAGAAAAATGATGCTCTTATGGTTCGAAAAGGAATGGAAGGACTTATTACAAAAGAAGATAGTAAGATTCCATGCTATGTTTATGGAACAGATGAAGAGTTAATGATTGCAAGAGATTCTTATCATTTTGTAAATCTTAATGCATAAAAAAATCATATAAAAACTTTGGCACTCAAGTAGAGTGTCAATTTTTACTATGCCCATTGACAAATTAAAATCGTTGTGATAGTCTATAACACATTAAAATATATTTTTATTAATAAGTAAAAAAAGTGGAGGAGTTATGAAGAGAAAAATAGGAATAAAATTGTTATTAATAATTTTTCTTGTTGTTTTTATTGGTTTTTCTTTTGTTGGATTAATCGCATTTAAAAAAGACATCTTTTTAAAAAATAAGAAAGTAGAAGAGGTGGGTTTGCAAGAAAATTATAAACAACCAGAAGTTACTAATTCGAATATTGTTTCACTATACTGTTGGAATATCGAAGATATTAATTTGTCAAAATTAAAAAAAGAAATTGAATATTTAAAGATCAATACATTATATGTTCAAAAACCTTCCAATGAAAAACAAGAGGATCGATTACAACAAATTATGGAATTTGCGAAGCAAAATAAGTTAGATGTATTTTTATTGGATAGTGCATTCGATTGGCTTACAACAGGTGATATGTCGAATGTAACAAAACTAATTGATAAGGCTTATGAACTTAATAAGAAATTAGATTATAAGCTAAAAGGTGTTAGTTTAGATGTAGAATTTTACTTAACCGATGAGTATAAACAAGCTGAGAAGGAAAGACAATTAGAATTGTTTCAAATTTTTACAAAGAATACGAAAAAAAGTTGTGATTATGCTAATAGTTTAGGACTTGAATATTCTATGTCACTTCCTGTATGGTTAAATAAATTGTCGGAAGAAGAATTAGAAAATTTAATGAATTACAAGTACCATCATATTGCTTTTATGAATTATTATAAGGAAACAATTATGGATAATCTTGATGAAGAAGTAAAACTTGCAAAAAAACATAAAATAAAAATTGTTTCCGTAGCAGAAGTACAAGATCCCAAATATGGTACAGTAGGAGAAGAAGATACATTCTATAATGATGGATTAAAGAAATGTATGGATATATTAGATGAAATCAAACAAAAATATAATTATGAGAATTTAGGAGTATCTTATCATCATTATGGACCACTTCTTTCATTGTTAGAGAAAGATACAGATAGCAAAATTGAAAATAGTTACGAAGTAGAAGTTAATCCTTATGAGGGTCAAAGTAGTAAAAAAGTAGATCAAGCTACGATTCGTAGTGATGGAAAAAATCTACAATCAATTTCTGGATATCATAATGAGGAAAAGAAATATTATATTCGTTTTTATGGATTGGAGTATGGTAAAAAATATACCTTAACTCTAAAAAGTGGAAATCAAACAGTTACCAAAACATTCGAGTATCAAAAAGGAGATAAAGATCTTGATGAACATGAAATAGCTTATATAAAGGTAGACTTAGAGGAAGAGAAAAATCAAAATGTGTTGGATCAAGAAGAAACGAATGAAAAAAATGATAATTCATTACAGGGAATAACAAAGGAAGAAAATAGTGATAAAACAGCTATTAATACGATAGAGGAAGAAGATAATCAAATAGTATCGGTACCAGATACCAATTCAAATAAGAAGAGTATAACAATTTTTGGTTTCCTATTCTTTATAATTGGAATTAATATGATAAAAATTCAAAAAAAGTTATCATAAAAAGTAGAAGAAAATAGAACAACAAAAAAGTTGTTTTTTCTTTTAAAATTTGATATTCTAATGAAGAAGGAGGGTATGATATGGTACCATTTAAAAAAGCTAACATTTTGCTTCCAAAAAATGTAGATATGGAGAAGTGGAGTGTTGTAGCGTGTGATCAATACACAAGTGAAAAAGAATATTGGGAGGAAGTAGAAGAAATTGTAGGAGATAGTCCATCAACACTAAGAATTACATTGCCTGAAATTTTCTTAGAAGAAAAGGATGTTGATGAAAGAATCGAAAAAATCAACCAGACAATGAAAGAATATCTTGATGAGGATTTATTTCAAGAGTTAACCGATACTATGATTTATCTTGAGAGAACACAAAAAGATGGAAGAGTTCGTGAAGGATTAATTGGTATGGTAGACTTAGAAGAGTATTCTTATGAAAAAGGATCAGAGTCGTTGATAAGAGCAACGGAGAAAACAGTAATTGAGAGAATTCCACCAAGATTGAAGGTAAGGGAAAACGCTTTACTTGAACTTCCTCATATTATGATTTTAATTGATGATGAAGAAAAAGAGGTTATTGAACCTTTAAAAAAGGAAGTAGAAGAAAAAGATGTTGTTTATGATTTTTCGCTTATGGAAAATGGTGGACACATTAAAGGTTATAGGTTAAACGATAGTTCTATTTCTAAAATAGAAGAGAAATTAGAACATCTTATGGACAAAGATTATTTTGAAGCAAAATATGATGTATCAGGAAAAGGTGTTTTACTATTTGCTATGGGAGATGGGAATCATTCTTTAGCGACTGCGAAAGCATGTTATGAAGATCTTAAGAAAACATTACCAGAAGAAGAATATTTAAATCATCCAGCAAGATATGCTTTGGTTGAACTTGTAAACTTACATAGTGATGCCTTAGAGTTTGAACCAATTCATCGTGTTATTTTTGATACCGATGTAGAAAAATTACTTTCTTCTTTGTATCAATATTATGAAATTAATGAAGATGGAGATGGACAAGAAGTTGAACTTGTTACCAAAGATATGGATAAGAAAATTTATATTAAAAATCCAAAATCAAATATTTCGGTTGGTTCCATTCAATTATTTTTAGATGAATATTTGAAGGAAAACAAAGGTAAAATTGACTATATTCATGGAGATGATACCACAAGAAAAATGGGAATGGAAGAAGGAAATGTTGGTATTTTATTTAAAGCCATGAGTAAAAACGAACTTTTTAAAACCGTTATTTTAGATGGTGCCTTACCAAGAAAGACATTTTCTATGGGACATAGTTATGATAAAAGATATTATTTAGAAGCAAGAAAGATAAAATAGGAGTTTTTCTTATGAGTAGAAAAGTATTAGCTATAGGTGGCGGAGAAAATGGACGATTAGGTTCTGATGGAACGAGATTTCCTTATGAGTTAGCAAATCAAGATAAGGAAATTATAAGACTAACTGGCAAAGAACATCCTAATTTTTTATTAATAGCACATTCACAACCACTTGAAAGACAAGAAGGATATTTTCAAGTAATGGTTGATATATATGAAAAAATGTATGGTTGTCCTTGCAAAGATTTAAAAAGTGATAAATTAACTGATAAAGAATATGTTAAAAGTCTTATTGATTGGGCTGATATCATATTTGAAGGTGGAGGAAATACACTTGATATGATTAAACTTTGGAAAGATACAGGCTTTGATAAAATGTTAAGGCAAGCATGGGAAGATGGAAAAGTAATGTGTGGCGTTTCTGCTGGTGCAATTTGTTGGTTTAAAGAGTGTTCCAGTGATTCTTTAAAAATAAAATATGGTGATGATCAACCTTTAATAGCATTAAATTGTTTAGGGTTTTATGATGGATTGGTAGTTCCACATTGTGATGAAGGAAGCAGATATGAAGATGCGAAAGAAATGCTTAAAAATAGTAATGAAGTTGGTATTTTCTTATCGAATTGCTGTGCCTTAGAAATTGTTGATGATACTTATCGTTTAATCATGAGTGATGCAAGTTATCATAATATTGAACCCTATGGATTAAAGGCGTATTATGAAAATGGTACATATTTTGAAGAAAAAATAGATAGTAGTGGGGAATTTAAACCACTTACTAATTTATATAAGAAGAATATCGAAGAGAAAAAAGTAAAAAGTTTTAATTGAAATTTTTTATCAAATATATTAATATAATTTTTATCAGCAATGATTAGGAGAAGTACTTTTATAATCTTAAAATAGAGAGCTATTGTTTGGTGGAAAATAGTTTAAGAAGAAAGGAAAGACACCTAGGAGCTATTTGTTTGAAATTGTAGTAGGACAAATCGGGTAGACCGTTATTTCTTAAGTGATTATATTATGAATATAATAAATAGGGTGGTACCGCGGATTAACAGTTATTCGTCCCTTTGGGATATAACTGTTTTTTATTATTTAAGTAAAAAAGAAAGGATGTTAAAAAGATGAAAAAAATAAGTTTTGTAGAATTAAACGATTATATAGAAAAAGAAATTGTAATTGAGGGAATTGTAGATAATATTCGATTTTTGCAATATGTAATATTTATAATTCTTCGTGATATTACAGGAAAAGTACAAGTAACATTGGAAAAAACAAAAGAAACTGAAAAGTTATGTGAAATTGTTTCTAATTTATCTTGTGAAAGTACGGTAAAAATGAAAGGAATTTTGCATACAAATGAGAAAGTAAAATTAAATGGTATGGAATTTATTCCAACAGAAATTGATATTACTAGTTATTGTCTTGAAAAATTACCTTTTAATTATAAAGAGAAAAGTTCTATGCTTGATACTAGATTAAGATATCGTTTTCTTGATTTAAGGAATGAAAAGAATCAATTTATATTTCAAATACAAACTTGTCTTGTCAATGCATTTCGTGAATTTGTTATAAAAAATAACTTTATTGAAATCCATACTCCTAAAATTATTCCAACAGCAAGTGAATCTGGTTCTTCTGTATTTTGTTTAAATTATTTTGATCGAAAAGCTTATCTTGCTCAAAGTCCACAATTTTATAAACAAATGGCACTTTCAAGTGGCTTTGAAAAAGTATTTGAAATAGCACCGGCTTTTCGTGCTGAAAATTCTAATTCTTATCGTCATACAACAGAATTTACTTCTTTTGATATTGAATTTAGTTACATTGATTCTTATAAAGATGTTATGGATTTTGAAGAAGATTTATTAATTGCTGGATTAACAGCAGTAAAAGAAAATTATGGTAATCAAATTAAAGAACTGTTTTCTGTTGATATAACAATTCCAAAGAAACCGTTTCCAAGAATAAAATTAGAAACATTATATCAAGAGTTAGAAAAAGAATATGGATTTTCTATGAGCATCGAAGAAATTGGTGATATGAATAGTGAATCAGAAAAATTAGCAAGCGAATGGATTAAGAAAAAATATGGTCATGAATTTGTTTTTATTACTGATTTTAGTGCGAAAAAAAGAGCATTTTATCATATGCGAAAAAATGGAGTTCCACAAGGTTATGATTTAATATGGAAAGGATGTGAAATTACAACAGGAGCACAAAGAGAGCATCGGTATCCTATTTTGAAGCAACAGGCAGAGGAAAAGGGATTAGGGGAGGATGTTAAATTTTATCTTGAATTTTTCAAATATGGCTGTCCTCCACATGGTGGTTTTGCAATTGGGATTGATAGAATTACAATGTTGTTGTTAGAAATACCTTCATTAAAGGAAACAATGTTTTTATTTCGCGGTCCTAATAGAATAGAACCATAATGTAATATGCTATTTATTATTAATGGAGTAATTATTACAATAGAATTTTTAGATGGTGCCTTACCAAGAAAGACATTTTCTATGGGACATAGTTATGATAAAAGATATTATTTAGAAGCAAGGGGCTGTT
Organism: uncultured Bacilli bacterium; assembly: GCA_947628065.1. GTDB lineage: Bacteria > Bacillota_I > Bacilli_A > RF39 > UBA660 > Onthousia. Next base: position 6,308 of record CANQYK010000014.1, on the reverse strand, counting down.
CAATAATTAAGTGATTAATTTTGAATTAGTCTCTTTTTTTTGGTTTACACTTTGGAAAAACTTCAGAGTGTAAATTAGGGGGAGTGTTCCAACAATTTTCTTTGAATTTATTTTTTTCAATTGAATTTAAAAATCTTCTTATATTAACGCCTAAACATTCTAACATTATTTCACACGACACTTTATTTAAACCTCTTCTTCTAATTCGTTCATAATTCATATTTTGTTTTATTTGACCAAAACTTCCTTCTACTTGAATACTTCTATTTACTCTTATTTCTATACCTTTTGGACTAAGTAATTTTTCTCTTGCTTCTTGTTTCAATATTTCATATTCAATAGAAATTTCTTTAATACGATAATCTTTATTTTTGTTTTCTTCTTTCATAAATTTTCTACATTTGTATGAGTAACCACATGAATTGCATCCCTCAAACTTATAAAATTTACCATCTTTTATTTTAGGATGAGTATTAGTAGAATATAGTTTACCTATTACTCCATTCAAACATATAACTTCTTTTTTTTCGTTTATTTTAAATATTTGTGGACTTTTGCCAGAAGCTTCCCCATTCCATGATAAAAATTTTACATAATTTCCTATATTATGTTTTTTAATATAAAGATAATTAACATAAATTCCATATCCTGAATCAGCACATTCATTTTTAGGATAAAAACCATAGTATTTAAAGAATAAATTGTTCATTGGTATAAATGTATAATAATCTGTTCTATTTTGAAACACTCCATACATTAGAATAAGTAAACTAGATACTAATATTTGAACATTGTATGCAGCATGCATATTAGAACCATGTCCTGAATAATAGTCTGTTTTTAATGCCATTGCAGTGGCATCATGATCTGTTTTATAGTAAGAGTTTCTATTTGGACCACATATTTCTTCTTTTTCTTCGTATTGAAGTAATTTTAATAATAATTCATATCCATGTTTATAATTTCTTTGTTCTTCCGTTCTTTTACAACCTCTACCTGATGGTATATTATTAATATCAATATTATTTTTAGTTACATAGTCATTTAACAAATCATAAAATTGACTAGATTTTATATATTCTTCGAAATCAATTGTATATCCAATACTTATCATAAATTCTCTAATTTTTTTATCTAAATTTTGATGAAATTTTCTAGGTTTCCAAACAAACTTGTATTTATTTGCATTTGCTTCAAATTTTGTTCCATCAATATAAACATTAGAAATATCTAATTCTAGTTCTTTGATTATTTGTTTATTAATTAAAGTAAATATTTCATATTGATAAGGCAATATATAGTCATTTACAAAATTACCTATTGTATTAAAGGCGGGTGTTTTTCCTTCCATAATATAAAGTACTCTTATATCATAGATGCATTTATCTTCTATTTCTCTTAAACTAGCCTTAAATTTAGCAAAGCAATATACAATAGCAGCAAATAGATTATATGGATTATAACCATTTGGACCTTTACACTTTTCATCAAATTGCTTTACACTTTTTAATATTTCAGAAACTTCTGATTTTTCTAAAAGTTCCATAAATTTATCAATTTTTTCATATTCCTTCATTATAGAAGGTGAAGGGACTAGAAAAATTGGTCTTTTTATAGTAAAATAAGACATGTGATACAACTCCTTGAACAAGATTATTGTATCACAAAAATGCCTTGAAAACTTATGCTTTCAAGGTTTTATTAATTTATAAGAAAAAGAGACTAATTCAAAATTAATCACTTAATTATTGAACAGCCCCTTTTTTCTTACTTTTTAGAAAGAGACAATTGACACCAAATAAAAATAGAGATATAATACAAGCATAAAAATGTTAACAACTAGAAGGAGGATGCATGAAGTTACTAACAGAAGACGCAGTAGATACATTTTTAAAAATCTGTCAAAGAGAGATAAAAAAAGGAAAATGTTATTTTGTAGGAGACAGAAAGATTAAAAGTAAGAATCACTATGTAAGTGCAAAACAAGCTTTGTTGGATCTTGGTATTATGCGAAAAGAAGAAATATGGAACTATGTATTACAACTTACGAAAAAGGATTGTATCAAAGTAGATTTTGATCATGATTTAAAAAGAGATTTTAATAGTGAAATGTATATTTTCAAAAAAGAAATTCATAGTAAAATCGCATACATTAAGTTAACGATGCGACCAAGTGGCATTATTTGTTTGTCTTTTCATGAAGATAGTAAAAAAGGAGGATGCAAAAGATGAAAAAAATGTATTGTTATCATTGTGATAAAATGGTAAATCCAAAAAGGGATAAGAAAAAAAATGAATATCAAATACATGGAAAGAAAATTATGGTAGAGGAAGAAATATTTTCTTGTCCTTTTTGCCAAACAGAAATTATTAATGATACTTTGGATCAAGACTTATTTCATATTTATGATGAATATTTAAAAACGTATGGTTTAAGTTTTGAAAAGTTAAAAGAGATACGAAAAAGTTTTCATTTATCACAAGAGATGTTTGCGAAAGTACTTGGTTGGAGCAAAAAAACAATTACCCGTTATGAAAATGCACAGTCACTTCCACAAAAAGAATACTTATCAGTGTATCAAAAAATAGATCATAATAAAATGGAGTTTGTAAAACTTTTAGAAAAAAGAAAAGATCAATTAAGAGAAAAAGAATACTATCAAATTTTAGATAAAATTGAAATAGAGTTGGATTTAAAAACAATTAATGTATTTTTATATTTGTTAAAAGATAATTATTTAAATAAAACCCAGATTATGAAAAACTTTTTTGCTCTTGATTTTTATTGTTATAAAACATTAAATAGACCTCTTACTAAATTAAAATATGCGAACGGAGTTTATGGCCCTATCATAGATAAAAAAGATGCTTATTTGAATCTTTTAATTCAAGAAGATTTTTTAGAGCTTTGTTTTGATGAAAATGATAACACAATATTTAAACCAAAAAAAGAATATGATAAAAATTTATTTCAAGAAGATGAAATAAAAGTTATGAAAATGGTAAAAGAAAAATTAAAAGGAAAGAGTGCTAAAAAATTAACTGATTGGTCTCATTGTTTTGAAGGTTGGAAAAAAACCAAAAGGGGAGAGCAAATAGAATATTCTTATGCGAAGGATTTCTATTTTGATGGATTATAAAAAGAACAATATTATTTTATCGTTCTTTTCTTTTTTCTTTGATGGCATCGATTCCCATCATACTAAGAAGTAATAAAATAGTTTGTGGTGCATAAGCATATCGAGGCATAATCTCAATCCATAAATAAACTCCAAAGTAAGCACCTAATATAAGTATGAAAAGTAGTGTCTCTTTTCTTTTTAGTTTTTGAAAGCATCCGATAATTGCAGTTCCTAAGAAAAAATATAAGAAACATTGGTTAAGGGATACAAGAAAATAATAAAGGGAAGAATATCCTTTGGTTGTAAAGTGACCAATTGACCAGGATAAATCAGATTGTGTCCAAAAGATGGTTTCTTTTTTTAAGAACAGGGTTGGAAGATGTGTAATATTTTTAGTGATTCTCTTTTTAATAATAGCAATTGCTTCTTTCTTATTTCCAAAGGAATAGCTTTTCGCATCTTCTTCACTATATTGTCCATTGGTTGTTGGATTAAGTCCTGTTATAAACTTCCAATAAGGATCTTTATTCGAAAGACCACTTTTACTAATATTGGTAACTTGTAATAAATAGGAAGTGCCATTAACAATTACGAAATAGCTGAAAAACAAACAAATACCTAATTTTAGAATTTCTCCTTTTCTTTTCTTTGTAAATTGGAGAAGAAAATAAGCAAAGATTGCAATTATGATAACAATACCTTCTGATCTTAAGATATTGCTAAGTGCAAGCAAAGATCCAATAAGAAGTCCTTTTTTGATGGGGTTCATATTATTAAATTTTTTATTGGTAAAAAGATAAAGAGCAAGTAGTAAGAAACAAGTAGAATGATGTTGATTTGTTAAGACAGTATTTAAAAAAAGTGGGAATGGGAAAAGAGAATAAAGTAGGCTCATTCTTCTTGCAGTGATATCTTTTACAAAATCTTTTCCAATAAGATATAAGAGTAGAACGGAAAAAGAAGAAAAAATACAATTTAACAGTTTTAAAAAGAACGCGCTAGGTATGATTTTTAAAAAGAAACACATATAAAGAGTATGTCCAAATTGATAACCCCAAAGTTTAAAATATGTTGATGCTTGTACATCTTTTAAATGTCCTAAATTAATTTTAGTTGCTGCATCAAACATTGTTTTAAAATCTGATATAATAGGAGTATCTATAATACATATGATGATAATTCTAAGAAGAAGAGAAAAAAGAAATAACAGGATTCCAAAGTGTTTAATATCAAATTTTTTCGTACCATAGAAAATACAAAGTAAAATAAGGAAAAACGGAAGAAGTCCTATTTTGGTCAGTGGTACAAAGAAAGGAATCATAAGCAGGATTCCGAGTAGAAAGGGTAAGTATTGTTTTATTTTTTTCATAGAATCACCTCTATGATTATTATAACGAAAAAAATAGAAAAGAAAAAGAAAGAATTTAAGGTTGTTCTATAAATAACTATAGTCTTTATTTTTTCTTTAAACTTTTGGTTTTTGCTTTAATTTCTTCATACGGAATCCCAAAAGCTTTTGCCATTTCCATATAAGCTTCCTCGCGACCCTCCTCGCGACCCACATTCCGTCCGATAGAAATGCCCTCATTTCGTCCAATAGAAAGTCCATTTTTTTCGCCAACATCATATCCTTTGATATAACTTGCTTCTTTTTCCTCTTCCATAGAATGATAATACGTAAATTGATCTTTCGCATGAGATAGCTTATGAATTTCATCTAACATACACATTAAGAAATCATCTCCTTCCAAAAGTTTTCTTCTTTCTCATAATACACTACAATAGAATTTTGTGAATATACTTCTGATAGTGATATTTTTCATTATAGTCTTTATTTTTTCTTCTGTTTTTTTAAACTTTTGGTTTTTGCTTTAATTTCTTCATAGGGAATTCCAAAAGCTTTTGCCATTTCCATATAAGCTTCCTCACGACCCTCCTCGCGACCCACATTCCGACCAATAGAAATACCTTCATTCCGACCAATAGAAATGCCCTCATTTCGTCCGATAGAAATGCCCTCATTTCGACCGATAGAAAGTCCATTTTTCTCGCCAACGTCATATCCTTTGATATAACTTGCTTCTTTTTCCTCTTCCATAGAATGATAATACGTAAATTGATCTTTCGCATGAGATAGCTTATGAATTTCATCTAACATACACATTAAGAAATCATCTCCTTCCAAAAATTTTTTTGCTTCCTCTATATCATTTTGATAACTTGCTACAATAAGTCTTTCCAAACGAGAAAGCTTTTCTTTTTTGATACCATCAGTATAATACTTTTTGATGGCAATGGGAAGATAGTATTCTAATGTTTGTACTTTTTTCGTAAATATTAGGTTCCAAAAGCTTTTATAAAAGTAATGTTCCTTTGATTTATAGTTCCTACTATTTACAAAATTATTAATATTAATTAACCAAACGTTATAAACTTTATCTATTTGCTTCTTTCTTTTGGCTTTTAATAACTGATAGAAAATAAGAAAAAGATAAACAATATTTCGAATCACATAAATTAAATCCGAGGAGTTATTAAATTCTAACAACAAAAGAGTATCTCCTTGATAAATAACAGGAATATCACATTGAAAAATAGAAGCAGAAACTTCACTTGGTGCGATATCATTTTTATAAAAAGATAACTCTTCTTTTTCTATCTTTTTGTTTAAGATTTCGGAAAGAAGAAAAGCAAGGTAGTGTTTGTTTTGTTCTGTCCCAAAGAAAGCTTTGGCCATCTTGTCACTAAAGGGTGGCCGAAATTCCTTTGCTTTTAAGTCCTTTTTATAAAGTTTCATACTCCATTTTCTAGAAGTGGTTCGTTTTAATATTTTTGGTATCATAAGATTCCCCCTTTGTAGCTACCACTTTAACAAAAGGAAGAAATTCTGTCAAAAAGGGAAAATTGCAAATTCCGGGCCAATTTCGGGGGAAAATTGCAAATTCCTCCGGGGAAAATGCAAAATTCCCTCAAAAAAGTGCCGGAATTTTGAAAATTCACTTTTTTTCATTTTTTTGTAAATACCTCTACAATAGAACTTGAAAACTATAGATATACAAGATAAATTTTTAGTTCAAAGAATAAGTTTCAATCGGTATACATAATATGTTGGTGAATTCTAATAGTAAATGCAATCGACAAAATAAGTAAATAAAAGGGAAAAGTAAATGCAATTTAAAAATCGGT
>CANQYK010000013.1 GCA_947628065.1 uncultured Bacilli bacterium | reverse complement strand
CTGTAATCGGTTAACTCGGCTGATGTGTAATTTATTTGTTGTGCTCCTGCTGTATGTGTAAACACATACATATTCTTTTGCTGTACTGCTGTACTTTTTTGAAAATCTTGTAAGCTTGCTGCATTGGTATAGCTTGATAGTAATTTATCTACTGCTGATACTGCTGTTTGCTTTACTATAGCATAATAAGTAGTTGATGCATTTGTTAAGGTTAAGTTTTCTCCTGGTTTAGTTCCTGTAGTTGCACTACTACTCGTATTCCATCCAATTACTTCATACCCACTTGATGCATTTATCGTTGGTGCTTGTACTGTACAACTTGTATCTTGGGCTTTTCCATTATTGTTATTATAAATTGCTGCTATGGTACAACTATCACTTTCTTTCCCAATGGACGCTACTCCTGTTGTTTTTTGATAAGATACACTCTTTGTTACAGCATCTTTCTTTGTTTGTGCATAAAAATTATAATCCCCTGTTGCTGTTAATACTACATTTGCTTGACCAGAAGTATAACTTTGTGTTCGATTCGTTGCACTATCACTCCATCCTATTAAAGTTTGAGTATTGGGTGGTGCTTCGATTGTTGGAAAGGTTATGGTGGCACTACAACTTTTATCTTGCTCTTTTCCTCCATTATTATTTCTTACTTCATCTATGGTACACAATGTATATTTCTTAGAATCTGCTGTTACTTTATCTGTTCCATAAGTAAAACTTGTATTGTTATTTCGATAGAAGGTTATACTTCTTGTTACTGCTCCTTTATATGTTTGAGCATAATAAGATAAATCTTCACTTGCTGATAATGTTTGGGAACTTTCTACTGCTAATGGATTGGTATAAGTAGTAGCACCTGTTGTCCATCCTCTTATTGTCTGTGTATAGGATGGAGCTTCAATAGATGGCATCGTTATTTTAGCACTACAACTTTTATCTTGTTCTTTTCCATTATTGTTATTATAGATAGCCGCTATACTACATAATGTATATTTCTTGGAATCTGCTATTACTTTATCTGTTCCATAAGTAAAACTTGTATTGTTATTTCGATAGAAGGTTATACTTCTTATTACTTCTCCTCTTGTTGTTTGAGCATACCATGTGGCATCTCCTGATATTTCTTTTGGACTATTATGAGACCACCCATTAGTATGATTTCCTGCTGCATCACTATATCCTGTAACAGTAGGTGTAATACCTGTTCCAACAATTGTTGGTGATGTTACACTACAAGTTGCTTCTTGCTCTACTCCATTAAAGGTTGCATCTCTTATACAACTTCTTGTAACGGTTTCTGCTACTTGGGCTATATCACTTTCATCGGTTTGACTTTGGGCTCCATTTTTATTGAAGGTTATTGTATGGGTTTTCGCTGGTGCGGTTGTTTGAGCATAGTAAGTTTTATTATGATTTGTTGTACTTACGATTAATTCTTGATTGCTTCCTACTTCTGATGTATGTGTATCTTTTTCTTGATTATATCCTATAATATCTGGAGTATTTTTATGTGCTGTTATCGTTGGTGTGATAACATTACAAGTTGTAGCCTGTTCTACTCCATTAAAGGTTGCAGCAAGAGAACAACTTTTTTCTGTCCCATCAATTACATTGTTATTAGCATCAAACTTTACAGTATAATCTACTTTTTCTTTTGTTGTTTGAGCATAATAAGTTGTTCCATTAATATTAGAATCTACGGTTAAATTTTCTTTGCTTCCTACTATTTTGGTATGATCATCTGTTTTTGTACTATATCCGATAATCGTTGGTGTATTTGGGTTAACGGATATCGTTGGTGTTTCAATATCACATGATGTTTGTTGTTCTGTTGTATTATACGCAACGGGTAACACACATGTTTTTTCTGTCGCATCAATAACATTCCCATTTCCATCAAAACTTACTTGATAAGTAATTGCATTCTTATAACTAATGGAATAATAAGTTGGTGCAGCATCTTTTGATAATGTTATCTTTGCTCCTACTGCTATTCCTGCTGTATCATCTTTGTTTTCACTCCATCCTACTTTCGTATATCCTTCTAATACCGTAATATCTGGTGCATCTACCATACAACTTGTCTCTTGTATTGCCCCATTATAAACAGCTGGTATCTCACAACTATCACTTTCTTTTCCTATCGCTGTTACTCCTATTCCTTGTTTGGAATAATTTACTTCTCTATTGACTGCATCTTTTCTTGTTATTGCATAATAAGTCTTTCCATTATTATTCTCATTTACTTCTAATTCACTTTTATGATCGACTTCTTTTTCTGTTGCTTGTTGATTTTGACTAAAGCCAATGATAGTTGGTGTATTTGGATTAACGGATATCGTTGGAGTAATAACCGTACAACTTGTCTTTTGACTTTCTCCATTGTAAGCCTCTTTTATACTACAACTCTTCTCTGTATCATCTATTTGGTTATTATTTCCATCAAATTTTACACTATATTCTTGTCCTTCACTTTTGGTTATTGCATAGTATGTTTTACCATTGTTATCTTTATTTACAACAAGTTCTTGTCCACTTCCTACTTCTGCTGTTGTTGCAGTTTTCTCTTGATTATAACCTACAACAATTGGTGTTTTCTCATTTACTGATATTGTTGGTGTTATAACCGTACAACTAGTTGGTTGTGGAGTATCATTATAAGCTTTTGGTAGACTACAACTTTTCTCTTCTGCATCTATTACATTACCATTTCCATTAAATAATACTTTATATGGTACTTCATTTTTATAACTAATCGCATAATAAGTAACATTATCTTGGAAGGTTATCTTTCCATTTTGTCCTTCTTCACTATCTTTTAAAGTATTCCAACCAACAGCTGTATATTCATCTGATTTCATTGTAATCGTTGGTAGTGTCTTCTCACATACTTCACCTTTTGTCTTTAAGACACAACTATCCTTTTCCTTCTCTATCTCTTGTACTCCAAGTCCTTGTTTTACATATACTGCTTCTACTGTTTTCTCTACTTTTACTCTTATTGTCTGTTTATAGGTCCCACTTATAACTTCTATTTCTGTACTTCCTATTCCTACTGCTGTTATTAATCCATCAGAGGATACTTCTGCCACCTCTTTATCTTTACTTTGATAAGATACCTCACCTAACTCTTCTTTGTTTATATTTATTTGTTCTTGTTTCTTTTTATTAATATCAAGTACGATATTATTGTTATCTACATTAATATCATTTGGTTTTAAGGTATTTTCTACTCTTATCTTTGCTTTAAATACTTGATCGGTTATATCTTCTTGACTATTTATAACCCATATTCTTAAGGTATAATCATTTTGTTGATTCTTTCCAATACTTCCTTCTTCTAATATTCTTTCTGGATTTACTCCAGTATCTGTTAGTGGTTTTGCTTCTCCCTTTACTCCATTCTTATCCAAACTATATTTTATATTCTTATCATTTATTCTTACATCAGATGGATTATCTAGTTCGACATCATCCAAATAAATAGTATAATCTACTGTTTTGGTACTATCATTTTTTAAAGTAAAATCAAACCCTTGTAATGATAATCCTTCTTCATCGGATAATGGCTCTCCACTTTCTAGTCCTAGTGTATTTCCTGTTTCCTCTAACTTTAACTCTAAGTCCCCTATTCTTAATACTTGGGTTCTCTCACCAGTTAATTGAAACCTTAAAAGAGCATAAGCAACTCCTATTAAGACAATTACTACCAAAAGAGTTGTAGTTAATGATACCATCAATTTCTTTCTATCCATAATGACACAAAAAGAATAGAACTAGTCTATCCTATCCTTTCTTACACGCTTAAAAGAATATTGATAGCTATCTAAAGCTACCCCCCCCCCGTAAACTATTTGTAAACTTTATAGTGTTTGACATCATTATCAACTACCTCTCCTATACTATATATAGTCTATCAATTTTCCTTCTTAAAATCAAGATTTTTTTATAAGTTTTCTTGCGTCAAATAATCTAAAAACTCTTTTGGTGGATCCACTTCAAATACTAGTTTTTCTTTGGTAATTGGTTCTATTAACTCTATTTTTTTACTATGTAATAATTGTCCAAAGGAAGTTGTGTTTTTATGATTTCCATAAACCAGATCATTGGTAACGGGATGATTAATATATTCAAAATGAACTCTTATTTGATGGGTTCTTCCTGTATCCAAAACACATTCTACTAACGTATGTTTTTGATATCGTTTGATAACCTTAAAATGTGTAATTGCATCCTTCGCATTTTCCTTTGTTACCTTCATTTTTTGTCTGTTGTTTGGATCTCTTCCAATGGGTGCATCAATCTCACCCGTATCATGTAAAATAACACCATCTACCAAAGCAAGATAAGTTCTCTTTACCTCTTTCTTCTTTAACATCAAAGAAAGCTTTTCTTTCGCATCCTCTGTTTTGGCAACCATCATAAGACCAGATGTATCTTTATCAAGCCGATGAACAATACCAGGACGAAGCGTATCATCTTTTTCAATCTTATAGTGATATAATAGTGCATTGACTAAAGTATCACTTTTATGACCAGGAGCAGGATGAACAACAAGACCACTTTGTTTATTTATAATAAGCATATAAGAATCTTCAAAAATAATATCAAGTGGAATATTAGAAGGAATAAGGTTTATTTCCTCTTCTTCCTTCTTGCTTACAAAAATACTATCTCCCATCTTTACTTGATAACTTCTTTTTTCTTTCTTTCCATTTACCAATACATAACCATCTTTAATAAGAACTTCTACTTTACTTCTACTTTTTTCAAGTATTTGACTCAATACTACATCAAGTCTTCCTTCTTCTTCCCCAATTTCAAACATCATTTTTATCACCCCTTAACATATCAAAAAAAATCAAAAATACACCAACTACAATAAAACAATCCGCAAGATTAAAAACAGGAAACACGTACCCCATAAATTGAAACTCCAAATAATCCGTTACATAGTGAAAAAGAATGCGATCTACCAAATTACCACAAAGACCAGCTAGAATAAGGGAATAAGCATAATACTCTATTTTCTTTAACTTCTTTTTCCAAATCTCATAAAAAAGGAATGCAAAAACAAGGATAGAAGCAAGAATTAAAAAGAATAAATTCCCAGATAAAATACTAAAAGCTGCTCCCTCATTTTTGGTATAAGAAAGCGCAAAAAAGTGGGGAATAATAGTAAGTCTTGTAACATAATTTCGCACCAATACTTTTACAACAACATCAAGAAAAAACAAAACACTACTAATTAAAACAACCTTTTTTTTCATAACTACCTCACAATCCATATATCATTTACAATCATTTGAATCTGATTGTATCGTTTTTCAACCATTCCCTTAATCTTACAAATATTTCCCTTTTTTATATCAGAATATTTTTGATAAACTCTAGGAAACAGCGTAAAGTCCATCATTTTTGTCTCATCACTACCCGTAAGAAACGCCATTTTTTCACCCTTTTTGGTCTCAATTACTTTTACTTTTTCAACCATAATCAAAACATATATATTCTTATTAAAGTAGTGTTCAACTTGTTCTAGTAAAACCGTATTTTTTCTTTCTTCTTCTAACGCCGTAACAGGATGGTTACTAATATAAAATCCAAAGCTTTCTTTTTCTTGTTCTAAAAGAAGAACTGGAGAAAACTCTTCTTCTTCTTTTATTTCTGGTAATAAGACAAGAGAAGGATCCAAATCTTTTGTTAACTCCGCATAATTCATTAAAGCATCCATCGATGACATTATAGTTTTCTTATTATAGCCAAAAGAAGAAAAACAGGAAGCAAGGGTTAACATTTCTAATTGTTTTCTTGTTACCTTATTGGAAACAAGTTTCGAAAACGCATCAAAAAGCGATGTAAAAGGCTCTTTTCTTGCTTCTAAAATCAAATGACATACCGTACTTCCAATTCCCTTAATACTAGAAATTGGAAAAATAATGGTATCATCTTTTACTCTAAAAACATCACTACTTTCATTAATATCTGGTTTTAATACTTTAATATTAAGACTTCTTGCTTCCATCAAATACTCTCTTGTCTTACTTTCTACTCCAATAACATTGGTTAATAAACTAGAGTAAAAATAAAGAGGATAAAAACATTTTAAATAGGCCATTTTATAAGCAACCAAAGAATACGCGACAGCATGACTTCGATTAAATCCATACCCTGCAAACTTTAAAATAAGAGAAAAAATTTCTTTTGTAACCCTATCATCCCGTCCTAGTTTTCTTGCTTTTTCAAAAAAGCGTTTCTCTTCTTCTTTTAATAGATCAATTTTTTTCTTACTAATTGCACGTCTTAAAATATCTGCTTCTCCTAAAGAATATCCTGCATAAATATTTGCCGTCTGCATAACTTGTTCTTGATAAATCATAATTCCATATGTTTTCTTTAAAATCGGCTCTAGTGACGGATCAAGATACGTAATTTTCTCCCTTCCTTCTTTTCTTCTTATAAAGGTATCGATATTACTTGCTGGACCAGGACGGAAAAGCGCAATTGCGGCGACAATATCTTCAAAAGAAGAAGGTTTTAACTTTCGTAAGAAACTTCGCATTCCTTGTGATTCAAATTGAAACACTCCTGTTGTCTCTCCTTTAGAAAACATTTGATAAACTTTTTCATCTTCTAGGGGAATCTTATGAAACTCAAGGTCCTCTTTGGTAAATGTTTTGATATCTTTTAAAATATTCATAATTAAAGTTAAATTCTTAATTCCTAAAAAATCCATTTTTAATAATCCTAATTCTTCTAGGTAATTCATAGAATAACTCGTTAAATACATCTCATCGGACATCGTTAAAGGAAGCACTTCATCAAGATCCTTCTTACACATGACAATACCAGCCGCATGGGTACCAATCTGTCTTGGAAAGCCTTCTATTTTTCTAGCGATCCGAATCAAACGTTTAATACTTGGATCACCTTCAATAAAATCATGAAATTCTTTGTTGTTTTGATAAAAAAAATCAAGTTTTTCTTTACTCATAGCAGGAAGATAAGAGTTTAGTCGATCAACTTTATAAAGCGGAATATTTAATACCCTTCCAACATCACGAATCACTTGTTTCGCAGCAAGGGTTCCAAACGTTACAATTCCTGCGACTCTTTTTTCTCCATATTTCTCTTTGACATAAGAAATAACATCATCTCGATACAAATCAGGTAAATCCGTATCAATATCGGGCATACTAACACGTTCTGGATTTAAAAAACGTTCAAACAACAAATCATATTGAATAGGATCAATATCCGTAATACCAAGAGAATACGCAACAAGACTACCCGCCGCACTTCCCCTACCAGGACCAACCAATATTTTATTTTTTTTGGCATAGCGAATAAAATCATATACAACAAGAAAATAATTACTAAACCCCATTTTTTTAATCACCGATAATTCATAGAAAAGACGATCTTGATAATTCTTTGGAACCTTTCCATCCAACCGTTTGATTAAACCTGCTTTTGATAATTCTTGTAAATACTCTTCCCCACTTCGATTATCAGGACAAGTGTAAATAGGTAATAAAAGTTCCATTTTAGGAAACGTTAAATTACATTGATCACATACTTCTAATGTTTTTAATAATCCCTCATTATGACTAAGTTCTAAGATATTTTCAATCTCCATACTTTTATGATAAATATCATAAGAAATATCATCCGCTACTGTTTTCCCATCCCGAATCATATATAAGTATTTTAAAGTATCTTTCTCATCATCACTTCTATAAAGACATTCTCTTAAAAAGATAATATTAGAAGTAACGCTACGTACCTCCTCTTCTTCCGATAAATTGCTATATCCTAAAAGAACATCTTTTAATACTTCCCTATATTCTTGATAATAAGAGAAAGATGAAAAAGGAAGAATAAAAATTAAGTTATTTTTATATTGTAGAAGATCTTCTTTTTCTACTTGTTTGGTATTTTGAATGGTTGATAATTTAATTATGTTTAAATATCCTTGATAATCTTTAACAAAGGCTAGAATATCAAAATCCTTTAGATGAATGGTAAGACCAATAATAGGTTTGATTTTTTCATCTCTACAACGTTTGATAAATTCCATAACCCCATACATGGTATCATCACAAAGAACAGCTGCTGTTTTGTTTTGTTTTTTGTTTTCCATAATAATATCATCAATGGTAAGAAGACTCGATAAAAGAGAATAATTACTTTTCACATAAAGCAACTGATACATCCTAGCACTTCCTTTCTCATCACTAGAATAGCATAAATCAATTTTTTTTTCAATTTTCTCTTTCTTTTCTTCTACTTTTTATCCCTTCCAAAAGAAAGGCTCCAAAAAATCCTCCCATTGTGTTTAAAAACAAATCATCCACATCAAAGACACGGTATGGATAAGGATAGAGAAAATAAAGTCCTGTTATTTGAGTCATTTCAAAGAAAAGACTAAGACAGAAACTAAGAAAGAAAACTTTTTTATACGAACAAGAAAAGAAATAGCTTAGATACATTCCAAAAGGAACAAACATTAAAACGTTCAAAAGTACAGTATAAACAGAAGGTTCCTTTAGTATCGTAAAAAGAAATTGAAAGGGAATAAGATTTACTCTATTTTGATTTGGATCAATAGTATTTTTATCTGGTAGTGGGAAAATTACAAGAGAGTAAATCGTAAGAAGATAAAACAAAAAGGAAGAAGTAAGTAAAAGAGATAAAATGTTTTTCTTCTTTTTTCGGTAGAAAAAAAGAAGAAAAGGACAAAGAAAGAAGAAAAGAAAAAGAGCCCATTTAATCGCAATAAAATATGACATATTATAACTCATAACGCTCTTTTATAATGTTTTTACTGCAATAATAAGTAATCAAGAAATATCCTCCATAAATCATAACAAGAAAGACAGCAGTTGTTATAATCGATGGTAGTAACTCATTGGTTCCAAATACTTCTAATACTTTAACAGCAAACATAATACCAAAGATCGAATGAAGCAAAGCAAGAAGTAATGGGAGTAAAAAGAAGATGCCAATTTGCCGAAATAAGGCTTTATTAATTAATTTTTCATCGGCTCCAATTCTTCTTAACATTTGAAACCTTTCTTTGTTATCACTACTTTCCGATAATTCTTTTAACCCTAATATTGCTGCACTACTAATCAAGAAAATAATACCTAGATAAAGACCAATAAAGACTACCATAGCAGAAAGTCCAACGGTTGCTTCCCGAATGGATAATTTGGTAGAACCACTAGGAAGTATATAATCATTTGCTTTTGGATCCTCATCTAACTTGTTAATCTTATTTTCTATTTCTCTTATTTCTTCTTTGTCCTTTGTTTTATAATTTCCAATCAAATGATTTTCGTATACGTATTCTTCTTTTACAATAGCATCGGAAACCAAAACAATACCAGTATTAATATGATTGCTTGACATCTCTAAAAATCCATCTTGGCACGTATCATATTTTGGCGTTAAGGTATGACCAAATAAATTGATTGTCTCTTTATTTTGAAGCGCTATATTTCTTATTTCCACCATAGACTTAAAGTCAGCAATAATCATATATTGATCCTCTTTTAAAGAGTATTCCTTCTTTCCATAAAATTTTGCGACTTTGTTATAATCACTAATCTTCATAATGGCTTCACTATCATCATAATCCAAAAAAGGAAATTTTGTCCGAACCATTTCTAGTTTTGATCCTAATGTATGATTAAACGTTAACTCAGGCGTTGTATAGATATTAACATCAACAAAATCCTTAAAATAAGAAAGAATATTAAGATGAAATATTTGGAATCTATCAATTACCGTATAATTCGAATTTCTTATTTGAGAATCATTATAACCATACCTTCTGAAGTCATCATAATATCGATCCATATTCATAACAACAGAAAACTCTGCATCCGAAGGCGCTAATTCGACGATATTTTTATTCATGGAATTTTTCATCGTAAGACAAGCAGATAGTAAGCAAATGGTTACAAATAATAGCAAACAAATAATGGTAGAGCCAAAAACAGTGGTATTAATCTTACTTGAAAATTGTCGTAACGTAAAACTATTTAAGCCCCTATAGTAATATTTTTTTAAACTTTGAACCATTCTTAACAAAAGTCCTGATAAAGACCAAAAGATAAAAAAGGTGGAAAGAATCCCCATAACAATGGGTTTTAAGATATCGGTAACATCGTGTAAGGTTAAAAACTCTGCGGTTACCATGTAATAGGCCTTTCCGAGTACAACGGATGCGAGTAAAAAGATCAAAATACAAAGATAGGGATTTTTTAATCGTACCTTTTCACTTGTTTTAGATCCATTTAATAAATCAATCAACTTACATTTACTTACACTTATCGTATTAAATACCATAACAAGAAGATACATAATACTAAAATAACAAATAGTTTTGATACAAGCAGAAGATGAGAAGACAAAGGTAAATTTTGTAAGATTTGCTTCAAACATATTCGCAACCACCAAACTCATAACCTGTGATAACAAGACACCAAGTCCTAATCCTACAAAAAGGGAAATAATACCAATAACTAATGTTTCAAAGAACAAGATTAACGATATTTTTCTTTTGCTCATACCAAGTGTTAAGTAAATTCCAAACTCTTTGTTTCTTCTTTTGATTAAAAACCTGGAAGCATAAATAATTAAGAAACCTAAAATAAGAGAAACAAAAACACTAACACTAGAGAGTATGGTCATCATAAGACGAATTAAGTCTTGGGTTGATTCCGAAACATCCATCATAACTGTTTGACTATCTAGGGCATTAAACACATAAAAGATGGCGACACCAAGAATAAGGGTAAAAAAGTAGATGGCATAATCTTTTATACTTTTCTTGATGTTTTTAAGAGATAATTTAAAAAGCATCAAATAAATTCACCACTTAAGAGTGTTACAACATCAATAATCTTATCAAAAAATTCTTTTCTTGAACTTTCTCCTTTATGAAGTTCTTTAAAAATTTTACCATCTTTGATAAAGATTACCCGTCTTGCATAACTAGCTGTAAAAGCGTCATGCGTAACCATTAAAATGGTCGCTCCAAGTTCATCCAAATAATGAAATTTCTCAAGTAACATCCTAGAAGATTTTGAATCTAAGGCTCCTGTTGGCTCATCAGCAAGAACAAGCTTTGGATCAGTTACAATCGCCCGCGCAGAAGCGACTCTTTGCTTTTGACCACCTGACATTTGATAAGGGTACTTCTGTAAAACATCTTTAATATCAAGTTCCTCACTCACCTTTTTAATTTTTGCTTCTATCTCATTCACACTTGCATTTTGAATGGATAAAGCAAGGGCAATGTTTTCATAAGCTGTTAAGGTATCCAATAAATTAAAATCTTGAAAGATAAAACCAAGCTCTTCCCTTCGAAACTTATTTAGTTCATTTCCCTTTAATTTTGTAATATCAAGACCCCCAACATAAATATGCCCTGCTGTTACTCTATCAATCGTTGAAATACAATTTAAAAGTGTTGTCTTACCAGATCCAGAAGATCCCATAATCGCAACGAATTCTCCTTTTTCCACTTCAAACGATAGATTATCAATCGCTTTCGTTAAAGAAGAGCGACTTCCATAGTATTTTTCAATTTTGTCAACTTTTAAAATTTTTTCCATAATTTCTCCTTTCGTCAACCATCATAATCCAAAAAAACTACTTTGTCGCTCTTTTAATATTACAAAACATTACAATTTTGTAACACTACTTTAAAACATCATAATATTTGTTTTTTGAAAACGTTATGAAAACCCTTGTATATTGTTGAAAAACAGATTCGATCTCTATTTTATGTCCTAATTTCTCACACATATTTTTGGCAATAAATAACCCCATTCCAGTAGAACTTCTAACATTTCTTCCATTTTCTCCCGTAAAGGATTTATCAAAAACTTGTTTTAAATCAGACTCTTTAATTCCCATTCCATTATCTTCTATTATTAATGTTATTTTATTATCTTGCTCCTGTACCGATATTTTAATATAAGAATGATTAACATCTCTTTTATATTTGATACTATTATTAATAATTTGACCCAAAAGAAACTCCAACCATTTTGAATCCGTTAATACCTTATATTGTACCTCTTCTACGATATAATCGATCTTATTTTCTAACATTTCATCCATGTTTTTAAGACCAACATTTTTAATCACTTGAGATAAATCTACCTCTTTTATGAAATAGTCTTTTTCTGCGTTTTCACATCTTGCATAATAAAGGACTTGATCAACATAATTTTCTAATCGTTTTAATTGTAATTTTGTTCTCTTATCAAACTGCTTTTTATGATTATTGCTCATTAAAACCAAAGTAGAAAGTGGTATTTTAACCTCATGAATCCACATCTCAATATACTCTTTAAAGTCTTTTAAAGCTTCTTCCATTGCTCTTACATTTTCATTCATGGACTTATTAATTTCATAAAGTGCTTGATAAAGTAATTCTCCTTCATAAAATTCTGGTTTGTTTAAGGTCTCTAATACCAAATAAGCTTTATCAAGAGATGCTATATTAGAAAGTAAATTGGTATAAAACTTTTTCTTTCGAACATATGGTATTAACAAAAGAAGAAAAAAACAAACAACATACAAAAGCGTTGAAGAAAAAATAACAGACCTTTCTACTTTAAAAGCAAAAAAGATAAGTAAATTAATTCCATAACAAGCAAAAAATACAAAAAATTTATATACGTTATCTTTTAAATATGCACCAATTTTCATGATAAAATATACCCTAACCCTTTCCTTGTCTCAATCGCATCAACATAACCGATTTCTCTTAATTTGTTTCGTAATCGACTAATGTTAACCGTTAATGCATTTTCATTTACATATTCTTTATTATCCCATAACGCAGTCATTAGTTCATCACGCGTTACAATCTTATTTTGATGGTTTAACAAATAAGAAAAAATAATCATTTCATTCTTTGTTAGTTCTATTTCTACCCTATCCTTTTTAATAACACCTTTTTGACAATCAAATGTTAACGCTTTATACGTTAATTCCTTTATAGCAGTATTATAGTTTGTCGTTACTCTTTTTAAGACAGCTCCGATTCTTAATAGTAAAATATTTGGATTATAAGGCTTTGTTATATAATCATCCGCACCATAAGAAATTGATAAGGCTTCATCCGTTTCAGTATTACTACTTGTTACCATAATAATGGGAACATTGGATTTTTTTCTAATGTTTTGAAGCAATAATTCTCCATTGATATAGGGAATATGTTTATCAAGTAACAATAAATCAGGATTTGCTTTCTCTATTTCTTGTATGGGATTTTGAAAGTCTTCGAGTAAGATAACATCATATCCATTTTGTTCTAATAACTCTTTTTGTTCCTTACAAATCATTTCATCATCTTCTACAATCATGATTCTACTCACCATAATCACCCATTTCTTACTCCTTATTGTACCATAGGAAAAGATATTTTAACCTTACAATTTTGTAAGATAAAAGAAAATAGCTATTTGTAACATCATAATAAGAGGGATTCCATAAAGAAACTTTTTTTGTTTTGTCTTATGATGAAAGAAAAACATTGCCAAATATCCTCCAAAAGCACCACCAAGAAAACAAAGACCAAATAAGGTAGTCGTTCTATACCGTTTCTTGTTCTTCTTTGCCCTTTGTTTATCAAGACCAAAAACAAGAAATGTGATGATATTTAACACAAGGAAAAAAAGAAAGAATATGTTACCTCTCATGTTGTAACCTCCTTTTATTATAAGAATATCATATCAAATATTTTAAAAAAAGAAAAAGAAAAGAATTTTATTCCTTTTCATATAATGTTTCATGATATTCATCCCCTTTTTGTCAATACCAATCTCTTTTTCTTATAAATAATTAAGTTTTTTTGAATTCAAATTTTTTTGACAAAAAGATTTATCTATGGTACTATGTATATAGCAAGACAACTTGCATACAATAAAAAAGAGGAACATTCAATTCTGAAAGTGAATGTCTACCTCATTATGAGTCGCGACACTCGTTCAGTGATGAAAGAGTGTCATTTTTTTATTACTGCTACCAATAAAGATAGGAGAAATAAAATGATAGCAATATAACGAAAAATTTTTATAATAAAAATTCTTTTCTTCATATTTATCAATCCTCCTTTCTTTTTCAAGATTGGAGGCAGACACTCACATTAAATGTTCCTAAATTGATTATATCAAATAATATTTATTTTAAAAGAATAAATTACAAATAAATTCAAATTTTTTTGACAAAAAGATTGATCTATAGTACTATATATATAGCAAGGTAACTTGCACACAATAAAAAAGAGGAACATTCAATTCTGAAAGTGAATGTCTACCTCATTACTCGTTCAGTGATGAAAGAGTGTCATTTTTTTATTACTGCTACCAATAAAGATAGGAGAAATAAAATGATAGCAATGTAGCGAATACAACAAAAAAGAGAAACATTCAATACTGAAAGTGAATGTCGCCTCTAAAAAATTTGTTGGAGACACTCCATCACATGATAGGGTGTCTATTTTTTTATTCCTTTTTATAGAATGATTCATAATATTCTTGTTCTTTTTGTCGATACCGTTCTTCATTTTCTTTCATTTTTTGAATATTTTCAGGGGATGCAAAAACAACAACATTCTTTATTTCATGATCCATTGTTACAATCTTTTTTTCATTTAAAAACTGAAGCCATTCCCTTGTTTGTTTGATTGGATCCGAACAACGAGTCAAGAAATAAATTCCATGTGATGCCTCTTTTTTTGTCTCTACCTTACAATATTTGTTTCCTTGGTACTCTATTACAATCTTATCGTTATTGCTTTCAACATATTGAATCGAAATAGAAGGATCATGGAAAAAGGTATCTTCTGTCATTTCAAGTTCTAATGTTCCTTTTTTTAATAGCGACTCTTCCTTCTCTACTACTTCAAACTGTAAAAAGCCAACAAAGAGAAAACCACAACCCATTCCAAAGATTATAATAGAAACAAGAAATGTCCATATCATTTTCTTCTTATTGTTTTTTCGGTTCGCCACAAAGTTTAATAACAGTAAAATAAGAAGCAATAAAACAACACTTGATGATAGAATCGTACAAAGAAGACCAAAGAAGAAGATACCTGTTTTTGCTACTAAAAATGATAAGACAAACAAAAGAAGAAGAAAAACTAGAAGAAAACAAAGTGGTAGAAGCAAACAAAGTGCAAAGAATTTTACAACAAAGAGAAGAATCTTAAACAAACCATTAACAAATCGATATTCACTATGTTTGGGATCACGAATAATAATTTTAGGATCCTTTTCTTTTATCTCTATTTTTGGACTTTCTTTTACATCTTCCTCTTTTTCTACTTGAACTTGATGATAATAATCTAAATATCTTGTTTTAAAGACATGAATGAAAATAATAAGCGATAGCACAAAACAGAAGAAAACAAGAAGAGAAAAGAAAAGATTGGATAAGACAAAACTGATATTTGTTGGTAAGAAACTAAAAGCCGTAAAAAGAAGAGACTTCATAAGCGATAGAAATAAGAAAGAAAACAACAATAAAAGGGATGCAATAACGCCTTGTTCAAAAAGACACTTTAATTTACTTTTTACATTCATATTACAAAATAAATTAACCGTATCCGTTAAAAACATTAAAAAATCAGCGATTGCTTTGCTTCGTTTCTTTTTCATCTCCTCTAAATCATTTTTTTCTTTTAAATCACTTTGTAGTAAATCATCCATACTTAAATGAAACTTCTCACACAAAGCAAGAATTTTATCCATCTCAGGATAAGCAGTAGAAGACTCCCATTTGGAAATTGCTTGTCTTGAAACATTTAAAAAGTCAGCAAGTTGTTCTTGCGAAAGATGATGATCTTTCCGTATCTTTTTTAAATTTTCTGAAAAATGATTATTCATACTTTACCTCCTTTCACGAACATTGTATCCTTTTTACTTGGTAGCAGGCTACCAATTTTTAGTTGTTTTTTGTAAAATATTGGTTGCATTTTCAAAAAAAGAAAGAAAAAGTATGCTTCTTTTAGAAAAGCCTACTTTTTTTCTTTCCAACGTTTTAATCTTAAAGCATTCAGTACTACTGTTAAACTACTACAAGTCATCGCAATTCCTGCAATCATAGGATTTAAAACAAGACCAAAAGGACGAAGAACTCCGATTGCAATAGGAATCATACAAAGATTATAGAAAAAGGCCCAAAATAAATTTTGTTTGATGTTACGAATGGTTTTCTTACTAATATCAAGTAACGATACAATTTGTTCTAAATTGTTTTGCATTAAAATAACATCCGAAGAATCTGCGGCAATGTCACATCCTTCATTGATACTAACACCAATATTTGATGTTGCAAGCGATGGCGCATCATTAATACCATCCCCTACCATCATGACATTTCTTCCTTCTTCTTGTAAGGTTTTAATAACTTTTGTTTTCTCTTGGGGTATAACATTGGCAATTACCCCAGAAATACCAAGGAAATTAGCAATTCTTTTTGCCGTTTTTTCATTGTCACCTGTTAACATAATGACTTCTTTTCCCATTTTTTTAAGTCTTGTAATTGCATTCTTAGCATTTTCTCTTACGATATCTGTAACACCAATAAGACCAATAATGGTATCTTCTTCTATCACATAAACAATACTATTTCCTTCTTCTTGTAATTGGTTTTCATCTTTTTCCATCTCATTTTTTATGTTTAATTTGTGAAGTAGTTTATTATTTCCTACAAAAATCTTTTTCCCATTTATTACCCCTTGTAAGCCCATACCAGATATTGTTTTTACTTGATTTACTTCATCTAGTTTTAAGTGATGTTCTTCTTGATAACATTGAAACGCTTTGGCAATGGGATGCGTTGTTTTACTCTCTAGACTTGCAACCAGTTTAATTAATTCTTTCTCTTTTCTCTTATCATAAGAAAATACCTTGGCTATTTTCAAATTTCCATATGTTAGTGTTCCTGTCTTATCAAAAAGAATGGTATCTACCTTATGAGCATTTTCTAGAGTTTCACTGGTTTTTACAAAAATACCATGCTTCGCACACAACCCTTCACTTACTACAATTGCAAGAGGAGTCGCAAGTCCTAGGGCACAAGGACAAGCAACAACTAAAATGGATACAAAGGTTGTAAGACTATCACTAAGAGAATTTCCCAAAAGTAAATAACAAAGAAACGTAAGCATTGCAAGAATTAAGAGAAAAGGTACAAAATAACCACTTACCTGATCCGCAAGTCGTTGAATTGGGGCTTTGGTATTGCTTGCTTCTACTACCAATTGGACAATTTCTGAAATAGTAGACTCTTTCCCAATTTTTACAGCTTCATATTCAATATAACCATCTAAATTCATACTTCCTGCTACTACTTTATCCTTTTCTTTTTTCTTTACAGGACGCGACTCTCCTGTAATAAATGCTTCATCAAGATGAGTCGTTCCTTTTACAATCACACCATCGACTGCTATTTTCATACCTGGTTTACAAACTAAAATATCCTTCTTTTTTACTTCATCAATGGTTACTTCCTCTTCCTTCTCCCCTTTTTTGAGCCATGCTGTTGTTGGCGTAATTTGAACCAATTCTTTTAGGGCATCTTTTGTTTTTTCTTTGCTTTTTTGATCAATGTACCTGCCTAATTTAATAAAGTAGAGAATAATCGCACAAGACTCAAAATATAAGTTATCAACCGCTTGCATCAAATTATGACCAATAAGTACCAACACCATATTAAATACACTATAAAAGAAACTAGAAAAAACACCAAGCGTTACCAAAGTATCCATATTAGGTGCTTTATGATAAAAATTTTTTACGCCACCCATAAAGATATCCCTTCCATAAAATAAAAATGGAAGCGTACCAAAAAATAGACAAACTGTATAAGAAACAGGATGTTTCATTTTATCAAAAAAGGAAATGGTAGGAAATCCTATCATATGAGACATAGAAAGAAAAAGAACAAAAAACGCTAAAACTCCATAAAGGACAAGATATAACTTTTGTTTGTCTTTTTTCTCCTCTTGTTCCATATGATAGATTCCTAAACTCTCAAAACCCATATCACGAATAAAATTCTCTAAATCTTCCATGGTTAGAGAATCATCATATTCAATGGATGCTTGTGCTAAAACCAAATTAACCGTAGCGTTTATCACACCTTCTTGCTTGTTTAAGTATTTTTCTAAACTATTAGAACAAGCAGAACAAGTCATTCCATCAACCGATAAAATTATCTTTTTCATTTCTCATCCTCTACTACTTCAAATCCAATCTTATCAAGCGTCTCTTTTAATAAAGTAGAATTCAATTCTTCTTCCGTTTTAATTGTTACCATTCCACTTTCATGATCCGCTTGAACTTCCGTTACGCCCTCTAGTCTTTCCAAAGCTTTTTTGACTCTATTTTCACACCCTTCACAAACCATACCATTTATTTTAATCTTTTGCTCTTTCATACGATATATCACCCTTTCTTTTTCCTTCTTATTATAGCACATTTAACAATTTTATCAAACCACAAAAAAAGACATTTTTCAAATGCCTCTTAAAACCCAATATAGAAAAATTGGGATAAGAAATTTGTAATTAAAGAGATTGCAATGGGTGTATAAAGAGAAGAGATAATAGCAAATAAAATTTTTAATCCTCTTTGTTTCTTTGCCTTTATTCCAAAGAATAGATAAATGATTCCAACAACATACGTTAAAATACTTCCTCCCCACATAAGAAGATTAAAAAAGATACTATCTAAAAGTCCACTATAAAATTTTGTTGCTTCAAACATCATTCCTCTACTATAAGTCATAGATGGAAAAATACAAAAATTAACAATTACATTAACAACTGATAAAGTAATTAAAATATTTCTTACTATTTTTTCTTTTTGTTCCATGTTTCCTCCTTTAATTTTGCATCCTAATTTGTTGATCTTTAATCAGTGGATAGAATATTAGTTTACTATCCTCTAAATTTTCTTTTTTCATATCAATTCCTGTAATTTGACTATTTTCATAAGTAATATAATAATAGATTCCTTTTTCCAAATTACAACAAGAACTATAAATCGTTATTTCAAACTTATCCCCTCCCATATGAACACATCCTCTTTGCTGTACAACAGAACCTAAAATATGAAAGAATTGACTAATACTAGAGGATTCTGAGTCATCGGATATAGAATTCATCTTTGTAAAAGTTGCCTTAATAAACCTGGAAGAAGAAGATAAATCTCCTGGTAACCCTAAAGCACCCATACCACGACTATAAGTAGTAAGGTTTAATTTATTCGCAAAATGATTAACAGGTGGTTCAATGGATAAATTCATATAGTTGTTTAAAGAAAACATTTGAATATCAAAGGTTGGATTATTCGTTAATACACCAACAGGATTATCGTATACTTTGAGTCCATCCTTCACACTTTCTACTGTAATAGAACTTTCCTTATCTGCAATCATCCAGTGTAAGGGAGATGCTTTTAAGTCTTCCCGAAAATTATCATTTGTAATATTTATTTGTTCTAATAGTTCTTTTACTTCTACAATACTTGCACATTGGGATAATACCCAAGGAATAAATTCAAACGACGCAATGTTATTTTTTCCTTCCTTTTTGTCCCTATAAACGGCATTTTCTGGAAAATTTAAACCTGCCATTCCTAATCCTCTTTCGTTAATCGCATCATAATACAAAGGATAATCATCAACTACATAAGCCATCCCAATCATTGCATAATGGGTATCTCTCTTTTCTCCATTTCGAAAGATAAAAGGATAATTTCTAGGGGTTATGGTAACGGTCTCCTGATAAGAATATTCCAAATCAAAATTTCTTCCAAAATAATGATCCTTTGTATGATATGTTATTGCTGTACACATATTATTACCTCCTTTTACACATTACTATCTTCTAATCTATTGTATCATAATTCTTTCTTTTTTAATAAATGTTTTTATATTTTATCTATAATTTTTTTCTAATAATCAACCATATCACAAATATGAGAATAATCAAAAAGAAAGCCATTTTCTTTTTTCTTGGCAATAATATACCCTACACATTGATCTTGTTCTTTGGTAAATGGTATTTCTCCAAACCCTGTTGTCTCTTTTCCATTGGTTATATCACCAAGTAAATCACTTACTTCAATAATGGCAGTAGTATCATTTTGAAATTGAAAAATAGTAGGATCAATACGATAAATTTCAAGAAGCGTATCATTATAATAAGAATAATCATGTTCTTTTCTTTTGTTTTCATAATTATCTTTTATAAAACAAATGGTAAAGATAACAAAAATAACAAACAAAGGAAAAAAGACAATATAATAAAAGATATATTTATGAAAATGCAATATTACTTTTTTATGCACGATTACCACCTCCTACAACAACATTAAAGCTAATATGTGTTTTTATCGTAGTAAAGAAGCCATCTTTTCTTGTTACATAAATATGAATGTAATACCTTCCTTTTTCATTGATATATTTACTTATATCTTTCTTAAAATTTCCTTTATAAAGCACTTTATTCATTCTCTTTATTTCAAATTGTATTTTTGAAGTATCAACTGTTTTATAGTCTAATTGATCATCTTTTTTCCAATTTACTATCTCTAATTTCCGATTACCATTTTTATAATATACTTCCTGTTCTAATACATTTAATTTCATTATATCTTCCAATGGTATTTCATTTAACCGATTAGAAACAGAATTATAACCTTCCTTTCTTGCACGAACAAGAAAAGAATTATTGTATTTTTCTGTATAATAACAGCTCATTTCTTTTCCATTTAAGGAGATAGTAAATCTATTTTGATTATAATAACTAGAATAAGCAGTAAAAAAAGACAAAAAGGAAAGAAAGAAAATCAAAAGAATAAGAAAAAAATACTTTACCTTCATATGATACTTTCCTTTCTATTCTTCTAATAACCAATCAATAATATTTTTATGAATAATACCATTTTGAGAAAAATCAAAGGTATCAGTTGATAAAACATATTTTGGATAATGATCGTTAATATTGTTATATACATTAAATTCTCTATCAATAATATCGTCTGTTAATTTATAAGTAACTTGAAAATAAAGTTTTTCTTTTCCTTTCATAGCAATAAAATCAACTTCTCCATTTTCTAAAGAACCAATTGTAATATCATATCCACGAGATAATAATTCATTGTATACAACATTTTCAAGATAAGCACCAAGCTGCAATTTTCGAGATGTATTCATAACTTGTCCTAAACCTAAATCCGTTAAGTAATATTTATATTTTCCTGTTAATATTCTTTTTCCTCTAATATCATAACGACTCACTTTGTGGATTAAAAGTGCTTTACACATATATTCCAAATAATTATATAATGTGTTTTTTGCAACAATACGATTAGAAGACTCAAAATATTTAGCAAGACTATGAGCAGAAAATACTTGGGCTGGTGTTGTTACTACATATTCTATAATTCTTTGAAACAAATCTAATTCTTTGATATGAAAACGTTCCATAATATCTTTTACAACAATAGAATTATAAACATCCAATAAGTAAGCTCTCATACCGCTTTCTCCTTCTATGGAAAATCTTTGTGGCATACCACCCCAAAGCATATATTCATCAAATGCATCTTGTAATTCATATTTATTTTTTCCCTTTAAATTTTTAATTTCACATACTTCCATAAAGGTAAAAGGATAGACTTGAAAACTTACATAACGACCAGCAATATGAGTAGCAAGTTCACTCGATAACAAATCACTATTAGAACCAGTAAGAAACATAGATATTTTTAAACCATATTCTGCTTTTAAAGAATTAATAGCTAGTTCCCATCGATCTACCATTTGAATTTCATCAAAAAATATATAATACTTTTCCTTATTTTTAATTTTTTCTTTTACAAATTGATACAGGGCATCATCAGTTAAAAGATATGAATATTGTTTTGACTCAAAATTAACATAAATAATATTTTCATTTTTTACTTTTTTCTTTTTGATTTCATCCATTATTTGCGTTAAAATAACAGACTTACCACATCTCCTAATTCCAACGATCACCTTAATCAAATCAACATCATAAAAAGGTCTTATTTCTTTTAAATATTTTTCACGAACAATCATCTTATCACCTCTCATTTTACATTATATCCTTCTTTTTTTTATTTGTCAATTTTGTATTTCATGGAATACAAAATCTCTTTTTTTGATATTTTTGTTCAATCACTAACAATTACTTTTTTCTTTCTTTTATGATATCATCTTTTTCTATCTCTCCTATTAACAAAGAGGAATCAGGATTATGTTTTCTTCTGTTTTCTAATACTTTTGCTTCATCATAATTGGCATAACAATATTTACAAAAATGACTACAAGTATTATAAACACCAATATCTACCATTTTTACACAATTACATTTCTTCTCTTTGCGAGCCGTTCCTTTCTCATATATTTCACCGGTTAACTTATAAGCAAGTTCTTGAGAAAGACAATCTTGCTTTAAAAAACCATATTCACAAAGATTTCTATCCTCAAAACACGTTTGGACCGTCATTTGGTACTTTTTGGCAATTTGATAAAAAGAAGTACCAATTTCCATATAATCGTCTTCTGTTAATTTTTTATAGGAAAGAATCTTTTTATTCTTTCGAACATTTTTATACTCATCTAAAAAAGATACTATAATATGTTTCACAGAACCATGTAATAAAAAACATAATCGTTCAAATGCTTTTTTATGATAAGTAAGATTATATTTATCACTTAAAAAAATCGGATCATAACGAACATATACATTCTCAATACCAAGGATCTTTGATAATTCACAAATAGACCTAATAATTTCTTTCTTCGAAGGAACATTTGGTTCAATATCTTTTTTATAAGGGGTGAGTGTTACATGAAAAAGGATTTTTTTATCAATTTCTTTTAAGTGTTTTAAAATAGGAATTGGATTTTTGGTACAAAAAAGAATGGCTTCTACATCTTGAAACCAAATTCGATTCACGAGTTTAGGATTAAAAGGATTTCTTACATCAACAAACCCTTCATGATAACGTTTTAAAAACCACTTTGTATAAAACGCTACTACATCACATCTTCCACTAACATTTAAAATCATAATAAATTCCTCTATCTGTCTTTTTCTAGTATTTTATATTTTTGTAACACTTTTACAATACTATCATAACTATCAGGCTCTACCTTTTCACTATAAAATCCTAACCTCTTTGCAGTTTTTACATTTTGTTCATTGTCATCAAGAAAAAAACACTCACTTTTTACTAATTGATATTGTTGAACTAATTGTTCATATATCTCAGGATAAGGTTTTATCCTATGTACTTGATGAGATAAAATATATCCATCTACTATGGAAAAGAGTTCACTTGTTTTAATTTCTTGGTAAAGATATTCTGGAAAGTTAGATAATAAAAAGATAGAATAACCATTTTCTTTTAGTTTTTTTATTACGTCTATTACCCTTTGATCCAAAAACACATAATCACAATAATGATTCCAAAAATTCTCTATTAATTCATCTTTTTCATGCTTTGTTCGATCACAAACAAGTTTTATGGCTTCTTCTCTTGTTACATCACCAAGATCAATCAAACCTTCTTCTAACCATTCTTTTGAATGAAGAATATTTTTTATAATAAATTCTTGTTCTTCCCTATCTTTTGTAAATTCTGGTAAAATCCTAGAAAGATCAAAATTTAATATCACATTACCAATATCAAAAATAACATTTTTTATCATCATTATCCCTCTCTCTGCTTAATCATAAAAAACTTCTTACTTGTTTCTAATATTTTCTTCCTCTCTTACCCCTTTCATAATTTCACTATAAAACACCTGTCAATAAAAGTCAATTAAGATTGTAAACTTGGCAATCTATTTTACATTTTAAAGTAAGCATGATATTATTACATTAAATAATTTTTGAAAGAAAGTGATATTATGTTTTTTGATATGATAGGTTGGGTAGGAATGATTTTAATGATTGTTGGTTATTTTCTTTTATCTTTAAACAAAATAAAGAATGGAACAATTTATCAATTATTTAATTTATTTGGATCTTTGTTTATGGCAATCGGTCTATTTCCAAAAAATGCTTGGTTTTCTTTTACTTTAGAAATCATATGGGCTTTCATTGCTATCATTACACTTATTAAATTAAAATATAAGGAAAAATAAAAAATGACACGTTACTTGTCATTTTTCTTTCACTATATAATATTTTTTTCTCCTATTAACCTTTTTAAATTATTTATCATTATATTATGCAATTCTACTCCTTTATGACTCATACAATAATCTTTCAAAACAGAAACATCATATCCTTTTTCAAATAAATCTAATGTTGTTTTATATACACAGGCATCAGTATCAAAACCACATAAATATATTTTGTTAAAATTATTTTCTTTGATATAATTTATTAACTCATCCGTTAAAGCCGAATAAATATATTTTTCAAATACTTTATAATTCAAGGTATCAACTGCAATTTGTCTTTGTTCATCATTAAGACATTTTCTATAATTCAATTTCTTATACCAAATACTATTTTCATTGTTTATAAACTTTGTAAATACTACATCATCATATTTTTTTGATTTCACTAAATCCTCTATCTTTTTTAAGATTGGTTTGGTGTTTTCATTTACAAAACTATTTTGAACATCAATAACCAATAAAAGAATCTTATCCATTTTTTTCCTCCTTCATTTATTTGATTTGATTTTTAGATAAATAACTGGGTAAATCTCTAATATCTTCTATTTTATATTTACTAATCAAATTCTTATCAAAACCATATGCAGCATGAATAAATATAACATTTGCACCAATGGAGGCATCCATGTCTTTTTTGGTATCTCCAATATAGTAATTGATAGATTCCCTATTTCTTTTGATCATTCTTTTTATTGCTTCTTCTTTCTTAATATTATAACTTCCTGCTCCAATAAAATCTACAAATTCTCGTTCTAATTTTGTATTCTTTAAAAACATTTTTACATAATCATCATTGTTATTTGTAACAATACCTAATTTATAACTTTTACTTAAAGTTTTAATGACATCGATCATTCCATCATAATACTTAACATCACCAATAGAAATTAATCGAATTGTCTCATTATTGATTTCCTGTAAATACTTCTCTCGCTTCTCTTTTGTTAAATATGGCATATAGTTTTTTGCATTTTCTTCAAATGTTAATCCCATACCAAAACGAACGGTTTCAATACTAATTGTTTTAATTTCATCCTGTTTTAAATGTATATTAAAAGCTGCCTGGTGTGTTACTGTTAATGTGTCCCATAGCGTTCCATCTAAATCAAAAATAA
This sequence comes from uncultured Bacilli bacterium, assembly GCA_947628065.1. Classification (GTDB taxonomy): domain Bacteria; phylum Bacillota_I; class Bacilli_A; order RF39; family UBA660; genus Onthousia. Next base: position 4,211 of record CANQYK010000013.1, on the reverse strand, counting down.
GCATAGTTATAATCCTTTCTAATTTTTAAAACATATTAAATTTCAAGTTCATTTAATGCATCTTTTATTTTTTTCATAATTTAAATTATATCATGCCTCTTTTGTGGTGTAAATCAAGAATTAAAATCTAATTTTTTGATCTAAATAATTTAAAGCTTTCTTTTTTAATTCCTTCATTTTTTTCGCATCTAGTTTATATTCAAATCTATCAAATAACTTATCTATATAATCTTTCTCCTTGATCAACTGATAACTACACTTAAAATTCAACCCAAATAGAAAGGCTATATATGATATCCATATATCAATACCAGTTTTTCTATCCTTGCTTACGATTGTTTTTTCATTCATAAAGTCATTATATACTTTATCGGTTATTAAAGAATTTTCAATGTCTTCGGCATATATATTAGCCATTGTATAAATATCATCCACTGTCTTTGCTCTAAAACTATCAATTTTATCGGCATCTCTAATAATTTTACAATGTAATATTTCCATATCGGACAATCCATTTTCATCAAATATATACTTACTGTGATTACGAATAGCCTTTTTTATTATTTCATCATATTCACTACTACTTACAAAATTTCTAATTTCATTTTTTTCAAACAATAATTTCACTCCCAATGTTGCATGATCAAAACTAGTAATGTCTTCTCGAAAGGTTTGCATTTCTTTTGCTTGGGTAAATCTACCAATATCATGTAATAAAGCAATTACCATTGCTATATCAGTATTTAATTCATCTAAATTTAATTTTTCACAAATGTATTTCGCATTATTTACAACTTGATAAGTATGTTTAACTTTATGTAGTATTTTCTCATCATTCATATCAAAATTATGATGAATAAAATTATTAAAATATTTTTGTGCGAATAAGTACATACTCATTTTATACATCATCTCCATTTTATGATAATTTGCCAAATAATAATATACATTCATTAGAACACTTTATTTCTTACTTTTTTGAACACATTTACAACTACATAAAATCATTACAAATCCAAACTATTTTTATCTAGCAAAAATTCTTGTATACCAATAATTAAGATACCATCTTCCGTAATCCAATGTTTTATATTATCTTTAACCACAATAATTTTTTTAAAATTATCACCTATATTATTAAGAGGTCTTGATTCTTGCATATTTTTTTCACGTGTATCAATATTCAAAGCAACTTGAACATAATATCTTTTATTTCCTTGATTGCATACAAAATCAACTTCTAATTGTTTATGTAAATTACCATCTCTTATATCTACAACACCAACATCAACATTAAAATCTCGTATTAAAAGTTCATTATAAATAATATTTTCCATAATATGATTTTCTTCAATTTGCCTAAAATTTAATCTAGCATTGCGTAATCCTATATCTGCAAAATAATATTTTTGAGGAGTACCAATATATTTTTTACCTTTAATATCGTATCTTTCTGCTTTTTCTATTAAGAAAGAATCAAGCAAGCAATCCAAATAAGAAACAACTGTATTTTTCGATAAATCTTTTATACCATTGCTAAGAAAGGTATTATAAATTTTTTGCGGATTTGTTAAGCTTCCAATAGAAGAAGATATTATATTAATAATTGCATCTAAAACATCATCCTTATTTAATTTATTTCTTTCAATAATATCTCTTTTATACGTTAATTCAAATAAATCAAAAAGATATTTTGCCTTTTGTTTATCATCCTTTTTATTCATAATAACAGGCATACCACCGTATAAAACATAATCATTCCAAGCTTCATGTTTATCCCCTTGATAAGCATCATAAAATTCTTTAAAGGATAAAGGAAATAATCTAATTTCATCTCCTCTTCCTCTAAATTCTGTAATAATATCACTCGATAAAAATTTTGAATTACTACCGGTTACATAAACATCTAAATTATGCATTTTTAAAAAACTATTTAAAACAGATTCAAAATCCTGTACTTTTTGAATTTCATCTATTAAAATATAGTAAATTTCATTATCTACAATTTTACTCTTTACATAATTATACAAATTATCAGGATCAATCAAATTAATATTATCTCTTATTTCTAAATCTATTTTAATGATATGTTTCTCATCAACGCCACTATCAGAAAGATAATCTTTAAATATTGGATCCAATAAATAGGATTTGCCACACCTTTTAATTCCTGTAATAATTTTTATCATACCATTGTTTTTTCTTTCTATTAATTTGTTTAAATAATCTTTTCTTTGAATCATACATCGTTTCCTCCTTCGTTGACTTTTTTTGACGTTTACGTCACTTTTGTTCAATACTAAAAAAGAAAGCATTCCCCCCTAAACATAGCAAATATAATTGGATATTATTCTATAATTGCAAGTACATATTTTATTAAACTACTCTTTACAATTTTATCTTCTAATTTATTAATTGAAAAAGTTTTACTACCTGCATAATTAAGAGATGCTCCACAATGATAAATTTCTTTTTGATCTAATATGATGTATCTATCATGAAAATCATTACTATAAAATACCTTTAAATTATTGTACTGTTTTTGATATTTATTGATATCTATTTGCTTTAACAAACCATTATTTTTGCATATTATAATTACATTAGTTTTTATATTTCTTATCATATCTAAAACAAATTTATCTGCATAGTTGTCAATAATAATTATGTTATTATATGCTTCTTTTAAAATATCAATTATTTTTGAATAAGCATCATATATTTGTCCATTAAAATAAATTTCGTTATTTTTTTTCTTTTCTTCAAATTTATTAAAAGATTCTTGTAACAATTTGATATCTTCATCATGTTTTATAACTAGATTGTTAATATATTTTTGTTGAATCAAATCATTAGAAATATATTTACGCATTATTACAAAAGCATCCATGATAGCAATACTTACTTGGGTTGCAATAGCAGATTTTAAAATAGTGGCAAGCATCGCTACACCTTGCTCAGTAAATACACGTGGATTTTTATATTTTCCACCACGAGTTTCAATATGATTACTTTTTTTGGTCGCAAATTGCGACCAAAAAAATTCGCTTTCTTCATCCGTTAATTTAAAACAAAATCTTTCTGGAAATTTTTCAGGATTTCTTCTTACCGCTTCATTAATTCTTTTAGTTTCTACCCTATAAAGTATTGCTAAATCAGAGTCAAGCATCACTTGCTTTCCTCGTACCTCATAAATCATATTTTCTATTTTTCCTTGTTCCGTTAGTATAACATTATTCATATGAAATCCCCCTTACTTCGTTTCTATCAAAAATATATCAAATATATGTTTGTATGTCAACCATTATCTAACCATTTTTTGATATATTAAGTAAAATACCAATACTTACCATACTAATCAATAAACTACTACCTCCATAACTAAGAAAAGGAAGTGTAACATCCTAAACATTACCAATATAACTGATTTTTGATAGGTTACATTTACAAAATAACTGGATATTATTCTATAATTGCTAGTACATATTTTATTAAACTGCTCTTTACAATTTTATCTTCTAATTTATTAAAAGATTCTTGTAACAACTTTATGTCTTCATCATGCTTTATAACTAAATTGTTAATATATTTTTGTTGAATTAAATCATTAGAAATATATTTACGCATTATTACAAAAGCATCCATGATAGCAATACTAACTTGGGTTGCAACAGCAGATTTTAAAATAGTGGCAAGCATCGCTACACCTTGTTCTGTAAATACACGTGGTAAGTATTTTGAATATTGACCAGGTTTTAATTCTAAGGTCGCATTTTGCGACCTTAGAATATCAAGATATTCATTTTTACTTAATTTAAAACAAAATCTTTCTGGAAATTTTTCAGGATTTCTTCTTACCGCTTCATTAATTCTTTTCGTTTCTACTCCATAAAGTTTTGCTAAATCAGAGTCAAGCATCACTTGCTTTCCTCGTACTTCATAAATCATATTTTCTATTTTTTCTTGTTCCGTTAGTATAACATTATTCATATGAAATCCCCCTTACTTTGTTTATATCAAATATACGTTTGTATGTCAACCATTATCTAACCATTTTTTGATATATTAAGTAAAATACCAATACTTACCATACTAATCAATAAACTACTACCTCCATAACTAAGGAAAGGAAGCGTAACACCCTTTGCCCTTTTAGAGTTATAAAAAAATATAGGGTTGCCTGTACTTTTGTTATAACCCTTAGGACAAAA
>CANQYK010000012.1 GCA_947628065.1 uncultured Bacilli bacterium | reverse complement strand
GTGAGGATGTACAAGATTATGATATAAATTATAGTAAAGATGATGCAAATGCAAAAGAGAATAAGATGTATGTGTTTGATCATGAAGCAGGAACACAACAAAGTGGATGGAGTAGCGATGAATTAAAAGATTACCGGTATATAGGAGCGAATCCCAACAATTATGTGACTTTTAATGAAGAAATGTGGAGGATCATAGGAATAGAGACAGTAGATGATGGAAGTGGAACAAAAGAAAAAAGGATAAAATTAATAAAAAATGATCCATTACCAGTAGGAACAAATAATTATATCTCATTTGATAATAAGCCAAGTGGAACAGGATCATCAGAGAGTTCGTATGGAAGTAATGATTGGACAGATTCAAGATTAATGATGGTATTAAATCCAGGGTATGATAGTGATCCCTTAGCAACAGGAGGAAAAGGAAGTTTGTACTGGAATAGGCAAAGTGGAAGTTGTCCACTGGGTTCAAGTGATGGAACAACCTCTTGTGATTTTACCAGTACAGGATTAAAAGAAGAAGCACAAAAATTGATAGGAGATGCAAAGTGGTATTTAGGTGGAACAGTAAATTATCAAAGTGCAGATAAAGGAACAGCAAATCATTTTTATTCTTACGAAAGAGGAGAAACAGTATATAGTAGTAGTGCGCATCCAAGAAAAACGAGTTGGACAGGGAAAGTAGGATTAATGTATCCTTCTGATTATGGATATGCGACAAGTGGAGGAAGTAGTGCGAATAGAGATACTTGTTTAGCCAAAGAATTGTATCACTGGGATAGTAGTAGTGGAGGAATACCAGATTGTAAAAATAATGACTGGCTTTTAGATAGTAGTAATTACCAATGGACAATCGCCCCTCGTCTCGACTTTTCGGGCAGCGTGTTCTATGTGCGCAACGTCGGGTATGTCGGCGGCAGCTATGCGTACTACAGCGACTATGTGGCGCGTCCAGTCGTATATCTAGTATCTAATATCCAGTTGCTAAAAGGTACAGGAGCGGAAAATGATCCCTTTGAGTTTGGGCTATAGAGCCATTTATATAAAAAGCAACCTACAAAAAGAATTGTAGGTTGCTATTATTGTTTTCTCTTACTTCTGTTTGGGGAATAGCATTCTCATCTTTTGGTGTATCTTCTCTCATTGCTCCTGCTATTTTAAAAAGTGTTCTAGCATTACTAACAAGTGGTCGCATTTGATTTACGATTGGGATTGCTTGATTAATGATTCCTAGTGTTCTTTGGGTATTGTTTAAAAAATTGGTCCAATTAATTCTTGGTAGTCTTGCAATTCTTGATACATTTCCTCCCATTCCAAAAGGATTATACTGATTATACATTTTAATCACCTATATTTTAATATATGCAGGATGTTTCTATCTTGTGTCATTTCCTAAAACATGCTATAATACTAATAGAATAGGAAGGTGTTTGAAGATGGAATTTGTGTTACAACCGTTTATCACAATTTATCATATGGTATCTTATGTTCTTCAATCACCAAAACGAATTTTATCGTATGCACATACTGGCTTTTTATCTGTTTTGGATCGTTTTAGTTTCCGAAAGGAATCACAAGCAGAAAGAGCAGAATCGGAAAAATTAGAGAAAATGGTCAATGAAATGATTGATCAACAAAAAGGAAAAGAGACGAAAAAAGAAAATTTGGAACCTGTTTTTTCTTATCGTTATAAAGCAAAGAAAGCAAATGGGAAGATTTTTCAAGGTACTATGGAAGGTAGTAGTATTCGAGATGTAAAGGACTTTTTAGTAAACGAAGGTTATGATATTGTTGATATTGCACCAAGAAAAAAATATGATATGGATATTAATATTGGTGGTAAGTTTAAAGCAGCGGATCTTTCTTTTTCCCTTACGCAACTTGCTACGTATTTACGTGCTGGTATTCCTTTGATTGATTCTGTTCGTATCTTGGAAAAACAATCAGAAAAAGCAGAACATAGAAAAATTTATCAAAAAATTGTTTATGAATTATTAAAGGGAGAAAACTTATCGGTTGCGATGGAACGTCAGGGTGATAAGTTTCCTGCTTTGCTGGTTAATATGATAAAAACAGCAGAATTGACAGGTGATTTGACAACTGTACTTGATGATATGTCTGACTACTATACTTCAAAAGAAGAAACAAGAAAAGCTATGATTTCAGCAATGACGTATCCAGTTGTTGTCTTAACGATTGCGATTGGTGTTGTTATCTTTATCTTAACAACCATTGTACCAAAATTTGTGGATATGTATGCTGCGAACGACGCCAAAATTCCATGGTTAACAACAACGATTATGGGTGTTAGTGGCTTTATAACAAAAAATTATCTTATGATTCTTTTTGTTGTTATTGGTGTGATTGGTGGATTTATTTATGCTTATAAGAAGTTAAGAACCTTTCGTAGTAATGTACAAGTTATTTTGATGCATGTTCCTGTGGTTAGTAAAATTATCATTTATAATGAAGTATATAATTTTACGAAAACTTTTGCATCCTTACTAAACCATGGTGTTTTTATTACTGATAGTATGGAAATTCTTGCTAAAATCACAAACAATGAAGTATACAAACACTTAATCTATAAAACCATTATTAACTTAAATAAGGGGGCGAATATTTCTGATTCCTTTAAAGATTCTTGGGCTTTTCCTGTCGCCGCATATGAGATGATTGTAACAGGAGAAAACACAGGTCAACTTGGATTAATGATGGAAAAAGTTGCTAATTATTATCAAGTGTTACATAAAAACATTGTAAAACAATTACAAAGCTTAATGGAACCTATTATGATTGCTTTTCTAGCCGTTATTGTTGGAACTATTATTTTATCTGTTATTTTACCAATGTTTGATATTTATTCTAAGATTCAGTAGGTGGTAGAATGGATTCTCTATATTTAATTTTATTCTTTCTTTTTGGTCTTTGTTTTGGTTCTTTCTTTTGTGTTGTTGGTACAAGACTAGGAAGAGATGAGAGCTTTTTAAAAGGAAGAAGTCATTGTGATATTTGTAATCATCCACTTTTTTGGTATGACATGATACCACTTATTTCTTTTCTTTTACAAAAAGGAAAATGTCGTTATTGTAAAGCTTCTATTTTTCCTCTTTCTTTTTTTATTGAACTTTTTACAGGTCTTTTGTTTATGATATCTTATTACTCCTTTGGTTTTTCTTCATCCCTTCTAATTGCTCTTTTAGCAGTTAGTCTTACCATGATTGTAATAACAAGTGATTTGCTTTATTTTATTATTCCTGATGAAGTTCTTCTTTTCTTTTCCATTTGTTTTCTTATTGTTCAGTTCTTTCGACTTGGCCCTGTTGATACCTTATTACAACTTGGAAGTGGTCTACTTTTGTTTCTTGTTATGTATGGACTATTATGTCTTGGTAATTTGTTATTTAAAAAAGAAAGCTTAGGAGGAGGAGATGTGAAACTACTCTTTGTAATTGGTCTTGTATTGAATCCGTTTTTGGGTCTTATTTCTATTTTTTTAGCTAGTTTTATAGCTCTTCCTATCTCTTTAGTTTTATACTACTTTAAAAGAGAAAAAATGATTCCTTTTGGTCCTTTTCTATTACTTTCTTTTCTTCTTCTTTTCTTTAGTAAAATAACAACCGAAGATATTGTGCAATTTATTCTTTCTATTTCTTTTAAATTATGATATAATAAGAACACTTTGAGGAGGAAGTTATGAAAGTTGTATTAAAAGAGAACGAAAAAATATATCTTCAAAAAATTGATTTGGAATATTTAAAAGAAGTAGAAGAGAATCCTTTTTTTGCTTGTTACTTTGATGCTTGTAAAGAATTAAAAAACGAAGACTTTGTTCTAGTTAGTGGATCACACCTTATCGATCTGATTCATTCTCATGAAGAAATTATGGATTATTTAACCTTTTTAACAATGTCAAAAAAGAGGGTAGAAGAACAACTAGATGAAAGAGAATTTGTCTATTCTGTTAATCCTACTTTAAAAAATGAAATCTTATATCAGATGGCTCTTCTTCGCTTTAAAGAAAAAGATTTTCGGGAAAGTAAATTATTCTTTCAATTGGTAGAAGATCTTATGGATGTTCATTATGTTTCTGTTGATCAAAATATTGTAACACATGGTACGAAAATAAAGGGACTTTATGTTAGTCGAAAGTGTGGAGGAAAGCACTTAAATTTATACGATGAAAAAGAAAAACAGACTTTAATTAGACAGAAGTATCGAGTAGTAGGAGAAGAAGGAAAAGAAGAGGGAATAAAACGTTTTTCTACATTTGATCAATTAAGTGATGATGAGAAAAAGCTTTATCATATGATAAGAGAGAAAAAAGTAAAAGTATTAAGGAAGTAATCCTTCCTTTTTTTGGAGGACGCGATGAAAGTTGGTATTTGTAGTTTAGGTTGTAAAGTAAATACTTATGAAAGTGAATATTTTATCCAAGAATTAAAACGACATGGTTATACCATTTCGTCTTTTGATGATGTTTGTGATGTCTATATTATCAATACTTGTACCGTAACCAATACATCTGATGTAAAAAGTAGAAAGATGATTCATCGAGCACGAAGAAAGAATAAGGATGCTTGTGTTGTTGCGGTTGGTTGTTTTATTGAAGCAAATCCTAATTATTTTGATTCTGCTATTGATATTTGTATTGGAAATGGAAGAAAAAGTGAACTTGTTTCCATACTAGATGAATGGATGGTAAAGAAAAGTCCGATTCAAAAAAGAGAAGAAAAAAGTACCTTTGATAATATGTTTTTAACAAACTTTGAAGGAAGATGTCGTGCTTTTGTTAAAATACAAGATGGATGTGAAAACTTTTGTAGTTACTGTATTATTCCTTATGTAAGAGGAAAGTGTCGTAGTAAGAGTCTTAACAAAGTAGTAGAAGAAGTAACTGCCTTAACCAAAAAAGGGTATCAAGAAATCGTATTAACAGGAATTCATACGGGAAACTATGGTGTTGATATCAATACGAATTTTGCAACGCTTTTAAAACAATTGCTTACCATAAAAGGGTTAAAAAGACTTCGAATATCAAGTATTGAAATAACCGAATTAACCGATGAGGTTTTGGATATTATTAAAGAAAATAAGGTTATTGTATCCCATTTACACATTCCTCTTCAAGCAGGAAGCGATCATGTTTTGAAGTTGATGGGTCGTAAGTATGATTTAGCGTATTTTGAAGAAAAATTAAAAAAAATAAGAGAAATTCGTCCTGATATTGCAATTACAACGGATGTTATTGTAGGATTTCCAGAAGAGACAGATTTGGACTTTGAAGAGACGCTTAAGACCGTATCTCGTTTTGCGTTTGCCAAAATTCATGTTTTTCCTTATTCCAAAAGGGAAGGTACCAAAGCAAGCAAAATGAAGGATATTGATGGAAACACAAAGAAAGAGCGCGCTAGAAGGTTGCTTTTAAAATCAAAAGAACTAGAAGAATCCTATGCTTCTTGCTTTCTTTCTAAGGAAGTAGAGGTCTTAATAGAAGAAGAAAAAGATGGATATAGTATTGGTCATACGGAAGAGTTTATGAAAGTTAAGATCAAAGGATCGTATGAGAGAAATACCTTTGTGAGAGTAAAGCTTCTATCGTTTCATGGATCGTATAGTATTGGATCGGAGGTGGAAGTTTGTATACCATAAAAGGAAACTTTAAAAAAACAATTTTTCGAAATAGTAGTAATGGTTATATGGTTGGTTTGTTAAAGGTAAAAGAAGCTTGTAAGGAACTTGAAAGTTATCAAAACAAAACGATAACGTTTATTGGCATCTTACCGGATTTGAATGAGATTGATACCTATATTTTTCAAGGTAGAGTAGTATCCCATCAAAAGTATGGAGAACAGTTTGAAGTACAACAGTTTGAACGTATCTTACCAACGGAAAAAGATGGAATGTTAGAGATTTTAGCAAGTGATATGTTTAAAGGAATTGGGAAAAAGACAGCCGAAAAATTGGTTTCTCTTTTTCATGAGAAAACTTTTGATGTTATTTTACATCGCCCAAGTGATTTATTATTAGTACCAGGAATCAAAGAAAAACAAGTCGAGATTTTACATGAGACCTTAACGTCTTATCAAGGAAGTTATGAAACCATCCTAAAACTTACTAATTTTGGTTTTTCAACAAGGGATGCTATGAAGATCTATCATTATTACAAAGATGATGCAAAGAAGGTAATTGATGAGGATATTTATCAAATTTTCTATGATATATCCGATATCTCCTACCAATTGATTGATCACCTTGCCCTTCAAAAGAGGGAAGAAAAAAATAGTGTTAAACGCATTCGTTCTGCTATTATCTATATCATGCGAACGCTTTGTACAACGTATGGACATACCTATTTAGAAAAAGAAGATATTTCCTATTATTTTTACCGTGTTCTAAATTGTACGGTTGAAGAAGAGAAGGTAGATAGGGCATTTCAAACATTAAAGGAAGATGCTCGTATTGTAATAAGGGAGGATCGTTATTATTTAAAAGAGTATTATGATGCAGAAATCTTTATAGCAAAGCGTCTTCGTTTTCTTGCGCATGAAAAACAAGAAGAGTTAAAGAAGTTTGATGTTACCATCAAAGAGATTGAAAAGAAAAATAAAATCTTTTATAATAAGGAACAAAAACAAGCCATTTATGATGCCTTATCTTCTAAGGTAATGGTTATTACAGGAGGACCTGGAACGGGAAAAACAACCATTATCAAAGGAATTATTGATGCTTATCAAGCACTCTTTAAACCAAAAGAAGAATCTCTTGCTCTTCTTGCTCCTACCGGAAGAGCAAGTAAGCGGATGAGTGAAGCAGCAGAGTTTAAGGCATCTACCATTCATCGGTTCTTAAAATGGAACAAAGAAAATGATCGGTTTCAAATCAATGAATACAATAAAAGCAAAGCAGAATTTGTAATTATTGATGAAGCAAGTATGCTTGATGTTTTGCTTTTATCCAATTTATTAAAAGGCTTAAGTAGCAATACCAAAATTATTTTTGTTGGTGATATGGATCAATTACCATCCGTTGGACCTGGTGAGGTATTAAAGGATATGATTGAAAGTAAGGAGTTAAAAGTACTTTCTCTTAATATGATTTACCGACAAAAAGAAGGATCCAAAATTGTTTCTTTGGCTCATAATATTAGAAAAGGTATTTTTGATTCCCATCTCTTACAAGAAAGTGATGATATTTTGTTTCTTCCTTGTAGTGAGATGGATATTATAAAGACAATAGAAAAGATAGGGAAGAAGTATAATGCTTTTGATTTACAGGTTTTAGCGCCTATGTACAAAACCAAAAATGGAATTGATAACATTAATCTTCATTTACAAGAATTATGGAATGGAAAAGAGATTTTTGAAAAAGGGATCTCTTATGGTGATGTAGTATATAGAGAACATGATAAAGTAATACAACTGTCTAATATGCCAGATTCCTTTGTTTTTAATGGTGATATTGGAGTGATCCAAAAAGTAAAGGTAGCAAACGGGAAAGAGATTTATATTGACTTTGATGACAATTTAGTAAAATATAGTCCAGCGATGTTTTCTAAGTTTTCTTTGGCTTATGCTATTTCGATTCATAAAAGTCAAGGAAGCGAGTTTGATACGGTTTTAATTCCTCTTAGCTTAGATTATAGAAAGATGCTTTACCGAAAGCTTATTTATACTGCCGTTACCCGTTGTAAGAAGCATTTAATTTTTGTTGGAAATCAAAAAGCACTTGAAATTGCGATTCAAAACAATGTCGAACAAAAAAGAAAAACATCGCTTGCAATTTATTTAAAAAATGGTATACTTTAACTTCTTTTGTTTATAATAAAAAACAGGAGGCAATTATGAAAAAAACGATGATGGTAGTAGGTATTATGATGGGTATGGCTGGTGCTATGTACTATTATTTTAAGAAAAATCCAGAAAAATTAGAGGACTTAAAATATAAAATGCTTACTACTGGTTATGAAATGGAAGATGATATGATGTAGTATCATCTTTTTTTCTTTTCCAAAGGCAAAAAAGTTAACATTTTTTCTGTCGAATTGTATTTTTCCTCTTTTCCTTTTTTTTATTATCGTATATACTAATTATAGTGAAAGAAAGGAGGAAGTTATGAAAATATCTATTTTAGCGCTTCATATGGGATATGGAGGGATTGAAAAGTCAATTGTAACGCTTGCCAATCTTTTAGCAACCAAAAAAAACTATGAAGTAGAAATTATTTCTATTTATAAACTCTATGATGCGCTTGCTTTTGAATTAAATGAAAAGGTGAAAATAACCTATTTACTAGATACTGATTTACCACTTCGAGTAGAAGAATATAAGTTATTATTAAAACATTTTCATTTTTTGAAATTGTTTCATAAATTGTGGCAGAATTATTTTTCTAAATTAAAATTGATCTCTTTCTTTCGTGATGCTTTTGGTGGATTATCTATGTATTCCAAAAGAAAAAGAGTAATGAAGAAGGCAATTTTAAAAAGCGATGCGGATGTTTTGATATCGACTCGAACTTTTTTAAATGAATTATTAGGTGTTTATGGAAAAGATTCTGCTTTAAAAATTGGTTGGGAACACAATCACTATCATAATAATATGCGATATGCGACGGATGTAGTAAGAAGTGCTAAGAAACTTGATTATTTTGTTTTGGTATCAAAAGAATTGGAACGTTTTTATCGAAGACGTTTGTATGATTATCCAGTAAAATGTGTTTATATTCCCAATACGCTTGATAAAATACCAAAAAAGAAAAGTTCTTTAACAGAGAAAAGAATTATTAGTGTAGGAAGACTTTCTCCGGAAAAAGGTTATTTGGATTTGTTAAAAATTTATAATGAAGTAAGAAAGAAATATCCTGATTGGCATCTTGATATTGTAGGGGATGGAAAAGAAAAAGAAGCCTTAAAGGCATATATAAAAGAAAATAAATTAAAAGATTTTGTAACGTTACATGGTTTTCAAAATAGTACGTATATTAATGATTTGATGCAAAGGTCATCTATTTATGTTATGACTAGTTTTACAGAAAGTTTTGGAATTGTTTTGCTTGAAGCAATGAGTAATGGTCTTCCTTGTCTTGCTTTTGATAGTGCAGAAGGGGCAAGAGAGATTATTACATCGGGTCGGGATGGTTATTTGATTCGAAATCGAAACAAAGATATTATGGAGAAGAAGATTTTTGATTTAATTAAAGATGAAAAAAGAAGAAAAGAACTGGGTGCTATGGGACGGAAAAAGATAAAATTATATAGCAAAGATAAAGTATTAGAAGCCTGGATCAAAGTAATAGAAAAGAAGGGACAAGAATGAAAAGTGTTATGTTTATTTCTAGTACAGGGGGTCATTTAAGTGAGTTATTACAACTAGAAGAATTGTTTTCAAGTTATGAGTATTCTCTTATAACAGAAAATACAAAAATTAATCGAAAATTAAAAGAAAAATATAAAAATGTTTCTTTTTTAATCTATGGAACGAAAGATCATAAGTTAAGTTATCCTTTTAAACTTTTTTTGAACTGTTTTCTTAGTTTGTGTTATTATTTAAAATATCATCCAGATTATATTGTTACAACGGGTGCTCATACAGCAGGGCCTATGTGTTGTTTGGGTCGGATTTTTGGTAGTAAAATTATTTATATTGAAACATTTGCTAATATTAATACAAAAACCATTACAGGGAGTCTTTTCTATCGTTTTAAAATTGCGAATCTTTTCTTAGTACAGTGGCGCCCAATGTTAAAACTTTATCCGAAAGCAACATTAGGGGGGTGGATTTACTAATGATTTTTGTAACCCTTGGAACACAAGATAAAAGTTTTCAAAGATTGTTAAAAGAAGTAGAAAAGGAAATTGAAAATGGTACGATCCAAGAAAAAGTCATTGTACAAGCAGGTTATACCAAATATAAAAGCGATAAAATGGAAATTTTTGATAGTATTTCAAAAGATGAATTTGAAGATTATATCAAAAAGGCAAGTCTTGTGATAACACATGGTGGGGTAGGTAGTATTTTAACAGCTTTGGAAGCTGGTAAGAAAGTAATTGCTGTTCCAAGACTTAAAAAATATAAGGAACATACCAATGATCATCAAGAACAAATTGTAAAGGAATTTACAGAACAAGGTTATATTTTAGGAATTGATGATGTTTCTTCTTTGCATCAAGTATTAAAGAAAAGTAAGCAATTCAAACCAAAAAAATATGTTTCGAACAAACAAAACTTTCAAAAAATAATTACTGATTATATTGAAAAAGAGGATCATACTAGTTGGTATCATCGCGATCGTAAAATGATATTAGTACTTTTTCTTAACTTCTTTTGTTTTTTATTTCTTAATAAGATATTAAATCCTTATCTTAATTTAACACTTTGTTATGTTCTTTCGGTTTTCTTATCGTATCTATTCAAAAATAGAAAAGTATATCAAGCTCTTATTGTTATCTTTTATTGCTATTTCTTAGAATTTTCTCTCTTTCTTCTTTTGAGGGAATTTAATTGTTCAATTTTACTTGCGAAAGGTATCATTAATTTTCTTTTTATCTTTTTATATCATTCTTTAGATAAGAGAAGGGGAATTTAAAAAATAGATTTCAAATGAAATCTATTTTTCGTTTGGAGTATCCGTATTGGTATCCTTTTTGTTATCTTTTTCATCTTCCGTTTCAACTGGTACTTCTTTCTTTTCGGTTTCTTTGGTACTTTCTTCTTTTGGTGTTGTTGTACTACTACCACTAGAACTACCACTGCTACTACCATTATTATTACTACTGTTACCACTATTTTTATTGCTTGTACTATTACTATTACTATTACTATTACTATTACTATTACTATTACTACTACTATTGTTTGAAGTACTACTATTCAATCCTCCAGATAGGGTTAAAACAATCGTACCTTTTACCAAATCGGTTCTCTTATTCGCTGGGAAACTTTGACTTGTAACGTAACCACCACTACCCGAAAAGCTAACTCTAACACCGGCTTTATTTGCCATAGCTTCTGCTTGAGCTTTGCTATAACCTACAAAGTTTGGAACTAAACTGTAGTCATATCCTGAAGTATAAGGTCCAGTACCAACAATTGTTTTTTCATATGGGGCATTGATTGAGAAGGAGAATTCTTTGATTAATTCTGGTTCTTCTTTTTCTAAGTTTACTTTCATAGCGTTGATAATATCTTCTTGGCTTTGTGGATTTGGAACATAGTCCCATAATACCATTCTACTTCGCTCATCATAGATCATTTGTCCTGTACCATCAAGGAATAATTGTTCAATGTTAATGAGATCGGCATCATCTTTTTGAAGTGAGTTTGCCATAATGTCTTTGGCAATATCATAGAAAGATAAAATTTGTTCGGTTGTAAAGTTGGTATCTAAGTTGTTAGAAATGGTATTTAGCACACTGTTTACATCTTTGATACTTTTCATATCTTTTACTTTGTTAACAAGACCTTGAATGACAATTTGTTGGTTTAATCCACGATCTAAGTCTCCATTTAATAATTGTTTTCTATTTCTTGCAAGAACAAGGGCTTCTTCACCGTTTAAATGTTGGAATCCTTGTTTTATACATACTTGTTTTTCACGATTGGAATTATCGGTACATAGATCTTGTGGTACTTCTACATCAATTCCTCCTAAGGTATCAACTAAGGAAACAAGACCACGGAAATTAATTTTGGCATAATAATCAATCGTGATATCAAAATATTCTTCAATGGTACTCATCATACAGTCTGTTCCATAGGCTGCTGCATGGGTAATTTTATTTTCTGGTTTTCCACTCCAACAAGCAATTGGAACATAACTATCACGAGGAATACTTATCATTGTTGCATTTAATGTATGAGGGTTAAAGGTAATAAGAATTAACGAGTCACCGTTCGCAACGGTATTTTTATCAAGTCCTTCATCGGTAGAGTCTACTCCCATTAGAAGAATGGTAAATGGATCTTTGATGCTTTTTCCAGCGGATGCGGTTTCTCTTTTACTGGTATTTGCTTTTAATATTTTTTTCTCTTTGCTATAAACAATATTTGTTTCTTTATCAATATTACTATAGGCTTCTGTCGTTGAATAAAGGTTTCTATAATCACTATTGATAAATATCGCACCAATCTCACCACTATATAAGTCACTTAACATACTATTATAATCATCGTATTTTTTAATGGTATTTTCATCTTTTAAATTTTTCTCTTTGATTATTTCCATTGGAATAATATAGCCATCTGGTGATGTTTTATCATTAATAATACCAATTGTAATCTCTTTGATATCACTTAATTTTTTCATACCACTTTCTTTCATTGTAACCAAACTACTAGAGTAAGTGACATATTCTTTATTAATATTATCAATCTTGCCATAGATATAAGTAATTAAAATACCAATAGCAATGTTTAATATAATATATAGAATAAGAAAGAAGACAAGTAATTTTTTCTTTTCTTTTGTTTTTTGTTTCTTTCGAATTCGAAAGATAAAAATAATATCAATGATAAGAAAAATACCAATTATAATATATCGTAGTACTTTTTCTATTGGTCCTAGTAAAAAGATTTCGTAGATTGCAAAAATACTAGCTAAAATCATAAAAATTTCTAACAATATCAATAATTTACTTTTTTTTGTTTTTTGTTTTTTGTTCATAAAAACCTCCATCTTTCCTATCTCATTATAACGAATTTTTTCTATCTTTTCAACCAAACATAGTATTAAATTCAAAATGATTGTAAACTGTAGATAGAAAAAAAGTATCTTGAATGTTTTCTATTTTTTTGTTACTATAAAAGTAGAAGATAGGAAGTGTGAAAATGAAAATAGAAAAAAATCAAAAAATAGTAATCATTAGTGTTTTCTTACTTGTCATATGTTTTGTCCTTTTTTTATTGAAAGATAAGGACGTAACAGGTGTGATAAAACATGATGTATTAAATAGAAAGGTAACTGTTGAAAAATTAGAAAAAGATTTGGGTAGTCCTGTTGTAAATACAATGTATGTAATGGGAAAAGATGCTTATGTTGCGGTAGCGATTGACCAAGAGCTTATTAAAAAGTATAATTTAAAGGACTATCAAAAAAGACAAAAAAAATACGTTCAAAATTTAAGAAGTGAATTTAAAAGAAGATTTCACTATGATGTAGAAAGGAAGAAGAAAAAGAATACGTATACTTATACGATTACATCTATTTATTATGGACTTTATTCTTCAGACTTAAGTCGATTGATTAATACTAAGATTGATGAGAAAAAACTTGATACTTCCAAAGAGGATGAGAAAACAGTAGTGGAACTTTATAAGATAAAAGTAGATGCAATGGAAGCACTTGATAAGAATTTAGATATTTATAAAAATAAGAATAAGGAAACAGTAAAGGTTAACATTCTTTATGAAAAAGGAAAGAAAACAAGTCAAAATGAATTATTTTCTTTGTTCTGTAATGCGAATGGCTTGACCTATTCGAATGTTAATTTTAGTGATGGAAAGATGAAAGAAGAACAAAATAAGCGAATAGAAGAATATAAAAAGATGTTAAAATAACTTATTCTTGCAAAAGAAAGAAGAGTATTATATAATAGCTACTAAACTTGAATATATTAAAAAAGGAGTGAGTAGATTGAATTTTGATAATCTCTTTTCTAAAATGAGAAAGCATGAAGATAAGGAAGAAATCCAAATATCTTTTTATATTATTAAATATTGTAATGATCATCAATGTATCATTTCAAATTCTAAGTTAAACATGTTACTTTATTTTATAAATATTGAATATATGTTAAAGTTTGATGGAAAACCTTTATTTCAACAAGAATTTAGAACATGGAAAGATGGTCCTTTTCTACCATTCGTTTATGATTTTTTTTGGATAGGAATGGTATATCCTATAGGAAGAGAAATAAAAGTTTCAAGCGAGAAGAAAGAAATTATTGATTCGGTTTTAAAAAAAAGAATTGCTTGTGAGGAGTTTGAGTTAAGTGAAGAAACACATATAAAAAATGGTCCTTGCTATACAGTATATAATAAATATAAAGATGAAAATGGTATTTGCAAGGCTACTATAAAACATCAAGATATTTATTCTTTTTATAAGAAGCCTTGGAATCGTTTCAGATACTTTTTATTTCTTCCAAAATGGAAGTGGAAAATAAAGAGGAGCAATCTAGTAATGTTTATAAAATATAAGATGGGAATATGGGGATAAAGTATAAAAAATGTCAAATTATGTAAAGAAATAAAAAAGAGGAAACCTCTTCTTTCATCTAATATTAGTAAAACTATTTCTCTTTTAAAAAATATCTATGAAAGTAGGTATTTTTTTGTTTTTATGTCAAGAAAGAAGAAAAAGAGAAAAAAAAGAAGAAGTTTGTCAAAATATATGTTATAATTGATACAAAGAATAGGAAGTAGGTGAAAGGTATGAAGAAAAAAATAAGTATTATCGTTCTTTCTTTGTTCTTTCTTTGCTATGCCTTTCCAGTGTATGCGAAGGAATATATTGTATTAAATAGTGCGAAAAGTTTTCGTGAAAAAATAGGTGGAAAACTGATTTCTTCTGTAGGTGATGAAGGTGTTTTACCAAAAGGAAGTAAAGTAGAGGTACTGGATAAAAATTATGGAAGTGGAAATGGTTGTCAAAATAGTTGGTATAAAGTATCATATCAAGGGAAAGAAGGGTTTATTTGTTCTTCGGATCAACAAATTTTAGTAGAGACAGAAATAGATTTGAATGGTTCCTTTGAGAAAGAGATGTTACAAAAAGGGTTTGATCAAAGCTTTTTACCTTATTTAAAGAACTTACATGAAAAACATCCCAATTGGGTCTTTACAAGAGTTAATACTGGTCTTGACTTTAATGAAGCAATTCGAAATGAGAATATTGGTGAGATGTCTTTGGTAAATGGAAGTGATTCGAGTCTTCGTAAAAAAGATGATTATGGTAGAGATATTCCATCGGTTAATGAAAGTGGATGGTATGTAGCATCTGATTCTACTGTTTCTTACTATATGGATGCTAGAAACTTTTTATCAGAAGAATATGCATTTATGTTTTTAAACTTAAAATATAACAAGGAAACCGAAAATAAAAATACAGTAAAAGGCGTTACGGCAGGAACTTTCTTAAATACCGATGAATACTTAAATTATTTTATGAAAGCAGCATCTACTACGAGTGTTAGTCCCGTATACCTTGCTAGTCGTGTAAGACAAGAAAAAGGTGTAAATGGTGGTACTGGAACGGATGGTGCAAGCTTTACTTTTGCTGTTGATAATAATTGTATGCGTAATTATGCAGATCGCAATAGTTGGACAGCGAAGAATAATTGTGGTACTGGAAAAATGTATTCTGGATACTATAATTTCTATAATATTGGAGCTTATGGAAGTTATCAAAGTCCTGTTATTCGAGGTCTTATTTGGGGTATGGGAGGTTTTGATAATAGTGTATCTGGTTATCAAAGACCATGGAATACGAAAGAAAAAGCCATTGTTGGAGGTGCAGAATATATCAATAGTGGATATATCAGTGCCAATCAACATACCCTATATTTTCAAAAATTCAATGTCGCACCAGGTGCTCTTCATTCCACTTATACGCATCAATATATGGCAAATGTAAAAGCCCATGCGAGTGAAGCTTTGTCGATGTATAAAGGATACCGGGATAGTGGACTATTAAATGGAAAATATGAATTTTTAATTCCAACGTTTTATAATATGCCAAACACAAGTAGTGTTATTGTACCGGATAAAGGTGGACAAGCACCAAGTGAGGTTCCTAATATGGATCTTGCAAATGGAGTGGTTGCAAGTGGATATCGCTTAAACAATGAATATTTATCAAACATTGAGGTTGGTACAACGATTGATACCCTAAAAGGAAGACTACAAGCAACAAATGGTAATTTAACGGTTACAAGTTTTAAAGATAAATATGGAAACAATGCTAGTAGTACCATTGGAACAGGAGATAGAATAACGATATCAAATGGAAAGAATAGTACAACCTATACGGCTATTATTTATGGCGATAACAATGGGGATGGAAAGACAAGTGTTCTTGATTTATTAAGAGTTCAAAAATATCTACTTGGAATGTCAAACTTAACCGATGCTGAAATGGTTGCGAGTGATACTAATAAAGATGGTTTGATTACGGTTATTGATTTATTAAGAGTTCAAAAACAATTATTAGGATATAGTAAAATTGAACAATAAGGAGTGATGAAGATGAGAGCAAAAAAATTTATTCTACTAAGTATTCTTTTCCTCTTTTTTTGTGTTCCCTTTAAGGTAAATGCCGCAACCATTTCCATCTCTCCTAGTAGTAAGCAAGCAGTGGTTGGAGGAACTGTTAATGTAACGATTACAGTATCGGAACCCTCTGGGCTTGGTGCTTGGGAGTTTAATGTCGGATATGATAGTTCTAAGTTACAGTTAACAAATGGAAGTACGCATGTTGTTGATTATACACAAGGAGGAGGAGCGACTAGAAAAAGTTATTCTTATTCTTTTCGGGTAAAAGCATCTGGAGATGCGACTGTTTCCATTGCTAGTAGTGATTTTTCTTCTTTGGATGAAACTATTCAATCTTCTCCAAAAGGAAGTACAACGATTCACTGTGTGACGCAACAAGAAATATTAGATAGTTATAGTAAAAATAATAACTTATCAAGTCTATCGGTCGATGGATATGAAATAACACCTGCTTTTTCAAAAGATACGCTTGATTATAGTTTGGAAGTAGAAAACGATGTTACCAAGATTAATATAGTAGCAGATAAAGAAGATGGTAAGGCAAGTATTAGTGGAACAGGAGAAAAGGAAGTTCATGAAGGAAGCAATGCCTTTGATATTGTCGTAACTGCTGAGAATGGGAGTAGTAAAACATATCATTTAACCGTTACTGTAAAAGAGTTAAATCCCATCAAAGAAAAAATAAATGGAAAAGAATATACGGTAGTTCGTAAAAGTGATGAATTAAAAGATATGCTTCCCAAATACTTTGAAGAGACAAAAATAAAATTAGGGGAGGAAGAGGTTTTAGCATACGAAAACAAAACAATTGATTTAACCCTTGTTGCCCTAAAAGATAAAAAGGGTAATATTTCCTTCTATATTTATAAAAATAAGAAATTTACTCCATACTATGAATTAACCAGTGGTAATCTTGCGATTCATTTAATTGAGGATAAAAGAAAGATTCCAACCGTTTATAAAAAGACAAAAGAAAAAGTAAATGATAAAACTTATACTGTTTACAAACAAAACAAAAAAGATGCTTTCTTTCTTGTTTATGGTGAGAATGTTGAGACAGGGAAAAAATCACTCTATTTATATGATACTGTAGAGAAAACATTACAACGTTATAATACCGATTTATTAAAAGTATACCAAAAGGATTTACAAGTACAAAAGTATATTATTGTAGGTCTTACAATAGCTATTGTAATTTTATTAATCATTTTAATTCTTTTATTGAGGAAGAAAAAGAGAAAGAGAAGAAAGGAATTTTAGGTTGGTAATATGGAAAAAAAGAAAAAAAGAGTTCTTATTATTGGTATTGTTTTTCTAGTGTTTGTTCTTTTTGTAATTTTATATTTGGTGATTGCTTATAAAAATGAACAAAATGAAATGCGTGCTCGTATGAAGGAAGTAGAAAATGGGTATACTACGTTTAAAGAACATATAACAAGTTATAATAGTGCAAGAGAGGCTTTGTATAAAGAGGCAATGCAAGATATGTTTTATGCAACGTTAAAGGAAAAGGATGCAACAAATAAAGAATTATTTCAGGCTTATGATAATACGATTACCTTATTGGATAGTGATTATAAAAACTTAAAGAATAAGTGTATGGATGTTTTATATCCTGATGTATCCGTAAATAATAAATGTGAAGCTTTTCTCTTGGGGTATGAAGAAGCCATTAATACTTATGTAGCGGATGTTGAAAGTTATAATAAAAATATTACATCTTATAATGCATATTTGAAAGATACTGGAAATACAACAGAGGTACCACTTGTAAAACTAGAAGAGAAAAAAGATTATATTGATGTTGATGGGGATCATACGTATCGTGGGAAAGATGGTGAGAAAAACCAAAATGAGAAATGATTTAGAAGAGACAATGATTATGCCAGAGTTAAGGGAAGAATTGCAGAAACAGTTAAAACCAAAAAAAAGAAAAAATAAAATTCTTGTTATTTTTCTAAGTATGATTATTGGTGGTTGTAGTTTTGTTTTGTTCCTTTTTTATGGACCAATTTCTCTGTTTCGAGATTTTTGGATTACATCTGCAATGACTACTATGACGCATCAGTATTTAGCAACTTGGTTTTATAATGATTATGTGATAGAAGAAGTACTATCTAAAAATAGTATTGTGGAAGTAGAGGATACAACAAATCCTGATTTGGTTAAAATTAATACAAAGAAAAACAATCAGACCATTTATAAGAATGAATATGAAAAACAGATCTTAGAAAGAGATCCAAATAATTCTCTTTTTAAACTTATAGAAGTAAGTGGTGTTGGATATCAAGGTTATTTAGTAGCAATCTATGATCCATCGAAAGTATCGATTGCAACAACAAAGTATTTAGGGAAAAAAGGAGAAGCCATTACTACGATTGCAAAAAGAGAAAACGCTAGAATTGCAATGAATGCAGGAGGATTTTATGATCCAGATTGGAATAGCAATGGAGCGCTTCCTCATGGTACGGTTATTCAAAATGGAAAAATAGTAAGTGATTTTGATGATGCCAATATGGCAGGTGGTTTTGTAGGTTTTACGAAAGATAATAAACTAGTACTTGGTAAAATGAGTAAGGAAGAAGCCATTGCTATGGGAATAAGAGATGCGATTGAATTTGGTCCTTTCTTAATTGTAAATGGAAAAAGTTCTTTTGTAAAAGGTAATGGTGGTTGGGGAATTGCCCCAAGAACAGCCATTGGACAAAGAGCAGATGGTATTGTATTATTCTTAGTTATCAATGGACGCCTTGCATCAAGTATTGGTGCCGATATGGGTGATTTAACAGAAATTATGGAGAATTATGGAGCTGTTAATGCTGCTAATATGGATGGTGGTAGTTCAAGTGAACTTGTAATTGATAATAAAATTATTAATCATCCTGTCGCAGCAGGAACACAAGGATTAAGAGATATGCCAACTTTTTGGATTGTAAGAGATTAAGAGTGTGAAAGCTCTTTTTCTTTTCATTTCATAACATCAAATAATTGACAAAAGATCCATATTTCACTAAAATAAAAATATAAAGTAGAAGGTGAGTCTATGAACGATAGAAAAAAAGCGGCAATATCAATAATAGGAGTAATTCTATTAATAATAGGGGTATTAGGAATCAGTTATGCAGCGTTTAATTATAGTAAAACAGGACAAACAGTAAATAGTATAACAACAAGTAAAATAATGATGAACTATACCGAAAAAGAAAATGGAATTACCCTAGTAGATGCCCTACCAATGAAAGATGAGACAGGAAAAAATTTAACAGGAAATAATAATGTATTTGATTTTACTATATCAGCTAATATAACAGGAGGTAATTCTATTAACTATGCCATAACAGGAAGTAAAGTAGAAGGAACAACCTTACCTGATAGTGCAGTAAAAGTATGGTTAACAAGTAATGAGGATACCAAGGCAGAGTTAAATGGAGTAAGTAGTTTAACGGATCCTGCTAAAAAGATATCAGAGTTATCTTTAACCAAAGATGATGCCAGTGGAGCGATAGATGGAGAATATTTATTAAAAAATGGAGTAATAACAGAAACAGGAATAACCAATTATCGATTAAGAATGTGGATAGCAGAAGATTATGAAGTAAATCATGAAAAGGTAGAGACTTATAAATTAAGAGTAAATGCATATGGAAGAGAAGGAAATTATAAAGTAGAAGATGAGTTTGAAGTAGAAAATAATAGTATTACTCTTGATTTGAATGAGAAAAAAGAGGAACAAATAAAATTAAACAAGGAATTAGAAAATGTAAGTTATCAAAAAGGAAGTGATATTATTGATGTATCAGAAGATGGTAATATCACAGCAAAATCTTTAGGAGAAACAGAAGTAACCGTACAAAATGGAACGGTATCAAAGAAAGTAACAGTAAAAGTAGTAAAGACAGTAACAGCAACGTATACCAAACAAGGAAGTGGTGTATTATCCATTGATAAAGAAAGTGATACTTGTGTATTAGAGAAAGAAGAAGATAGTTGTAGTAAGGAATTACCAAATATAGTAGTAGATACAGGATATACCTCATTAGGATGGAGTATGGAAAAGACAGCCAAAGAAGGAGCGACAGGTACGATATCCTTTAAAGATAATGTAGAATACTATACTATCAGTTATAAAGATGAAATAAGTTATAAAGTATTCTTTAATAAAAACGGAAACACAATAAGTGAAGAAGAGAAGAGTTGTATTATAGAAAAAGCATATAATGGAGAAAGTCAGAAGACAAGTTGTGAAGTAACCACTCCAACAATAGAAGAAAATCCAAATACCCCAATGATTATTGGATATAGTACCAAAACAGAAGACCATACAAAAATAGTAGGAAGTGAGGAATCTTTAACCGTTGATGCATCGAATAATGGAACCACTTATTATGCTCAAACCAAAAGTGAAGAAAAAGAATATAATGTAAATTATAGTATGCAAGGAACAGGAGTAACAGCAATCGGAAAAGAGAGCGATAGTTGTACTATAAATGAAACATATAATGGAGAAGAACAAGATACTTCTTGTACTGTAGATGCACCAGATATTACGGTATTAGAAGGATATACGAAAGTAGGATGGAGTGAAAATAAACAAGCAGAAAGTGGAATAGCAGTAGGTGCAAAGATTACTTTATCAAAAGAAGAAGCACCAACGTATTATTCCATTAGTTATAAGAATGCTATTACTTATCAAGTAAGTTTTAATGAAAATGGTAATGTTATTGATGCAACAGAGAAAACTTGTGTTTTGCCTGCTGCTTATAATACAACAGAACAACAAACATCATGTAATATTGAAACACCAACGATATCCATTAATCCAAATACACCAACGATTATCGGATATAGTACAAAAACAGATGATCATACCAAAACAGTAGGAAGTAAGGAATCTTTAACAATAAATGAAACAAACAATGGAACAACTTACTATGCTCAAACAACGAAAGAAAAAGTAGATTATACTGTAAAGTTTGATGCCAATAATAATATAATTGATGATACAGAAAAAAGTTGTTCTCTTGCTGCAACTTTTAATGGAGTAGAACAGGAAACAACTTGTACTGTAATGACCCCAACAATAACAGCACCAGCCAATACACAAGTTATTGTAGGGTATCACCAGGATAAGGCAAGTCATATAGCAGAAGTAGGAAGTAATCAAGAGTTAATCGTCAGTGCAGAAAATCATAATAAGACCTATTATGCTATTACAAAAAGTGAAGCCATTACAAGAAATGTAAATTATAGTATGCAAGGATTAGGGGTAACAGCAATCGGAAAAGAAAGTGATAATTGTACAATAGGTGAGACCTATAATAATGAAAAACAAGATACTTTTTGTACCGTAGATGCACCAGATATTACGGTATTAGAAGGATATACGAAAGTAGGATGGAATGAAAACAAAGAAGAGACAACAGGAGTAGCAGTAGGAGCTAATATTACATTATCAACGGAAGATGCTCCAATCTATTATTCCATTAGTTATAAAAATGAAGTTACTTATAAAGTAAACTTTAATGAAAATGGTAATACCATTGATACAACAGAAAAAACATGTACCATTGAAAAATCTTATAATACAACACCACAAGCTACAAGTTGTGATATAACAACTCCAACGATAACAGCGAATTCAAATACACCAGATATTATAGGATATAACCAAGAAAAAGATACGCATACGTTACAAGTAGGAAGCAATGCAAAACTATCGGTTGATGCAAATATCAATGGGAAAACTTACTATGCTCAAACGACTGCCCCAGCAAAAAAACATACGATAACATTCAATAAAAATGGGGCCCAAAGTCAAACAGATGAAGGTAATGTAGCCCAAACAACAGAAACCGTTACAAGAAGTTGTACAAGAGAAGCAACCTTTAATGGAGAAGCTCAAGCTGCAATATGTAGTGTAACATCACCAACCATCGTTGGAACAGATATCACACCAACTGTTACAGGATATAGTGATGCAGCAGAAAATCATTCAAGTGGATGGTCTCATAATAGTCCAAAAGAAATATCAGGAGATGCTATATGGTATGCTCAGACAACAAGAGGAGCAGTAACAAAAAATGTGACCTATAAAACAACGACCGGCGTAAGTACAGTTGGAAAAGAAAGTGATAGTTGTACCATAGCAGCAATTTATAATAACAATGGAGGTAATTCTCAAGCAACAAGCTGTACTGTGCAAGCTCCAACCATAAATGTATCAAGTGGATATGAAGTAATAGGATGGAATACGAGTAATGTAGCAACCACAGGAGTAGCAGCGGGAACTAACTTAACATTAACAGATGCATCAACTACTTATTATGCTTTAGCAAAAATAATATTACCAAATGCAATTGATAAATTATTATCAAGTTATACCAATTCTGAAAGTTTAAAGGATTATCAATCAAGTACAACCACACAAAAGAAAAATATGTATGTATTTACTCATACAGCAGGTGTTCAACAAAGTGGATGGAGTAGTAGTGAATTAAAAGATTACCGGTATATAGGAGATGATCCAAATAATTATGTAAGTTTCAATGGAGGAACGGCAGACTGGAGGATTATTGGAATCGAGACAGTAGAGAATGAAAAAGGTGTAAAAGAACAGCGTATTAAAATTATGCAGAAAACAGCTTTAAATCCTTATCCTAGATGGGATAGTAGAGATGTTGGAACTTATAAAATTGGAAGTAATGATTGGACAAAATCACAATTAATGCAATTATTAAATGAAGGTTACAGTGGTCAAACAGGAGGAAGCATCTACTGGAATAGAACAAGTGGAACTTGTTATGCAAGCAACTCTAGTTCTTTTGCTACTGCAATAACAAACGGAACATATGACTGTGATTATAGGACACAAGGATTAACAAGTGATGCAAAAAATTTAATAGGCTCTACCAAATGGTATTTGGGTGCAAGTGAAACAGATGATACTACTAGTACAGGAGAAAATTATTATGGTTATGAAAGATCAAATGCATCCTATGGTAGTCAAAGTACAAGTTGGGTAGGAAAAGTTGGTCTTATCTATCCTTCTGATTATTTATATACTTTTGCTAATGGTGTTAATAATAGTTGCTATTCATCAAAATGTGATTCTACTACGATTAAAAATAGTTGGATAGGAAAACTAGCTACTGATAATATGGCAACCATTACATCTTATATGGAACGTGATTATACAGTTTATGCTATTACTAGTAATTTAGGTATAAGACCAGTTGTACAAGTAGCATGTACAGAAGGTGATCATGATTGCTTTATTCGTTCTGTTAGATATGGTTATTTAGTTTATCCAGTTGTATACTTAAAAGCAGATACTTTATATCAAAGTGGAGATGGAAGTCAAAGTAATCCATTTGTATTTAAAAGCCCTACATCATCGGATCAAGGAATAGAAGGTCCATCTTCTATTCGTATTACATCACAAAAAGAAGTACTAACATCACCTACGAAAGTATGTCAGGAGGAAGTAAGTACGGGTAGTAGTTATAACTTTGATATTGATAGTAATGCGGAAGTAAAAACAGGAAGTATTTGTACAACTTCTAATAATACAATGATTTGTACAGATTATAATAATGATATTGATACTACAAGTAATAAGAGTTGTATGAATGGTAATAATGTTATTACTTATACAAAAAATAGTGATAGTTGTGGTTATATTTATGTTTGTGATGACAATAATAAATGTAGTGCCAAAAGAGAATGTTAAAAGAGTAGAATTTTAAATGAAAAAGTTACATAGAAAAAAATATATTTTAGAGCTTGAAAATGGGTGCAAATTATTGTAAGATAAATATATTAGAAGATAGTAAATTTACACAAAAGGAAGGTAGTTGATTTTACATGTCAAATACTAGATGTTTACAAATAGTTTACGGGGGGGGTAGCTTTAGATAGTTACCTAAATTCTTTTAAGCGTGGAAGAAAGGATAGGATAGACTAGTTCTATTCTTTTTGTGTGTCATTATGAAAAAGAAAAAAGAAATAACTTTAATAACTACTTTTCTTTTAATAATTGCTTTAATAGGAATTACTTATGCTCTTTTAAGATTTCAATTAACTGGAGAGAGAACCCAAGTATTAAGAATAGGGGACTTAGAGTTAAAGTTAGAGGAGACTGGTAATACACTAGGACTAGAAAGTGGAGAGCCATTAAGTGATGAAGAAGGATTGTCACTACAAGGATTTGACTTTACCTTAAAAAATGATAGTACTAAAACAGTAGATTATACCATTTATTTAGATGATGTCGAACTAGATAATCCATCGGATGTAAGAATAAACGATAAGAATGTAAAATATAGTTTGGATAAGAATGGAGTAAAGGGAGATGCAAAACCACTAACAGATACAGGAGTAAATCCAGAAAGAGTATTAGAAGAAGGAAGTATTGGAAAGAATCAACAAAATGATTATACCTTAAGAATATGGGTTATAAATAGTCAAGAAGATATAACCGATCAAGTATTTAAAGCAAAGATAAGAGTAGAAAATACCTTAAAACCAAATGATATTAATGTAGATAACAATAATATCGTACTTGATTTAAGTAAAAAGAAACAAGAACAAATAAGTATCAACAAAGAAGAATTAGGTGAGGTATCTTATCAAAGTAAAGATTCTTCTATAGCAGAGGTATCCCCTGATGGATTAATAACAGCAGTAGGAATAGGAAGTACAGAAATAGATGTTTTAAGTGGAAGTTATAAACAAACAATAAGAGTAAAAGTAGAAAAAACAGTAGAAGCAGTATATGTAAAACAAGGATTAGGAGTACAAGAGATAGAGAAAGAAAAAGATTCTTGTGTCTTAAAGACAAAAGGTGAAGTATGTGAGAAAACACTACCAACGATTACAATGAAATCAGATGAATATACAGCTGTTGGTTGGAATACTTTAAAAGATAGTGAAGAAGGACAAAATGGAAAGATAACCTTCCAAGATAATGTTACTTATTATGCGATTAGTTATAAAAATGAAATACCATATAAAGTATTATTTAATGGAAATGGTAATGTAATAGATGCAGAAGAGAAAAGTTGTAGTCTACCAAAAGCTTATAATGATACTCCACAACCAACTAGTTGTACGGTTATAACACCAACAATATCAGTAAATGATAAAACACCTATTGTTGTAGGTTATAATCAAGAGAAAACTGCAACAACAGCAGAAGTAGGAAGCAATCAAGAGTTAAAAGTAGATGCCTCAAACAATGGAAAGACCTATTATGCAATAACCAAAAGTGAAGAACAAGAATATAGTGTAAAATTTGATGGAAATAATAATCAAATAGATGCGGAAGAGAAGAGTTGTAGTATCGAAGAGGCTTACAATGGAGAAAGTCAAAAGACAAGTTGTACGATTATTACTCCAACGATATCCGTTAATCCCAATACACCAACGATTATTGGTTTTAGTCAAAACCAACAAGCAACAGAAAAAGAAGTCGATCATAAAAGTGAATTAGAAGTAAATGAGAATAATAATGGAAAGACTTATTATGCAATAACAAGAAAAGATGCAGTCAATAGAGAAGTTAATTATTCCAAACAAGGAATAGGAGTAACAGCGATAGGAAAAGAAAGTGATAGTTGTGAGATACCAGCTGTTTATAATGGGGCAATACAAGAGACAAGTTGTATGGTAGATGCACCAGATATTACGGTATTAGAAGGATATACGAAAGTAGGATGGAGTGAAAACAAAGATGATACAGCAGGAATAGCAGTAGGAGCAAAGATAACATTATCAAAAGATGCTGCACCAACTTATTATTCCATTAGTTATAAGAATGCAATTACTTATCAAGTAAGTTTTGATGGAAATGGGAATGTTATTGATGCGACAGAAAAAACATGTGTGTTACCCGTTGCGTATAATACAACAGAACAACAAACATCATGTGATATTGAAACACCAACGATATCCATTAATCCAAATACACCAACAATTATAGGATATAGTACAACATCAGATGATCATACCAAAACAGTAGGAAGTAAGGAAACTTTAACAGTAAATGAATCAAACAATGGAACAACTTATTATGCCCAAACCACGAAAGAAAAAGTAGATTATAATGTAAAGTTTGATGCCAATAACAATGTAATTGATGATACAGAAAAAGCTTGTTCTCTTGCTGCAACTTTTAATGGAGAAGAACAGGCTACAACTTGTACTGTAATGACCCCAACAATAACAGCACCAGCCAATACAAAAGTTATTGTAGGATATCATCAAGATAAGACAAGTCATATAGCAGAAGTAGGAAGTAATCAAGAATTAGTTGTAGGTGCAGAAAATAATAATAAGACCTATTATGCAATAACCAAAAGTGAAGCCATTATAAGAAATGTAAATTATAGTATGCAAGGGTTAGGAGTAACAGCAATAGGAAAAGAGAAAGATAGTTGTACGATAGATGAGACTTATAATAATGAAAAACAAGAGGAAGCCTGTATTGTACAAACACCAGATATAACCGTATTGGAAGGATATACCAAAGTAGGATGGAATGAAAACAAAGAAGAAACGACAGGAGTAGCAGTAGGAGCTAATATTACATTATCAACGGAAGATGCCCCAACTTATTATTCGATTAGTTATAAAAATGAAGTCACTTATCAAGTAAACTTTAATGAAAATGGGAATACCATTGATGCAACAGAAAAAACATGTACCATTGAAAAATCTTATAATACAACACCACAAGCTACAAGTTGTGATATAACAACTCCAACGATAACAGCAAATCCCAATACACCAGATATTATAGGATATAACCAAGAAAAAGATACACATACATCAGAAGTAGGAAGCAATCAAGAATTAATCGTAAGTGCAACAAATCATAATAAAACTTACTATGCTCAAACAACCGCACCAGCGAAAACCCATACAATAACCTTCAATAAAAATGGAGCCCAAAGTCAAACCGATGAAAGTGATATAGCCCAAGTAGCAGAAACCGTTACAAGAAGTTGTATAAGAGATGCAACCTTTAATGGAGTAGAGCAAGAAGCAACTTGTAGTGTAACATCACCAACAATTGTTGGAACAGGTATTACACCTACTGTTACAGGATATAGTGATGCAGCAGGAAATCATACTAATGGGTGGTCTCATAATAGTCCAAAAGAAATATCAGGAGATGCCACATGGTATGCTCAAACAACAAGAGGAGAAGTAATAAGAAGTATAACCTTCTATCGAAATAACAATACAAGTTTTACTTATGGAACAGATAAAGTAATAGCAGATTCCAAGAAATATACATTATGTAGTATAGCGGCTATCTATAATAACAATAATGGAAAAGAACAAGATAAAAGTTGTAGTGCTAAAATAACGATGCCATCTATTGAAGCTCCATCCTATACACAGACAATAAGAGGATGGACAACAGGTGCTACTACTTATACCAATCCATTAGCAGTAGAAAGTTCCCAAACATTATCAGCAAGTGAAGATTTATCTTATTATGCTCAAACATATAAAGGAGCAGTAACAAGAAGTATAACCTTCTATCGAAATAACAATACAAGTTTTACTTATGGAACAGATAAAGTAACAGCAGATTCTAAGAAATATACATTGTGTACTATAGATGAAGTAAGAAATAATAATGGAGGAAAAGAGCAAGATAAAAGTTGCAGTGCCACCATAACCTTTCCAACAATAGAAGCACCAGCCAATACTCAAACTCTAATAGGATGGAGTGATAGTGCAACCAATAGAACACAAAGTTATACTTCCGGTCAAGCAAATGTAGTATTAACAGCAACAGGGGATTATAATTTTTATGCACAAACAAAAAAAGATGCTGTAACAAAGAGTGTATCTTATCAAAAAACAACAGGAGTAGCATCCATTGGAAAAGAAAGTGATAAATGTATTATACCAGCAATTTATAATAACAATAATGGAAAAGCCCAAGATACAAGTTGTACCGTACAACTTCCAACGATAAATGTATCAAGTGGATATGAATTAATCGGATGGAATACAAGTAGTAGTGCAACCACAGGAACAAAGCCAGGAACAACGATAACACTAGCAGATTCTTCTATAACATATTATGCTTTGGCAAAAGTAGTAATACCGTCCGGTGGTAATGCTGTTACTACTTTGTTAAATTATGTTACGAATTCTGAAAGTTTACAAGATTATCAAGCAAGTACAGAGGCACAAAAGAAAAATATGTATGTATTTAACCATACAGCAGGGACACAACAAAGTGGATGGAGTAGCAGCGAATTAAAAGATTACAGGTATATAGGAACTGCTCCAAATAATTATGTAACCTTTAATAATGAAGTTGCTGGATGGAGAATCATCGGAATTGAGACAGTAGATAATGGAAGTGGAAAAAGAGAAAAGAGAATAAAAATAGTAAACTCTTTAATGAATTATAAAATGTCGTGGGATAATAAACCAAGTGGGACAGGTTCATCAGAAAGCATGTTTGGAAGTAATGATTGGACGGATTCTAGAGCAATGATGGTTTTGAATCCAGGATATGATAATAATTCTCTAGCATCAAATGGAAAAGGAAGTATTTATTGGAATCGTCAACGTGGAAATTGCCCTTCAGGATATAATAATGGATCTTCCAGTTGTGATTTTACAAGTAATGGATTAACATCCGAAGCTAAAGCACTAATAGGAGAAGCAAAGTGGTATTTAGGTGGAACAAGTACATACAGTAAAATAAGTAGTGGAACAGCCGATCAATGGTATTCGTATGAAAGAGGAGAAGAAACATGTAGAACGGCAGGGAAATGCACAAACACACGAAAAACAAGTTGGACAGGATATGTCGGATTAATCTATCCTTCTGATTATAGATATGCGACAAGTGGAGGAGATACAGTAAATTGGCTTGGCGGCTGGACAATTACTGCACGTACCAATAGTGGATATCATGCTTTTAATACTGGTGATTATAATGGTACTTATGATTCACATAATGTTCACCCAGTTGTGTATCTAAAGGCAAATGTTCTATATCAAAGTGGAGATGGAAGTCAAAGTAATCCATTTGAATTTAAAAGTTCTACCTCATCGGATCAAGGAATAGAAGGACCATCTTCTATCAATATTACATCAAAGAAAGAGATAGTGACGACTTCTAAACAAGTATGTCAAGAAGAAGTAAGTACAGGTAGTAATTATAACTTTACTGTTGATAGTAATGTGGAAGTAAAAACAGGAAGCGTTTGTACCACTTCTAACAATAATGCAGTATGTACAAATTATAATAATGATATTGATACTACAAGTAATAAGAGTTGTATGAGTGGTAATCATGTTATTACTTATACAAAAAATAGTGATAGTTGTGGTTATATTTATGTTTGTGATAACAATAATAAATGTAGTGCAAAACGTGAATGTTAATTTTTTAAGAAATGTTTTAGAAAAAGAAAAAACGACAAAAGATGCGTTTTCTTTTTTTTATACTAATACTGGTGGTGGGAATGAAAGTTTATTTGGATGTTGTTTTTTTCTTAAATTTTATGTTTGATTTTCTATTGTTACTAACTGTTTCTATTGAACAAAAAACATATCCAAAAAAAAGAAGAATCTTTTTGGGTGCTCTTTTTGGAAGTCTTAGTACCTTTCTTTT
>CANQYK010000011.1 GCA_947628065.1 uncultured Bacilli bacterium | reverse complement strand
ATATATGCCCTACATTTTTTGCATACAATTGTTCTATATTAGACCTTTTTTACATTAACTATGACTTTCCTATTATATGAAAAAAAGATATTTTCACGCGAAAAATATTGCGTAAAAATATCTTTAAATTTGTTAATATTACTAATAAATTGGTTAGCAAAAATAACATTAGCTGGAGTATCAAAAAGAGCAAATAAATTATATGCTTCTGCTAAACATTCTAAATGTTCGCAATCTCTAGCTGATACTTTAGAATAATTAACCATATAATATCATCTCCATCCCCTCATAAAACTTAAGTCATATATTAGCACTATTTTTATTAAAAGTAAATACTTAGGATATATTTTTCATGTCTTTGACCTGCACATTTGCAAATTATTATTACATAAATATTAAAATTATCTTTATAATTTCTAATAAAAACGTATCTAAAAACCTTTTTTGAGGTTAAATTACCAAAAAATGTAATCAAAGAAAAACCCGCAATCTCTTATTTTATACGGGTTTTAATCATTATTTTCCACAACAATTTTTGTATTTTTTTCCGCTACCGCATGGGCAAGGGGCATTTCTAGGAATTTTCTTGCTTTTCTTTGGTTGACTCTTCTCTTCTTTTCCATCGTTTGTATGAGTTGGTTTTGATACTTGTTTTCTTTCTATGTTTTGTCTTATTTCTGACTTTAATAGAAAGACAGTAATATCATGGTCTATTTTTTGAAGCATGTTATCAAACAATTCAAATCCTTCTGTACTATAAGCACGTAAGGGATCTTCTTGTCCATAACTTCTTAAATAGATTCCTTCTCTTAAATGACTCATTATATTAATTTGTTCCATCCAATAATTATCAATAACTTGAAGTGATAAAGCTTTTTCAAACTCACTTGTTATTTCACTTGGAACATCCTTAAGTTTCTCTTCGTATTCACCTCTTGCCTTCTCATATAAGAATGTAATCATATTCTCTTCATCCAAGTCTTTGATTTCATCTTCTTTGATATCATTACGATATAGATTTTCATTGGCAAATTCACAAATTTCTTTGATATCGGTATCACTCATATCTTGATCCATCGTATGTGATTTTACAAGATCCATTACATGATTATAAAGAGAATTTAATACTGTCTCATGAATAGAATCACTATCCAAGATTTCATTTCTTCTTGTGTACATAATTTCTCTTTGATTGTTCATTACATCATCATATTCTAGTAATTGTTTTCTAGCATCAAAGTTATTTCCCTCTACTCTTTTTTGGGCCGTACCAATTGCTTTGGTAAAGGTTTTACTTCTTATTGCTTGATCTCCAAAACCAAGTCCCTTCATCATCTCTTTGATTCTCTCGCTTCCAAAACGAATCATTAAATCATCTTCCATAGATACATAAAATTGGGTAAATCCAGGATCACCTTGACGACCAGAACGTCCTCTTAACTGATTATCAATACGACGAGATTCATGTCGTTCTGTTCCAATGACACAAAGTCCACCAAGTTCTCTTATTTCATCGGATAATTTAATATCGGTACCACGACCTGCCATATTGGTTGCAATCGTTACTGATTTGTGTTGTCCAATTTTTGATATGATTTCTGCTTCTCTTGCATGGTTTTTTGCATTTAATACTTCGTGTGGTATTTTTTCTTTCTTCAATAATTGACTGATTAATTCACTTGTTTCAATTGCAATTGTACCAACCAAGACTGGTTGTCCTTTTTGATAACGTTCTTTTATTTCACTTATAATTGCTTTATACTTCGCATCTTTTGTTGCATACACCAAATCAGCTGCATCTTCTCTTATTACTGGCTTATTGGTTGGTATGGTAATAACATACATATTATAAATATTTCGAAATTCTTCTTCTTCTGTCTTTGCAGTACCCGTCATTCCTGCTAATTTTTTATACATACGGAATAAATTTTGGAACGTAATTGTTGCAAGGGTTTTTGTTTCTTGGTTAATTTTAACACCTTCCTTAGCTTCAATTGCTTGATGAAGTCCATCACTATAAGCACGTCCTTTCATAAGACGTCCTGTAAATGGATCAACAATTACAATTTCTCCATCTTGTACGACATAATCTACATCCTTTTTCATTGAATAATTAGCACGTAAAGCTTGGTTAATATAATGAACCAAAGAAGCATTTTCTATTTCATATAAGTTATTAACATGGAAAGCTTTTTCTGCTTTTTCACTTCCCTCATCGGTTAATGTTACACTCTTGGTACTCTCATCATATAAGTAACCATCATCTTCTTTTAAACTTTTGACAAAACGATCGGCATCTTGATAAAGATTCGCACTGTTCATCTGTCCTCCAGAGATAATAAGTGGTGTTCTTGCTTCATCAATTAAAACAGAATCCACTTCATCTACAATGGCAAAGTTTAAAGGACGTTGTACCCGGTCTTCTTTTCTTATTACCATATTATCTCTTAAATAGTCAAATCCTACTTCATTGTTTGTAGAATATAAAATATCACAGCGATACGCTTCTTGCTTTTCCTTTGATGTCATATCTCTTGTATTAACACCAACGGTTAATCCTAAAAAGCGATGAATTCCACCCATCCATTCGGCATCACGTCCTGCTAGATATTCATTAACGGTAATAATATGAACTCCTTCTCCTGTTAAAGCATTCAAATAAGCAGGAAGAACAGAAGTTAGAGTTTTTCCTTCTCCTGTTTTCATCTCTGCTATATTACCATAATGAATGGCAAGTGCTCCTAATACTTGAACATAAAAAGGTTTTTCTCCAATCACACGATAAGCTGCTTCTCTTGCAGTCGCATAAGCTTCTACAATAATATCATCTAGAGTTTCTCCGTTTTTTAAACGTTCTTTAAATTCTTCTGTTTTCTTTTGTAGTTCTTCATCTTTTAATTTACTATAAACATCATCCAATTCTATAATTTTATCGGCTAATTTTTCAAATTTTTTTAATTCTTTATATTCATGATCAAACCATCTTGAAAATATTCCCATTTTAACATCTCCTTCATGCTATATTGTAACAAAAAATAAGAAGAATAGGAAGTCTTTTTTTCAAAAGAAAAAGACCTTTCGGTCTATTCTGATTCAATAATTCCATACCCACCATCTTTTCGTTTATAAACAACAGCAGGTTTTCCAGTTTCGCTATCTTTAAACATATAAAATTGATGTCCGATTAACTCCATTTGTAAAATTGCTTCTTCTTCATCCATTGGTTTTACTTCAATGGTCTTTCTTTTAATAATTTTATCAGGTTCTCCTTCCTCTTCTATATCAACCATTGTAAAATCAATCATTGTCTTATCTCTTTTGGCTTTCATTCTTGTCTTATTTTTTCTTATTTGTCTT
Source organism: uncultured Bacilli bacterium (assembly GCA_947628065.1). Classification (GTDB taxonomy): domain Bacteria; phylum Bacillota_I; class Bacilli_A; order RF39; family UBA660; genus Onthousia. The sequence continues at coordinate 27,458 of CANQYK010000011.1, read as the reverse complement.
TCCATAACATCAATTGCTTTATCAACAGCTGCATAAAAGTCATCCCAAGTTTCTTCGGATCTTACAATAAAGTTTTTAAGTGGTATGGTAATTTCAACGGTTTGTCTTTTTCCTCGAACTCGAACAACAACGTTTGCTCTTACCTCACTACTATTTTCTAGATACTTCTCTAGTCTTGCAAGTTTTTCTTCAATATAAGATTTCATTGCATCGGTAACTTCTACTTTGTCACCACGGATAATTATATTCATCTTATCACTCTCCTTACTTGTAGTATAGCAGTTTTTCTTTTTGGGTGCAATAAAATTATAAAGAAAAGAACCCATTACTTCGTCGCAACGGGTTCTTTGATTGGGGTTACATCAACTGCTTGGTAACCCTTACTGGTCTCAAGTAAAGTAAACTCTACATATTGACCTTCTACCAACGTCTTATAACCTGCTAAGTTAATTGTTGAATAATGAACAAAGATATCTTCATTTTCTTTGTATTCAATAAAGCCATATCCTTTGTCATTATTGAACCATTTAACTTTTCCGATCATTATGGTTCACCTCCACAAAAAAATTCATCATACCACCATGTATTTAACCTATCCTGAAACGATGTGATTTTATTCTAACATAAAATAAAGAAAATATTTTAGTTTTTCCGTAAATTGTTGTTTTCGTTCCTTAAATGGTTCCTTTTATCAATTTTTTTAATATTTCTTTACTATTCCGTCTTGTATTTTATTCTTTAAAAGCTTTTTGATTTTTTTGTCGTTTTTTGTATTACAATGATATTGAAAATATGAGGTGAGAAAATGAAAGAAGCATTTCTTAAAGGTTCCATTTCTTTTATACAAAATAATAAAGGGGAACTTAATGAAGAAGAAAAGGAAAAACTCTCCTATGGTTTAGAAGGATTATACCTTACATTTACTAAATTAATTGTTATTAACTTAATTGCTCTTGTGTTAGGATTTTGGAAAGAATTTATTTGTTCCTTAATCTTGTTTAACATCTTAAGATTTCCGGGATTTGGATTTCATGCAAATAATTCTATAACATGTTTAATTTCTTCAACTATTTTATTACTTGGAATCCCTTATTTATTCCTAACAATACCTATTTCTTTTTCAATTAAGCTTATTCTTAGTATTTCTTGTGTTCTATGTTTTCTTTTATATGCACCTGCAGACACAGAAAAAAGACCTCTTACCAATAAGAAGAAAAGACTTTATCGAAAGATTTGTGCTACTTTTTTAGCAATTCTTTATACTATTATAATCCTATGTTTACATAATAATACAATTTCTATGTTATTTTTAAGTGGCCTTATGTTAGAGACAATACTTATTTTACCAATTACATACAAATTTTATGGGGCATCTTATAGAAATTATTTAAAGGTTTAAATGCTTGTAGCATTTAAATAGATTTAAAAGGAGGTGAAATCATGAAAGGAAGAATGGCTAAAGTATTAGCTGCTGTTGCTATGCTTGCTACTGCATCAGCTAGTTTGGGATGTTCTTGGTGGCTTTTAGATGAACCAAAAGCACTAAAGGATATGGATTAAAAAGATTACATTGCTAATCTTTTTTTATTGTTATTTTTTGCATATAATAATTTTTGATAAATTCGCTATTGCTGATAAAGCAAGAATTCCTTTTTATAATTTTATTGGCAAAATATAATCCTTTTCCATGTTCTGCACCTTTGGTTGTAAATCCCTTTTTTTGCATATCTTTAATGGAAATTTTATCTTTATAAGTATTCATAATAATAAATGTCAAATTGCCTTTTACTAAATATACTTCAAAAGATAGTTCTTTCTTTTCGGAAACTAAAGATGCTTCAATTGCATTATCAAAATAAATACCTAATAGTTGACTTAATTCTGTATTTTTTTTCGTAGCAAAAATAAAATCCTCTTTTTTTAACTTTGGACTAATATCAACTAAAATATTTAATCCATGTTTACTTGCAACTAATAATTTATAATAAATCAAACTTTTTATTTCACCTTTGGGAATATATTTTAATTGACCTAATATATAAGTATCCGTTGTTAAATCAATTTGTAAAATATCTTCTAACATTTTTAATACTTTCTTTTCTTTGGTTACTGCTACAATTTTTGATAGCTGATTTTTATATTCATGAATTTTCAAATCTTGTTGTTCTTGATATTCTTCTACATTTTGCATACATTCATACAATGTTTCGTTCTGCATTTCTAATTTATCATATTTAATGATTTCATTCATATATATAAAGATTAAAATAACAAATATTAAAACAACAATATTTGAAGTAAAGTAATTTTGAGTAGGAACAAATAACTGCGCTAAAGTAAAATATATAATACAAATGGACATAAAAGCTAAAATAACAAACAAAAGAATTTTTCGATGTTTTGGTTTCTGTATTTTTTCTAAACAATTCTGAGTAAATTTTTTTAAAAAGGGAAAGCAGAATAAAATATAGGTTGCACTTGATATTAACAGACTAGTAGTAAGCATAATTGGCAAATTTCTTCTAACTTCTTTAAATCCAATATAATGAATTGCTATACTAGATAAGATAGAGTCAGGAAAAATAGAAACAATCATAACAAATAATATTGCTATCGTAGCTACCATAATATCGAATCCAAAAATTTTTTTAGCAGAAATAATTAAAAAGAAAAAAGTTAATAGGGTTGTAAAATCATACTCTGAAACATAAAACAATACACCTGGAACTAAACTAAATAATAGCCATAAAAAATTTTTTAATGTTAATAATTTTACTTTACTATTAGTTATTTTTTTGGTAATTATAATTGCAGATGAATGCATAATAACTGCACTAGATAATTTAACTAAGATTGGTGACATGTTCAATCAACTCCTTTTTTTTATTTCGTGATATTATATTCATTGTATCACCATTATCAAATGTAATTTCATTTTTTCTTATATCATATTTTTTTATTTTGTTTAGATTAACTATAATACTACGATGTACTTTAAAAAAATTATCATCTAATATTTCTTCTAATTCTGATAAGGTTTTGGCAATTTTAAAGGGTTCATACGTAGTATGAATAATGCAATGCTTACTATCCATTTCTTTTTCTATATACAAAATATGGCGATATTCTACTTTTTGAACAACATAATTATATTGAAAAATGATTCCTTTTTCTTTGTTGCTATATTTTTTTAGAACAATACTTAAATTTTCTCTTATTTTTTTCTTACAATTATCTATTTTATTAATAAAATCTAAAAGATACAAGCGGTTTGTTAAAATTTCATACCGATATTCACTGAAAGCCGTAATAATTACAATAACCGAAAACCAATCATCAAGTTCTTCTCGAATATATCTTGCTGCATCAAGACCAGATCCACATTTGGTTTTAATATCAAAGAAGTACATTTTAAAACCAATATCTTTTCTAGCTAATTCTTCAAAATCTTTTCCATAATTGGAAAAAAGAAATATTTTATAATCTACATCACTTCGCATCATAAATTTTTCGATTTGTTCTTTTATTTCTTGTTGAAATATTTTATCATCTTCACATACAATAAAATTAAGCATATAAATCCTCCTTTTATTTATTGTATCATGATACATTAAGGATTTAAAAAATTGTCAAAAAAAAAGAGAGGAGCTGATTATCCTCTATGTTTTTTTTGATTTTTTTTATGTTTTATTGTTCCTCCTACTTTATCTAAAATGGTATCGGTTACTTCTTTGTTCTTAGGGGAAATAACACTGGTTCTGAAAACAAACCAAACTACTATAATAAAAATTAAAATATAAAATATTTTTCCTAATACTGGGTCTTTTAACATATAGAAAATGGATGCGGATGCGAATAACAAATCGATTCCATAGATAATTAATACTGTTGTTCTCTGTGAGAAATTCATTCCTAATAGTTGATGATGGATATGATCTTTATCGGGTGAGAATGGGGGTTGATGTCTTAGTGTTCTTCTAATAATTGCAAATAAAGTATCAAGGATTGGGATTCCTAAAATCATAAGGGGTACAAATAAACTAGTTAAGGCAGGTCCTTTGAATTCTAATAGTGTTATAACAGCAATACTAAAACCTAAAAACATAGCGCAATCACCACAAAATATTTTAGCAGGGTAAAAATTATGGAGTAAGAAACCAAGTGTCGCACCTAACATAATAAAGGTTAAAATCATAACAAGACTACCACTACGTCCTTGGAAAAATCCAATAATACCTATCGTTAAATAAAAGATACTACTAATACCACCACTTAAGCCATCTAATCCATCAATTAGATTAATGATATTCGCACACGCTACAATAAAGAAAATGGTTAAAGGATAAGAGAAAATACCAAAATCAAGAGAATATCCAAAAGCTGTAATATTGTTTAATAAAATACCGCCATAAAATACAATAATACAAGCAGCAATTAATTGTCCTAAAAACTTTTGACCGGCTCGAATGGATTTAATATCGTCTATAATTCCTGTTAATACAATAATAAAACTTCCGATTAAGATGGAATTCATTTGGATACTTTGAATACCAAATAACATATAACCAACAAGGAACGCTAAGAAAATACCAACACCACCTAATTTTGGTACTTCTTTTTTGTGAATATGGCGATTTCCTTCATCGCTTCTTGGTACATCTATTGCTCCAATGTGATAAGCAATTTTTTTCATAAAAGGCATAATACAAGCAGAACATAAAAAAGTTACAGCAACTATTTTTATGGCATTTATAATATCTTGATTCATACTATCTTATCCTCACTTCTATCACCATTATAACAAGGAATGATCTCTTTTACAAGAAAAAGAAAGAGCACCTTACACTCTTTCCTTCTCTTCTAATAAGCGAACATTTTCAAGAAGAACACCTGTTCCTTCGGCAACACAAGTAAGTGGGCTATCTGCAATAAAAACAGGGACTTTTAAACGTTCTTTTAAAAGTGGTAATAATCCATTTAACATAGATCCTCCACCCGTTAAAATAATTCCTTTTTCTACGATATCAGCGGCTAACTCTGGTGGGGTTTGTTCTAAAACATTGGTTGCTGCTTTAATAATTTTTTCTAGTGACTCGGATAGTGCTTCTTCTGTTTCTTCTTCTACTAATTCAATGGTACTTGGAAGTCCTGTTATTAAATCACGTCCCCGTACTTCTAATTTTTTCTTTTTATCTCCATGATAGACGTTAGCAAACTCTATTTTAATATCTTCTGCTGTCTTATCTCCAATTAATAATTTATATTTTTCTTTGATGTATTTGATAATATCTTGATCAAATACATTTCCTGCGACACGAACAGAGGTTGAGGTTACAATATCATTTAAGGATAAAATAGCAATATCGGTTGTTCCTCCTCCAATATCAATAACCATATTAGCACTTGGTTTTGATATATCCATACCAGCACCAATGGCTGCGACTTTCGGTTCTTCTTCTAAGAATACACGTCTTGCACCTGTTCTCTCAGCTGCTTCTTTAATGGCATTTTTTTCAACGGGTGTAATGTTTGATGGACAACATATTAAAATACGAGGTCTTGATAAAAAGTTTCTAGCATGAATTTTACGAATAAAATAATCAAGCATAATTTCCGTAATTTCAAAGTCTGCAATAACACCATCTTTCATAGGTTTGATTGCTTTTACCTTTCCAGGCGTACGACCTAGCATCTCACTTGCATCATGACCAACTGCAACAACTTTACGATTGTTGGTATCAATAGCAACAACACTTGGTTCATTTAAAACAATCCCTTCCCCTTTTATGTAGATAAGAACATTGGCAGTCCCCAAATCAATTCCAATATCTTTTGCTAACATTTCATCTCACATCCTTTAACTGTCTAATATTTTAACAGACTTTTTGCATCTTGTAAATAATTCTTTCTCATCAAAATTAGTTTTTCCCACTACTATTATTTTTATGCAAGAAGAAAAGAAAATTTTTAACAAATTTTCATCAATTTTTTCTAATAAAAACAAAAAGGACAACTATTCATTGTTTGTTTGTCCATTGTTTGTTGTATCATTACTTTTTGTTGTGTCATTTTTATTTTCAGTAGCGTCACTTGTTATTTCTTTATCGAAATACTGATTTGGATTTACGACTTCTCCTGCTTTATAAAGTTCAAAGTGTAAATGATTTCCTATTTCTTTATCAATTTTATTAGTACCACTTTTACCAATGGTTTGACCTTGATTTACTACATCATTTTTCTTAACACTAACTTCACCTAAACACTGATAACTACTAACAAAGTCATCATCGTGTTTGATCTCTACAATTTTTCCAAGCAATTCATCTTCTTTTACATCAATGACAGTACCACTTAAAACAGAAACAACATCAAAAGCAGTTTTACCATCTACCGTAAAATCAATCCCTGAGTTTTGAATATAAGTACCTTCATGATATAAAATTGATTTTTGTTGTTGTTCTTTATCTGCTTGATAATCATAGTAATCTTTTGCAACGGTTGTTTTTTCTGCGATATAAGGTTTTCCCATTTTTGGAATCTCATTGATTACTTCCACATCTTCATCTGGATTTTCATCAATTACAGACTCATTCACATAATCGGTATTTTCTGTTTTTGTTGGTTCTTCATCCTTCATGCTTTCACTTACAAAATATGCAGATGTTCCAATTAATGCGATTGCAAGAACATAAATTATAATGATTACACTTTTCTTTAGTCTTAATTTTTTCATCTTTCTCACCTCATTAAAAGTCTTAACCAAAAGATGAAAATTATACTTCTTTTTTAATAAATTATTTTTGAAGCTTCTACAAAATCCCAAATAAAATTAGTAATTAAGTAAATAAGTGCAAGTGCTAAAAGAAAATAAAAAATTCTTGCTTGCAAAATTTTATTTTTTTTAAAAATACCATTGATATTAATCGAATCCATAGCATACAAAACAACAATAGTTACAAAGATATAAAGAAAATATTTTACACTCATCTCTTTTCCCTTTCATATTCTATTATCTTGGCGATTCTTCTGTTATGTCTTTCTTCATTTGAAAATGGGGTATTAAGAAACGTTTTTACTAATTGATAAGCATCTTCTAGTGATACTTTTTCACTCAAACAAATAATATTGGCATTGTTATCTTTTCTTGTTTCATAAACATCATCCAAGCAAACAATGCGCGCCGCTCTTACACCTTCTACTTTGTTACAAGCAATACTAATTCCAATTCCACTACCACAAATGGCAATACCAAAGTCTAGTTTTTTCTCTTTTATTTTTTCTCCTAATTTAAAAGCATAATCTGGATAATCTACACTTTCTGTATTCTTACATCCTAAATCAACAATATCATATTCACTTTTTAATTTTTCATATAATTCTGTTTTTAGTTTATAACCACGATGATCTGCTGTTATTCCTATTTTCATTTTTTTCCTTCTTTCTTTTATCCACAGTTTTTGTGGATTTTTCTTTTTTTTAATTTTTGTAATTTTAGTGTCCCACCGGTTACACTTGATAAATGCGAAAAATCTATTTCACTTTCATCTCTTATTATATTTCCCTCTAATTGCTCCTTTAAATCCTCAAATTCACTTATTGTTGTTGGTAATAGATATCGATATCCTTCTTCCACTTTAATGGAACGTGATAACACATAACATGATCCTGTTGTCAAATCCTCTAAAAATGGTCGATAAATGCAATACGTACTACCAGGATAGATAAGAGCACCGGAAAAGTCACAAGTAATTATTTTGGTACTTTTTTCTTCCTTTATGGATGGATAAAAGGCAATCATATCATTATAGAAATAATCTCTACTTGTATGTTCTAGGGATGCTTGTTCCATCAAATCATAAAGTTCATTTTGACTTTTCCCTATGTTTTCTTCGTATATTCTTCTTAATATTCTATTTCTTGTATACAATTCTTCTACTTCCATTCTTCATCACGTTTTAACAATACCATAAAAAAGAAAAAAAAACAACATTTTAATTTGCTGTTTTTTCTTGATTATAACCATACTTTTTATTGAATTTATCAACGCCACCTCTACGAGATGTATGGGATTGTTTTCCAGTATAGAATGGATGACATTTTGAACATACTTCTACTGTCACTTCATCTTTATTGGATAACACTTCAAATGTTTCTCCACAAGCACAAGTTACTTTACAAGGCTTATACTCTGGATGTATTCCTTTTTTCATATTATCTCTCCTTCCGCCATGGTAATTTATTACCATAGTAATTAAATTCTTTAATACTATACCAAATTTTTATTGTTTTATCAAGCTTTTTCTAATTTTATTAGAATATTGTATAAGTATAAGTATATTTTGGTCCTTGATTTCCGGCACGATCATAGCAATAAACTTCTGTTTTCACTTTTTTACAAGATGATACTTTTGTATACTTGGATTTCCAAGTATCTACTTTTGCTGCACTTCCTGTATTTTTACTAGTATCACCTGGACAAACACTATACCACATACAATAATCATGTCCAGAACCACCTGGTTGATCTTCTCTATTAATTACTGTATCGCCACAAGTACTTCCATGAAATTCATATGTACAACTTGCAGCACTTTTCTTTCCACTTGTATTACAATTATCTTTGCTACTAAAATTTCTAACACAGCTTGTTTTATTATTTGGAGATACATTTAAAGGATGATATGGTTTATATGGAGGATGACCATCAAAACTTACTGATACTATACAGGTACCTGTTTTACCATCCTTATTTTTTACCCTACCTTCGAAAGTATATGTTCCATCAGGATCCGTTGAATCAACAAATAATGAAACTAGACTATCTACGTATTCATTATCTTGATTTGTTTTCATACCATACGATACAATTTCACTTCCACCATTGCGATCCATAGTAAGGTTTATTGTGACTTTATTTCCTCCATACCAACCGCCTTTTCCTGATTTTCCTTGTATAGAAAATGAACATTTTGGTTTTGCTGTTGGAGTCGTTGGTTGTGTTGGTTGCGTTGGCTGCGTTGGTGTTGTTGAACTACAACTGCAATATTCTTTGGATGGAGAACTATAACAATAACTACCATCGGTACCATAGTAATAGATTTCTATATCTCTTGTGTTTGTACTACAATTACATGAACTTACTGCACTAGAACCATTTGGATGCACATTCGAACATGGATCAGCTGGTGGACATCCTGTCTCACTGTAACAACTTTGACTTTGATTATTGGCACTGCCACAATAACTTCCATCGTATGTACTATATTTATATCCATATCGATATTGTGTTCCATAGCCACAACTATTACTACAACTACTCCATGAACTCCATGATGTTGTTGTAGAACTACAACAATCTTTTCCTGTATAACAAGATACATTATTTTTCGTACTAGTAGAACAAATATTATTGGTATATTTATCTGTTACCGTTGTTGTAGCAGTTGTTGTTCCATATCCACATTTTCCTTGACATGATCCATTTTTTGTATTAGAGTTTGTATTACCACTAGAACATTCGTTATATACTTTATATGTTACTTTTTTTCTTACTTTATTTCCTGCTCCATCTTTGGCTACCAAATAAAATGTTTTACTAGTTCCATCTTGTTTACTACTAACCGAATAACTAGAATTCGTATATTGACATTTTTTATTGCTTGCACTGCAGGTTGTCCAACTTCCTCCTTTTTCATATCCTGTTGTTGAAAAATAGTAGGAAATATCATTGGTATTATCTGTAATTGTAAACGTTACTTTTGCATTTTTTGTATTATAACTTGATGATTGCGAATTTACACTAAAACTACTAATTACTGGAGCTTCATTGGTATCAATTGTATATATTCCTGATTTTTTTACCGTCTTATTTCCACTTGAATCTGTCGCATATCCTGTTATTTGATATGATTTTTTTTGATCTGGTAAAACCTCTTCTCCAATTGGAATCCCTTTATCACCAGAATAAGGTTGTTCGTCATCATCCAGTGGTCGGATAACATTTTCTCCACTTTTTACTTCATAATTATAGAATAGAATTCCATCTGAATTATCCGTTATTCTCATTGTTACATTAATCGCACTTTTTGCTGTTTTTTCATTTGGAATAAATGTTATGATTGGCTTATTTGAATCTTTCTCTGATTTATAATCATCACAACTTAAATACGTATAATACTGATAATCATTTTCATCTATTTTTTGTGCAGATACATAACTATCTTCTGGATAACAAGTTCCATTCTTTGCTGTTACTGGTTCAATATATTTTTTATCAATTAATGTTTTTAAACTAACTTTTTCTAAGTTTGCTATTTTCTTGGGTAGCTTACTACGATAATCTGTAAAGTATTCCTTTCCTGCTAATGTTACTAAACTTTCTTGACTACTATAATATTTTTTTGTTGTATTGTCTAATATCTTAGCAATGGATCCTATTACTACTACCATTAATAATGACAAAATAATAATTGTTGTTAACAATTCAACTATTGTAAACCCCTTCTTTTTATAATGCTTCATAAACTTTTGATATTCCTTCATTTTGACCGCCTTTCCTCTTTTTTACTCTGGATTTTCTGTATCTTCTATGAGTTGAAAATCTTCTGTTGTTTTGAGTTCCATCTCATCATATGTTAAGCCAATTTCATTGGTTTCTTGAGGAAGTAATTCTGTTGTTTTAAAAGCGAAAGATTCTCCATTATCAAACACAATTCGTAATCTTTTTTCTTCTACTGTTTCATTACTAACATTTTTAATAATAAATTCTGCTGTCCCTCCTTCTTTGTCTCCATCGTGAATAACTTTAACCTCTTCTACACAAAGTTCTTGATAACATCTGGTTTGATCTATATTCCGTGCTTTTTTTTGGCGTTCCTCCCATAGCTGCCTAGCAGATTTTTCTTCAACTGTTGGTGTTTGATTCCGGAATAATAAAATAATTCCTCCTAGAATGGATATAACTGCTATAATCGAAATGATTGCTATTATCCAAATACTTTTATTCTCTTTCACCCTTATCACCTCTATTATCGCCATTATAACACGAAAAAAGAAAAAGAAGCAACCTAAGTTTTCTTCTTTCTTTCTCTAAATTTCATTAGAATAATGTATAAGTATAAGTATATTTTGGTCCTTGATTTCCGGCACGATCATAGCAATAAACTTCTGTTTTCACTTTTTTACAAGATGATACTTTTGTATACTTGGATTTCCAAGTATCTACTTTTGCTGCACTTCCTGTATTTTTACTAGTATCACCTGGACAAACACTATACCACATACAATAATCATGTCCAGAACCACCTGGTTGATCTTCCCTATTAATTACGGTATCGCCACAAGCACTTCCATGAAAGTCATATGTACAACTTGCAGCACTTGTTTTTCCACTTGTATTACAATTAGCTGTACTACTAAAATTTCTAACACAGCTTGTTTTATTATTTGGAGATACATTTAAAGGATGATATGGTTTATATGGCGGATGACCATCATAATTTATTGTTTCTACGCAAGTAGATGTTTTACCATCCTTATTTTTTACCATACCAATATAAGTATATGTTCCATCAGGATCCCTTGAATCAAGACCTACTGAAACTAGACTATCTACGTATTCATTTTCTTGATTTGTTCTCATACCATACGCTACAATTTCACTTCCACCATTGCGATCCATATTAAGGTTTATTCTAATAGAACTTCCTCCATACCAATCGCCTTTTCCTAATTTTCCTTGTATAGTAAATGAACATTTTGGGCTTTTTGCTGGAGTTGTTGGTTGTGTTGGCTGTGTTGGCTGTGTTGGTGTTGTTGAACTACAACTACAATATTCTTTGTGTGGAAGATAATAACAATACCTGCCATCGGTACCATAGTAATAGACAAATACATCTCTTTCGTTTGTATTACAATTACATCCACCTACTGCATTATCTTTCGGTTGTGCATTTGCACATGGATCAGGAGGTGGACATCCTGTTTCACTGTAACAACTTTGACTTTGATCATTGGCACTACCACAATAACTTCCATCGTATGTACTATATTTATATCCATATCGATATTGTGTTCCATAGCCACAACTATTACTACAACTACTCCATGAACTCCATGATGTTGTTGTAGAACTACAACAATCTTTTCCTGTATAACAAGATACATTATTTTTCGTACTAGTAGAACAAATATTATTGGTATATTTATCTGTTACCGTTGTTGTAGCAGTTGTTGTTCCATATCCACATTTTCCTTGACATGATCCATTTTTTGTATTAGAGTTTGTATTACCACTAGAACATTCGTTATATACTTTATATGTTACTTTTTTTCTTACTTTATTTCCTGCTCCATCTTTGGCTACCAAATAAAATGTTTTACTAGTTCCATCTTGTTTACTACTAACCGAATAACTAGAATTCGTATATTGACATTTTTTATTGCTTGCACTGCAGGTTGTCCAACTTCCTCCTTTTTCATATCCTGTTGTTGAAAAATAGTAGGAAATATCATTGGTATTATCTGTAATTGTAAACGTTACTTTTGCATTTTTTGTATTATAACTTGATGATTGCGAATTTACACTAAAACTACTAATTACTGGAGCTTCATTGGTATCAATTGTATATATTCCTGATTTTTTTACCGTCTTATTTCCACTTGAATCTGTCGCATATCCTGTTATTTGATATGATTTTTTTTGATCTGGTAAAACCTCTTCTCCAATTGGAATCCCTTTATCACCAGAATAAGGTTGTTCGTCATCATCCAGTGGTCGGATAACATTTTCTCCACTTTTTACTTCATAATTATAGAATAGAATTCCATCTGAATTATCCGTTATTCTCATTGTTACATTAATTGCACTTTTTGCTGTTTTTTCATTCGGAATAAATGTTATGATTGGTTTATTTGAGTCTTTCTTTGATTTATAATCATCACAATTTAAATAAGCATAATACTGATAATCATTTTCATCTATTTTTTGTGCAGATACATAACTATCTACAGGATAACAAGATCCTCTTTTCGCTTTGATTGGATCAATATACTTTTTATCAATTAATGTTTTTAAACTAACTTTTTCTAAGTTTGCTATTTTCTTGGGTAGCTCACTACGATAATCTGTAAAGTATTCCTTTCCTGCTAATATCATCATATTTTCTTGACTACTGTAGTATTTCTTTCCTGCATTTTCTATAATTTTAACTATAGCTCCTATTACTATTACAGATAGTAAAGACAAAATAATAATTGTTGTTAACAATTCAACTATTGTAAACCCCTTCTTTTTATAATGCTTCATAAGCTTTTGATATTCCTTCATTTTGACCGCCTTTCCTCTTTTTTACTCTGGATTTTCTGTATCTTCTATGAGTTGAAAATCTTCTGTTGTTTTGAGTTCCATCTCATCATATGTTAAGCCAATTTCATTGGTTTCTTGAGGAAGTAATTCTGTTGTTTTAAAAGCGAAAGATTCTCCATTATCAAACACAATTCGTAATCTTTTTTCTTCTACTGTTTCATTACTAACATTTTTAATAATAAATTCTGCTGTCCCTCCTTCTTTGTCTCCATCGTGAATAACTTTAACCTCTTCTACACAAAGTTCTTGATAACATCTGGTTTGATCTATATTCCGTGCTTTTTTTTGGCGTTCTTCCCATAATTGTCTAGCAGATTTTTCTTCTTCTGTTGGTGTTTGATTCCGAAATAATAAAATAATTCCTCCTAAAATGGATATAACTGCTATAATCGAAATGATTGTTATTATCCAAATACTTTTATTCTCTTTCACCCTTATCACCTCTATTATCGCCATTATAACACAAAAAAAGAGAAAGAAGCAACCTAAGTTTTCTTCTCTCTTTCTCTTATTATTTTATTCGCAATGGCTTCATATCCTTCTGTTGATGGATGTATGTTTGTAGGATTTGGTAAATACTTATTATTCTCTTTAAAGATTGGATATAAATCAACATAGGTAATATCATATTTTTGACAAGTTTTACTTATATGATTTTGTAAGTAAGAAAAGATCCTTTCAATGTTTAAAGATGTTTTTTTAAGAGGATTATAGTAACCCAAAAAAACAATTTCTTCGGTCGCATATTTTCTTAGCTTTTGAAATAGTGTATCAAGTTCGTTATTTACTTTATCAATTATTTTAATGACCTCTTCTTCGTTTAAAGTTTCCACATCAATTGTAGATAAACTAATTTCCGATAACAAATCATTCCCACCAATGGATAATGTTATAAAATCTGCTTCGCGCAAACACTTTTTAAAAGATAATGTTTTATTATCTTTGGTAATTAATTGGTTGGTATCCAGTTGATATAAAAAGTCTTCTATTCTAGCCCCTGGTGTTGCAAAGTCTTTAGAGTAGTTTTTTAACTGATGCTCTCGCTCAAAATAACGGGCGATATAATCACTATAACCATAATTCATATCACCATAGGAATTAACCCCTAATGATAGGGAATCACCAATGGATAAGTAATTGATTCCATCATTATATGAGGTATGATATATAAAATAAATAAGAAAACAAAGAACAAGAAAGAAAAGAAGTTTTTTATGTTTCATTCTATCACATCCAAAAAAAATTAGAGTCAATATATTATATTTCCCTAATTTCTATTTTAGCACCAACATTTCTTAATTTTTCTACGATTTCTTCATACCCTCTTAAAATATATTCAACATTCGTAATTTTTGTAATTCCTTCTGCCATTAAAGAGGCAATTACCAGAGCTGCTCCTGCTCTTAAATCTGTTGCGACTACATCACAACCAACTAAATTGGTTGGAGCAATAATGGTTGCGGTTTGATTTTTAATTCTAATATCTGCTCCCATTTGGTTTAAGTATGGAATATGATTAAACCGATTTTCATAGATTGTTTCTTCTATGACACTGTTTCCATCACAACAAGTTAAAAGTGGTGTGAACGGCTGTTGCAAATCGGTTGCAAAACCTGGATATGTCTGTGTTCTAACATGAACTGGTTTATAATGATCTCCTCTACTTACAATAATATAATCAGGTCCAATTTCAAGGGGAACACCCATTTCTTCTAACTTACTTGTTAAGGCTTCTATATGTTCTGGAATGATACCAGATACTTTTAAGTTATCTCCCATAGCAGCACCTAAAATAACATAAGTTCCTGCTTCGATTCGATCTGGTATTACCTCATGAAAACATTTACCAAGATAATCCACACCAAT
Source organism: uncultured Bacilli bacterium (assembly GCA_947628065.1). Taxonomy (GTDB): domain Bacteria; phylum Bacillota_I; class Bacilli_A; order RF39; family UBA660; genus Onthousia. The sequence continues at coordinate 12,226 of CANQYK010000011.1, read as the reverse complement.
AATTTCAATACTTGAAGTTCCAGCACCTCTTATTTTGGCTCCCATATTGTTTAAAAGAGTGGCAATATTTACGATTTCTGGTTCTTTTGCGGCATTATCAATAATGGTTTTCCCTTTGGCACGAACAGCTGCTAGCATAATGTTAATGGTGGCACCAACACTTGCAAAATCAAGGTAAATAGCAGCACCTTTTAATTCTTCTGCTTCGACTTTGTAACAATTGTTTTTGCTTGTTACTTTTGCTCCTAAGGCTTCAAATCCTTTTAAATGAAGATTGATTGGTCTTGCTCCAATGGAACATCCTCCAGGAAGGGACATTTCTACTTTTTTATATTTTCCAAGAAGCGCACCCATAAAATAATAAGAAGCTCTTAATTTTTTGGCATAACTATTTGGTATTTTTTTATTTTCTAAATTCTTAGAAGAAATAATCATACTCTCTTTTTCTCTTTTTACATCTGCTCCTAAATAAAGTAAAATCTCACTTAAAGCCTCAGTATCGGTAATATCTGGAACATTATAGATTGTTACTTCTTCATCCGATAAAATAGCAGCAGGGATTAAGGCTACTGCACTATTTTTCGCTCCACTTATTTTTATTTCTCCTGTTAATTTTTTTCCACCTGTAATTTCTAATAACTTCATATTTTTCCCACTTTCTATTTCGATATATTATATTAGTTTTCTTTGTTTTCGTTCCTTCTCTGTTATTATCATACGAAATAATATGCTATTTGTCAAAAGGAAAAATATTTTCCTTGTATTATAGTAATATCATAAAAGTTTTTACGATGTACCGTAAAAACTTTACAAGACAAGATAGATACAAAAAGAAGATCAGCTAGATCTTCTCTTTTTCTCTTATCGATAATTATTGTTGTTATTATTTTGATTGTTATTATTCTCGTTATTACGATTTGAGAACATTTCATTTTCGTTTACTTCTTCAGCACTTAGACGATTGTTCTGTCTATTGTTATTGTTGTTATTTTGATTGTTGTTATTGTTTTGATTCTGTCTATTGAACTGATTTTTATTATTGTTTTTCATATTGCCATTACCTCCCAATATTACTATTCCCTAAAAAAAATATTTTATACCAAGTAGAAAGAGTAAAATACTTCCAATAATGTTTGCTATTTTTCCAAATTTTAATGCTAATTTTTTACCAAGTTCTAGTCCCATTTTGGTAAAAAAAGCACTTACAAGGGAGAATATAATACCTGCTAGGATAATGTTTTCTTTTTCTGCTCCAAGACCAATACCAACGGAGAAACTATCAAGACTTACACTAAAAGCAAAAAGAATTGCTTCTCCAATACTTGTAATGGTTCCTCTCGTATCTTCTAATTCTTTCGTTCCAAAAAACATCTCAAGCGCTAAAATCAAAAAAATAATACCTACTAATTTTTCTGGTTCTCTTATAATATTATGGATCAAAAAAGAACCAATCATACTTCCAAAAATTGGCATAAAAAAATGAAAACAACCAACCATAATAACAAGTAACCATATGATTTTTCTTTTTAAATTTTTGGTTCCATAAACCATAGATAAAGAAAAGGCATCCATACTTAAACTAACTCCAATCAGAATAAGTTGTAATAAATTCATAAAAGTGCCTCCTTGTAAGATTTTATGAAGGCACTTATTTTTTTAGAAGTATTTATCTATTAGTTCTTTTACATAAGACTTATATTCCACATTACTTGCTTCTTCCTCTTCTTCTAAAAGACACAAAGGAGGAAACAAAACACACCACCAATTCTCTCCCATTCCACTACCAAGAGTTACAACCAGAGATTCATAATAACCCTCATCATACGTAATTCCTTTGTATGTTTTTTTAGGAAAATAATTAAGTCCATAATTAATTTTATAGTTAATTGCTTCTCTATTTTGTAATAAGGTATCATTAATAATACTTTTAAAATGATTTTCGTTTCCTTTTAGTGTTTTTCTTGTATCTTCGATACTATTACTATTTTTTAATAAATTGGATAAATCTTTTTGTAAGGCATCTTTTACTTTTAACTTTATTTCTTGATCTTCTTTGCTATTGCTTCTTGCAATTACCCGAAAGCGAATGGCTTCATCTGGTATTCTTATCTCTTCCTCTTGTCCACAAAAGCTCATTCCGATCAAACATAAACTAATGATGATTAATATTTTTTTCATATCCACCCATCCTCTACTATCATAATGAGTAGATATCTTTTTTTTAATCCAATTTTTTTGTTACAAAAAGAAACCGATTTCGACCTTGTAAGTCGTCTTTACAGTATCCCCTAAAATCTTTTAAATATTCATCAATGAAAGATAATACTGCATCTTTTTGTTTCTCTCCTATTTCAAAAGCAAGAAAACTATCTTCTTTTAAATACGGTTTGATATTTTTTAAAATAGCTCGGTAACAAGAAAGTCCATCTTCTCCACCATATAAGGCAAGGGATGGTTCATTGTCTTTTACAATGGGATCAATTTCTTCGGTTGGAGAAAGGTATGGTGGATTGGATACAATAATATCATATGGCTCTATCTCTACTTTAGAAAACCAATCGCTAAGAAGAAAGTTAACATCTAAGTTTTGCTTTTTTGCGTTTTCCATTGCTACTTTTAAAGCTTCTTCACTAACATCTACCAACGTTACAGAAAGGCTTGGAAAAAGGCGTTTTAATGTTAAACCAATGTTTCCACTACCACATCCAAGATCAAGAACTTTTAAGTTCTTATCTGTTTTCTTCTTTATATATTCTACTACATTTTCTACTAGTTCTTCGGTCTCAAATCTTGGAATTAAAACATTTTCATTGACCAAAAACTTTTCTCCATAAAAATTAACCGAACCAATTACATATTGAATGGGAAGATTCTTTTTAGCAGCTTCTACTCTTCTTTTATAATCCTCTACTATTTCATTTTCTATCTTGTTATCAAGAATGGTTAGAAGCTCTAGTGGGTTTACCGATAGTAAATCAGCAAGTAACATTTTAGCGTGCATACTACTGATTTGACTTTTTCCATATACAATTAATTCTTCTACTGTCATAACTACCTCTTTTAATAGAAGAGTTTTACTCTTCTTCACCTTTTAATTTTCGTTTTTGATCTTCCATCGTTAAAGCTTCAATAATATCCTCTAATTGTCCATTCATAATACGATCCAAATTATTAGTAGTATAACCAATTCTATGATCGGTTACTCTATTTTGTGGATAATTATAAGTTCTTATTTTTTCTGCACGATCACCTGTTCCTATTTTACTACGACGCGTATTTCCAAGTGCTTCTTCTTGTTTTTGTTGTTCCATATCATAAAGTCTTGCTTTTAATACTTTCATTGCTTGTTCTTTGTTTTGAATTTGACTTCGCTCATTTTGACAAGTTACTACGGTATTGGTTGGAAGATGGGTAATTCGAACGGCACTATCGGTTGTATTAACCCCTTGTCCACCACAACCAGAGGAACGATAAATATCCACTCTTAAATCTTTTGGATCGATTTCAATATTAACATCTTCTGCTTCTGGCATTACAAGAACAGTAGCAGTTGAAGTTTGAATACGACCATTGCTTTCTGTTACAGGAATTCTTTGTACTCTATGAGAGCCACTTTCATATTTTAATTTTGAATAAGCGCCATCTCCTTTTACCATAAATTCAATTTGACTAAATCCTCCAGCGGTCCCTTCAATGGCATTGGTAACTTCAATTTTAAAGCCTATTTTTTCTGCATATCTTGAATACATACGGAACAAATCTCCTGCAAAGATATTGGCTTCATCTCCTCCTGCTGCTCCTCGAATTTCCATAATTACGTTTTTCTTATCGTTTGGATCCTTTGGAATTAGTAATATTTCTAGATCTTGTTCCATTTTTTCTTTTTCTTCTTCCAATCTTACAAGTTCTTCTTTGGCCATTTCTTTTAATTCTTTATCTTGTAACATTTCTTTTGTATCTTTGATTTCATCTAATATTTTTTGATAGTTTCGATAAGCCATGACAATTTCTTCTAACTCTGCCATCTCTTTGGATATTTCTTTTGTTTTATTTACATTTTCTAATACTTCTTTTTTCATTAGTTCTTGTTCTAATGCTTCATATTTTTGATTGGTTGCAATTAATCTTTCTAACATCGTAACATTCCTTTCTTTCGCTCTTATTATAGCATTAAAAGTAACAAAAAACTAGGGTTATTCCTCTAGTTCTAAGTCATCTTCATCCACTACAACTAAGTCTTTTAAATCTTCTTCTGCACTATCATCGTAGTCTGGATCATCATCATCTCCAGAATCATAATCATCTTCAATCATTTCATCTGGTAAAATACTATCTTCTTTGATTTCTTCTACTTCTTCTTCATCTTCATCTTCTTCAATTTTTACTACTTTATCGGATGTATGACGACTTCTTAAATCCCAACATCCATCTTCTAAGGTAATAAATCTTTTATCCGTCGTTAGTGATGTATAATAATCCCCTATTTTTTCTTCAAAGGCATTATCTTCTAATTCTAGTAAAGAAATAATTCTTTTAAACAAATCACTGGTATTCATTTTTCCTTCTTCATCCAAAAGATAAAAGGTAATGTCCTTATAGGATAATAGCTCTAAATCTTCTTTTTTCATTTTCGATAATTTCATGTTCATACCTCCTAAATATACTAGAGCATTATATGCATTATAATTTTAATTTGTTCCTTTGACATATAACTTATATCATTTTTCTTTCTCTTTTGCAATACTTTTTTTATACTTTACATTTTTTCTGGAACTTCTATACCTAAAATATCGAAAAGATACCTATTTGTATCATATACCGATTTGGTTAAAATTAACCAACTTTCTTGTCTTTTTTTATTGGTTTCACTTAAAATATAATTTTTTTCATAAAATCTACTAAATAGACTTGTTAATTGATATAAGTAATCACTAATACCACTTAAATCTTTTGTTTCATAGGCTTTCTGTAAAATTTCATTTTTCTTTAAAAGTAGGAGAATCATTTCTTTTTCTTCTCTACTACTTATCATATGATAGGTCTGATACGCTATGTTTTGTTCTTTTGCTTTGTTTAAAATTGATTTCATACGAATACTAGAATATAAAAGGTAAGGTCCTGTTTTTCCTTCTACATCCACAAATTTTTCTACATCAAAAATAAAGTCTGTTGTTCTATTTGGTAAAAGATCGGCATATTTGATGGCTGCGATAGAAACTTTTTCGGCAATTTCCTCTTTTTCTTCTTCCTTAAAATCTTGTTTCATTCGCATCTTTACTTCTTCTTTAGCATCTTTTAATAACCCTTTTAAGGTTGCGACATTACCATCTCTTGTTTTAAATGGTTTTCCATCGGTACCATTCATGGTACCAAAACCAAGGAAAGAAAGTTTGGTATCTTCTTTTACAATTTTTGTTTTGTAAGAAGCACGAAAGACTTGTTCAAAATAAAGTTCTTGTCGATTGTCTACAACATACCAGATTTCATCAGGAGAAAATCTTTCCACTCTTGATACTAAGGTTGCAAGTTCTCTTGTCGCATAAAGCGTGGCCCCATTTTGTTTTACTACAACAAGACTTGGCATAGGCGCTTTATCCGTTTCTTTTTTGACATCAATTACCATAGCACCTTCGCTTAAGGTTAAGTATCCTTCCCTCTTAAGACGTTCTATCATTGGTTCCATATAAGGATAACAATCACTTTCTCCTTCCCATAAATCAAAAGTGGTATTTAATTTTTTATAAATCTTTTTAATATCTTCTATGGATATTTCTTTTACTTTTTCCCAAAGTTCATAAAGTCCTGGCTCTTTTTCTTCTACCTTTTTGGTAAGTTCTCTTACCTCTTCCATAATGGCTTCATCTTCTTTGGCTTTGCTGTTGGCAAGGGGATAAATCTCTTCTAAGTCTTCTGCTGTTATTGGTACCTCATCCCAGGTTTCTTCTTTTTTTCCACTAAAATAGTTAAGATTTGGATATCTTCTTTTTAGTTCATATAAAATCATACCGGACTGTCTTCCAATATCTCCAAAATGAACATCACCAATGACTTCTTTTCCTAGTGCGATGGATAGTCTTTTTAGGGCTTCTCCAATATCAGCTGGACGAAGATGCCCAACATGAAGGGTTTTCCCAACATTCGCACCACCATAATCAATGATTATTTTACCTTTTGGTAAGAGATCTACATCCTTCTTTTCATCTTGATAATAAGTATTCAAAGAAGAAATTAAGACCTCATCTTTTAAAGTTACATTAAGAAAACCAGCTCCTGCAATAGAGACATCTTGAAAATATCCACTTTCATCAAATACTTTTTTTAAGGCTTCTGCTATTTCTTTCGGATTTTTATGCATAACTTTTGCAAGTCCAAAAGCATCGTTTAATTGATAATCCCCTAAATCTTTTCGATTGCTTGTTAATAAATGAACCTTTTCAAGGGGAATTGCGGCATCTCTTACTTTGTTTGTTAAATCTTGTTCGATCTTTCCTAATATACTCATATTAATCCCTCCAATTTACAATATAGTGATGGAAAAAACTATTTCCTTCTAACTGATAGATGACTTGAAATAATCCTTCTTCTATCTTTATTTCTTTTGTTATAAGAGTAAGAACTCCTGTTTTCTTTAATTCTTTGCTATAAACCTCAAAACGACTTTCTTTCTCCTCTTGAAATTTATAACTTAGAATGCTTTCGTCGTTTTCTCTTACCATAATCTTATCCTTAAGGTATAATGTAATTTTTGCGAAATCATCTTGATAGGTTAACGCTTTCTTTTTTTTATCGTATGATCCTATTCCTTCATATGAATACTCTTCTTCTCCTATTAGTTTTGCTTTTACTTTTACTTTTTTCATAGGCTCTCCTTGTTCATTACTGCCATGATTATAACAAAGATTAAAAAAAATGACAATAAAAAAGCGAAAATCCTATTCTCGCTATCTTATTTATTAATACAAAATACAGCATACAGTGGTACTGTTTTTATATTGTTTTCAAAACCAAAGTTTTTCGATGAGATTCGAATACTATATTTTGGATTGTATTTTTTTCTATATTCATTTAAACTCCTACTATTTGTTCTTCTACCACTTTTTACTTCTACTGGGATAATATCACCATCAATTTTTATTAAGAAGTCAATTTCATATTTATCAAATTTATAATAATATAACTCTTTTGTTTTTGGATATAGTTCACAAGCGATATAATTTTCTGTCAACACGCCTTGATACATTTTATTTTTATCCGAAAGGATTTCACTATAATCTAAATTTGACAGCGCTCTTAAAAGCCCTACATCACTCAAATATAATTTAAATTTTGTTCCACTTGTAAAGGCTTTTAGAGGAGATTTATTTTTTTCGGTTAAATCACATTTTAATATCATATTACTAGCAAGCAACCAATCTAAGCTACTTTCATATCTAATTTTTCTAGCATCTTTGTTCACAAGACTATATTTAAACGTATTATTATCGCGCGCTAATTCTTTGGGAATTGCATTATAGATTTGACTATTTTTTATTGCTTCGCTATTTTCTGTGTATTTATTCATATCTGCTAAATACGATATAATAATTTGCTCTTGAAGTTCAAAATTAACATGGGTTATTTTACAATCATTGTTTATAAAGTTTTGGACCAGTGTTGGCATTCCCCCTAATACCAAATATTTCTTATATAAATCAAGCGCTTTTTCATGAATTGAATTGATCATAGCTTCATTTGATTCATAATGTTTCTTTATTTCATCCATTAATTTTACCTCACCCAAAGCAATTAAATATTCTTCAAAATCCATAGGATATAAATACTTTATTGTTACTTTTCCAACTGGAAATGAAGAGTGAAAACGGTTGATTTTAACACCTAAAAGGGAACCTGCACAAACAATTTTATAAGGCTTTTTACTTTCACAAAAATATTTTAATGATGTGATTGCTCTTTCTGATACTTGAATTTCATCAAAAAAGATTATGGTATCTTCTAAATTGATCTCTATATTTTTCATAATTTCTATTTTTTCTATTATCGTATCTGGATCAATCGTAGATTCAAATATTTCTTTGATCCCTTCTTCTTTGTCTAAGTTTATATAAACATAATGTTTAAAATTGTTGGTACAAAACTTATCCAAACTATAGGTTTTTCCTGTCTGTCTTACACCAATTAACATTAAGGGCATCTTATAATCTTTCATCCATTCTTTCAATTCTTCTTCTATTTTTCTATACATGGATCTTCACCTCTTTATAATTTTAACATATTTCGTACATTTTGTACATATTTTACTGTTATTTTCGTACATTTTGTACGAAAATTCTATTTTTGATATTGTATTTTTTTAGAAAAAGCCATAATTGGTATCATGATAAAACTAAAAAGAAAGGTAAGAATACCAATTTGATGGAATCGTTTTCCCAAAGAAAATGGTAAGAGAAGAAGAGTGAGCCCTATTGCAAGAAGGGTTACCCACACAATAGCAGTGTAGAGAAGTTCCATACCTCCTTCTACTAAAAGTTCTCTTGAACATAGGCTCATAACGCCTAATATTCCAACCCAAAAAAACATAGAACCACTACCAAAAGCTAGTTGAAACAAAAGATAAATATTATATCCAGGAATAAACATTCCCCACCATGGAAGATCAGCTTTCTTTAATAACAATTCAAAACAAATACAATAAAAATAAGAAATCAAAAAACTTGGAAAAAGAAGACTTGTTTTTTCTCCTATTATACTTTGATATTGTTCTGGCAAATATTTAATGAAAGTAAAACTATAAAGATAAGCAAAGAACATTACTATATTGACTGCAAGAAATATAATAAGATGATCTTTTTTTTCTTTTTTGATGGGTTCTATTTTTGTTTGATTTCCTACTGGTACTTTAGAATCCGTTACGGTTAAGTAAGGATTGGTAGAAGGATTTTCTTTGTAATAAGGATTGGTAAATCCACATTTTTTACACCACTTGTCCGTTTCTAACATTTCATTTCCACATTTACTACATTTCATAAAAAATCTCCTCTCTATTATTACTATCATACCACAAATAAAGTCATTTTAAGAGTAATTTTAAAACTTTTGGTCAAACTATAACTGTTAGGAGATTATAAATATGAAAAAAGTAAAAAAAATAACGAAAATTTTTCTTCTTATCACCATTTTTGTTTTTCTTGCTCATATAGGGTGCTATCTATATGCTTATTTATCCCCAAAATTACAAATAAAAAATGCCAATAGTTTTACTTTATACGATAAAGATAATACCGTATTCTTTCAAGGGAGTGGAGAAAGAGAATGGATTAAATTAAAAGATATTTCTCCTTATCTTATTCAATCTACGTTAACAACAGAAGATAAAAATTTCTATCATCACAAAGGCTTTGATTATCTTAGAATTTTAAAGGCTCTTTATGTTAATATTTTATCAAAGTCAAAAAGTCAAGGGGCTAGTACGATAACCCAACAATATGCCAAAAACTTATTTTTAGATTTTGATAAGACCTGGGAGAGAAAATTAGATGAAATGTGGTACACCGTTCAGATTGAAACACATTACACGAAAGATGAGATCTTAGAAGGATATTTAAATACCATTAACTATGGACATGGAATGTATGGTGTAGAGAACGCTAGTAGATTTTATTATAACAAAAGTGCGAAAGACTTAACGCTTGCAGAATCTGCTATGTTAACAGGAATTCCAAAGTCTCCTAGTCATTATTCACCACTTATTGATTTTAATAAAGCAAAAGAAAGACAAGAGATGATTCTAAAGCATATGTTAGAAAGTGAAGTTATTAATAAAGAAGAATATGATAAAGCCATAAAAGAGGAAATAAAGTTAGTTGGGGAAAAAGATAGTAATCAACTAACTACTGCAATGTATTATCAAGATGCTGTTTTAAAAGAATTAAAATCACTAAAAGAAATTCCTTCTACTTATTTGGAAACAGGTGGTCTAAAAGTTTATACTTGTCTTGATCGGGATGCCCAAAAAAAGTTAGAAGAAAATGTAAAAGAAGCTATGCCAGACTCTTCCTTAGAAGTATCTAGTGTTATGATGGATCCAAATACGGGTGGTGTTTTTGCTCTTGTTGGGGGAAAGGATTACAATAAATCGGAATACAATCGGGCTATTTCTTCCAAACGACAAGTAGGATCTACTATGAAACCTTATCTGTATTATGCCGCTTTGGAAAATGGTTTTACTTCTTCTACTACCTTTACAAGTGAAGCAACAACATTTACTTTTTCGAATCAAGATACTTACTCCCCTAAAAACTATAATGAACGATATGGAAACAAACCAATTTCGATGGCAACTGCAATTGCTTATTCTGAGAATGTTTATGCGGTTAAAACCCATATGTTTTTAGGAGAAGATACCCTTGTTCAAATGGCAAGACGTGTTGGAATTACAGCAGAGTTAGAAGAAGTTCCATCTCTTGCTCTTGGTACAAGTGAAATTAGTATGTTAGAAATGGCTGGAGGCTATTCTGCTTTCGCCAATCAAGGTTATAAGGTTGAACCGCATTTTATCAAAAAAGTAGTGGATCAGGATGGAAATATTTTATACGAAGTGAAAGAGAAAAAAGAACTTGTTTTAAACAGCAGTCTTACTTATATTTTAAGTAATTTATTAACCGCTACTTATGATAGTAATTTCATTGATTATAATTATCCAACAGCAATTAATATTGCCTCTAAAATGACACATACTTATGCCATAAAAAGTGGTACTACCAATACAGATAACTGGTATATGGGTTATAATAAAGATGTTGTTACTGCTGTTTGGTGTGGTTATGATGATAATCGGGATTTAAATGCTGATGAATATAATTATTCACAAACGATATGGCTTAACAATATGGAGGACTTTATGCAAGGAAAGGAAGATGCTTGGTATGAAACGCCAGAAAATGTTGTTGGTGTTTTAGTAGAACCTATTTCTGGAAAACCTGCACAGGAGACAGACCAAAAAAAGAAAATGATGTACTATATAAAAGGAACAGAACCTTCTATGAGCGATCCTGTCTTTGATGAAATTGAAAAACAACAAAATCCTTCATAAACGATATATCTTAACATAAGATGTATGGAAAGGAAGGATCGTTATGCAAAATAGTTATTATCCAACACAAAACACCGCACCACCCTATCAAAATATCATTCCACAAACTCCAACTACTCCAAGACCCATTCAACCTCCTACAGAATATGCTGAGAATATCTTAGAATTAAATGTTGGAAAGTATGCAAATTTTTACTTATCTTATTCGGATTCTCTTGAATGGAGAGATAAAGTATTCTCAGGTATTATTGAAGCAGCAGGAAGAGATTTTGCTATTATTTACAACCAAGAAACAGGAAAAAGGAGTCTTCTTTGGACGGTTTATTTAAACTATGTAGAGTTTTTAGAACCAATTATTTTAAAACAAAATCAAGGATAGAATTGAATCATCCTTTTTTCTTTGGTATAATTACCATAAGGATGTGAGAATATGATATTTGTTATAGTTGGTAGTATTTTATTGTTGGTTCTAGTTTTTCTAGTTTTTTCTTTTCTTTATTATAAAAATAAATATGACTTTCTTTTTCTTAAAATAAAAGAAGCAGATAATAACTTAGATATTATTTTAGAGAAAAAAACAGAATTATTAATTAAAATTGCTAATATTTTGGAAAAAGAAAAAATGGAAGATATTCCAGATATGGTAAAGTTAAAAGGAAAAAAAGAAGATCATCATAGTTTTTATCAAACGTTAAATAAAAATGGAAATGATATTATGAAGATCGTAGAAGATAACGAAGGAAAGATTAAAAACAAAGAAATCAATGGTGTGATTCAAAAATTGGAAGCAAATGAATGTGAATTACAAGCAGTTTTAAAGTATTATAATGATAGTGCGATTGATATTAATCATTATGCTCATAAATTTCCTGCTAATATTGTAAAAATTTTTTGTCACTATAAAGAACTACAATTGTATAAAATTGAGCGAAGAGAAATTTTTGAAATATTAAAACAAAAGTAAAAATGCTTTTGTTTTTCTTTCTACCATAATGTCAAGATAATCGATATTATGGAAATTTTTTACAATTTATAAATATCTTTGGCATTTTTTTACTACTTGATGTTAGTATAGATTTATAGACACGAAAATTTGAAAGGAGTGGTATAATAGTTAGTCAAAGAAAAGGAGGAAGT
>CANQYK010000010.1 GCA_947628065.1 uncultured Bacilli bacterium | reverse complement strand
CGATCATCTTTTAAAATACGTGTCATTACTCGTAAGACATTCCCATCAATGGCTGGCGTTTTCTTATTGTAACAAATGGATGCGATAGCTGCTGCTGTATATTCTCCAATACCTGGAAGTTTTAATAATTCTTCATACGAATCTGGTAAATGAGAAAAACCATTGTCAACTAATAACTTCGCACACTTTTGTAAATTTCTTACTCTACTATAATAACCAAGTCCTTCCCATAATTTTAATAATACATCTTCCTTCGCACAAGCAAGACTTTCTAATGTGGGGAAGGTTTTTAAAAATTTCTCATAATAAGGAATGACTGCTTCTACTCTTGTTTGTTGTAACATTATTTCAGAGATCCATACATGATAAGAATCTTTATCTTTTCTCCAAGGCAAATCTCTTTTGTTTTCTTGATACCAATTGATTAAAGCCTCATAAAATTTTACTTTTTCTTCTTCTGTCATACTACCACCACATTAAGTATAACATACAAAAAGGAATCCTTAAACAACAGGATTCTTTATAAAAGAAAAAGTTCCACTTAACTCTTCTTCACTCCATAATATTACTTTGTATTCTTTCTCTTCTCCACTTTTTATATGGCTTGTAATAATACCACCATCAAGCGCTAAATTATGGATATCACTTAAGGTTCCAAATTCATCTACTACTTGATAGGAAATATAATTATTTTTATTGGTGCTTTGACTAGTAGTAGGATTATCAACCATAAAACAAATTGTATATTTACTTTCTTCTTTTCCAGTATTTTTAATTTTAATTGTTTTCTCTTGTTCTTCTTTACTTACCGTAACAGAATCTAGTCCTTCTGCTTTTAAATCTTTTTTATCCATAACTGTGTTGTTTACTGTTTGATAAATAGTATTTCTTTTTGGTTGATAGATGGTCCACCAAACAATACTTAGAACAACAACAAGAAATATTGTATAAAAAAGATCAAAAAGAATTTTCATAACTTCTTTTTTCATTTAAATTCCCCCATAAATTGGGCATATAATAACATAATTTTTAAAAAATGTCAAAAATCAGTTTGACATTTAGAATAGATTGTAGTATATTTTTAGCAAGAAATGACTGAATAAATGCGGTTTCATTATTATTTAATGTACCGTTTTCAGTCATTTTTTATTCTAATAATGGATATCATAAAAGCACTCTATTTATTCTTGAGTGCTATATTTTTCTCTTATTTTTTTTGCTTTTTCTTTGTATTTTTTTTCTATATCCCAATATGGCTTATTTGACTTATTACTTAAAGTATTATCTTCCCTTTCTGTTTTTAAGTCATCCACTTCTTTTTCCATTTCTTTATAAAGTTTATCTAATTCTTCTTTCATATTCAACATATCCTTTTTTTTCAATATTTTCATAGCTTCACTTTGTATTTCTAAACTAGTCTTAATACCATTAAAATGACATAGATCTAAAACTTTGCATAGAATTTTTAGTAGAAATGATGTGCCATCATTGACATTAAAACCTAATTATAGTATAACTGTTTCTAGAAAGAGATGTCAATCGAGATTTACTCGTAGGCATCTCTTTCTTTATCTCTGTTCTCAGTCTATCATGAAAGAAAAAAAATGGCAAATATTGTCATTCATTTTTTTTAATATTCAGTAATATTAACTCAAATAATTGTCGATGTTTTTTTACCACGACTTCTAAAATAATTCCACAAACAAACATTAAAATTGCAGTAATTAATAAGAATCCTGAAACAATTAACGTCGGATACCTTGGTACTAGTCCTGTTTTAAAATATTCTATAAAAACAGGTACTCCAAATAAAAAAGATGAAATGAGAAAGAAAAGACTAACAAAACTAAAAAAAATAGTCGGTTTATATTCTTTAAATAATCTGGCGATTGTTTTTAAGACTTTCATACCATCCCGATAGGTATTTAATTTTGAAACACTACCAGTTGGACGATCTCGATATTCAACTGGAATTTCTTTTATTAAAAAGTTCTTATCTAAGGCATGGATTGTCATTTCAGTTTCAACTTCAAACCCTTTTGATAAAATAGGAAACGTCTTAACAAATTCATAACTAAAAGCACGATATCCTGTCATAATATCCCGAACATTACTTTGAAATAAAAAATTAATAAGAAAACGTACAAATTTATTTCCAAAATTATGAAAAAGTCTCTTATTTTCTTGAAAGTAAGTAGAAGAAAGTCGATCTCCTATTACCATATCTGCTTTTTTCTCTAAAATATAATCACACATTTCCCTTGCACTTTCTTTTGGATACGTATCATCCCCATCAATAATTAAATAACATTGTGCATCAATATCTTGAAACATACTTCTTATTACATTTCCTTTTCCTTGACGATACTCATATCTTACAATAGCTCCCTTTTTTTTGGCTATTTTTGCAGTATCATCTGTTGAATTATTGTCATATACATAAATTGTTGCATCTGGTAATGCCTTTTTATAATCTTTAATTACTTTTCCAATCGTTTTTTCTTCGTTATAACAAGGTATCAAAACAGCAATTTTATCTTTCTTTTTCATTTTATGTCCCTTCTTCATTAAACTATATTCATAAAATGATAATTTATAAGAAAGAAAAAACGACGTTTGTCGTTATTCTAAAAATAGTTTCCTAGTAATAAAATTAAAGACCATAACAATTGCCGTTGCGATTGCTTTGGATAACATATAATAAATACTGAAAAGATCCGTACAAAGGAACATAATCAAATTGTTTAACAATAAACCAATGGCACTAAAAATAACAAAGGTTACAAACTGCTTTTTTTTATCTTTTTCTTTGTTAACGTGATATACCCATTTTACGCTTGCTATATAATTATATACAACGGAAATACAGAACGATAAAGTATTTGATATAAGAACTGAGAACTTACAAAATTCTCGAAATATGTATAGGAAAAGAAAATCAATAAAAGTAGAAGTAAAACCAACAATAACAAATTTAAAGATTTGAATCAATAAATCCTCTGTTTTTTCACTTACTTTAATATGAAATTGCTTTAATCCCCATTTTACAAATTTTTCTGCCTTATCTTCTCTCATCTTTATCCTCTTCTACTAAATTTCTAGCTATAATAAACCGAGGTCTTGCCTTTGTTTCATTGTATATTTTTCCAATGTATTCTCCAATAATACCAAGAGACAACATTTCAAGACCTGCAACGATCCAAATAGAACATATGATAAAAGTCCAACCTGGAACGGTATTTCCTAATAATTTTACAACAAGACTATAAACAAGAATAAGAATACTAACTACAAAAATTAAAATACCAATACTTAATACCATTTTAATTGGCTTTACAGAAAAGGAAGTAATCCCATCCCACGCAAAAGATAACATTTTCTTAAGAGGGTATTTACTTTCACCAGCAAAGCGTTCGTTTCTTTCATAATAAACAACATCAGAAGAAAAACCAATCAAAGGAAACATTCCTCTTAAAAATAAATTGACCTCTTTATAGTTTTCTAAATAATTTAATACCCTTTTACTAGTTAAACGATAATCTGCATGATTAAAAACAATGTCAACTCCCATTTTTTGCATAAATTTATAAAACCCTTCTGCTGTCATTCTTTTAAACAAAGTATCCTTTTTTCTAGAACTACGAACTCCATATACAATATCATTTCCTTGATAATATTTTTTTATCATTTCATCCATTGCATTAATATCATCTTGTAAATCTGCATCCATACTAATTACAATATCTGCATATTCTTTCGCAACCATAAGACCTGCTAACAAAGCATTTTGATGTCCCCTATTTCTAGATAAGCAAAGTCCTGTAAAAAAGTTTTCTTTCTTGTTAATTTCTTCAATTAATTCCCAAGTCTTATCTTTACTTCCATCATTAACGTACATAACTTTGCTTTCCTTAGAAATTGCTTTATCTTTTACTAATTTTTCCATTTTTTCTTTTAATTGTCTTGTTGTTTCCATCAATACTTCTTCCTCATTATAACATGGAATAACAACATATAAAATCGCTTGTTTTTTTACTTCTTTCTTCATACTTTTTCCTCTCCAACAAATTAACTATAACATGATTTTATTGTTTTGTAAATTCTACTTATCTTAAAAATTTTCAATATAGTTATTTATTTTTCTTCCAATTTTTTTCACTATTTTTCGTTTCTTTAAAAATTCTGTCAACACACTTCGTAAAAATTCTACTCCAATACCACATACAAAAATTATAATAACAATAAGAACACTATATGGAAGGATCGAAAGTGTCATCATATGCTTTTTTAATTGAAAAGGTGCAAAAAGGACTTTTTTAAAATAAGCATTATCATGGAAGAGATAAACTCCCATTGTAAGAGAACCAATAAAATTAATGGACTTCCGTTTGATGTTTAAAGTACCAAAGAAAAGGAAGTAAAAAATTGTCTGTAAAATAACAAAAGGACTATTATAATTAAGCGCAAAAGAAGATATAATGGTTCCTATATTTGATAAAATAGAACTATCAAGGTCTTTCAAAACAAAGGAAAAATAATATAAAAATAAGTTAGAACAAAAGCAGAAGAAAAAACCAATAATATAAAATAATTGTAATTTATTTTTTGACCATCTTTTAAAATGGTAGTTCTTCTCTATTGGATATTTTTTCAAGTAAGCTCCTATAAAATAAATAAAGACAAATTGAAGCAATGTATATCCATTATTAGAAATAGTTTGTTGATCGGTAATACAAGGAATAATGGAAAATAAGAGAAACATTAAAATAAGAATTTTCTTATGCTTTTTCTCATCCATATTAGAAATAGCAATATTAAGAAAAGGGATTAACAAAAGCAATACTAAGTAAACATTAAGAAACCAATAATTACCAAAGTCAAAAGGCAAAAGCTCACGGAAGAAAGAAACATTGCTTATTTCAATCGATGAGGTTAATACAAGACCTAATATAATAACAACTTTATAAAACCATACAACCCCCAATAAAGAAAGGGCTTTTTTCCAAGTTGATTTTTTATTTAAAGAAAAATAACCAGTTACCATTACAAAAGAATTCACATGAACAACTACAAAAAACAAAACAGTTGTAAGTGCAATTCTTACCGTACCAGACGGTATTACACTAACTGGTATATTATGAACAATAATATGCCAAAAAATAATAAAACACATTGAAACAATTCGCATTAATTCATAATTTGATTGTTTCATTTTTTTTATACTACTCATTTTGTCGCCCCCCGACTATAATAAAAATATAGCATAACTTTAAGGGGAAATCAATAAATTAGTCTAAATATTGCTTTATTTTTTTTGTAACTTCATCATAACCTTTATCAGACAAATGAAGACCTTCTTTGGTATATTCTTCTTTTAAGTTTCCATTTTCATCTTCTAATTGTTGATACATATCAATATAAGTTAGTTTTTCTTTTTGACAATATTCTTTTAGTTTTTTATTTACCTCTTTTATATCTTCATTGTTTCTATCTTCTGCACCGTTATTTTTTATTTCCCGATTAACAGGATATAAACTTTCAATATAAATTTCGGCTTTTTCTCTATTTTCGTGAATTCCATTTACAATTTTTTTGATGTTATCTAAAATCTCATCTGGACTTCTTTTCCATTGCAAATCATTGGTACCAACCAACAAAAAGACTTTACTTGGATTATACTGATAAACTCTATTTTCCATATCATCCAAAATATGATCTGTTACATTACCACCAACACCACTATTTACAACATGATAATTTGGAAAATATTTTTTTAAATCATAACGGTTGATCAAAGAATCACCCAAAAAAACAATATTTTCATCAACAATAACTTCTTTTTTTATTACCTTTTTTATCTTTACTTTATGATGATTAAAAGTAATATAGTGATAACATAGAAAAGAAGAAAGGAAAACAATCAGTAAAACCAAAAAAGAAATTAATATTTTTGGATATACTTTTTTCTCAATAATAACCTCATTTTTTTTATTTTTCTTTTTTCTCTTTTCTACAAAAGTATTATCAAGTTCATCTTCTAAATCATTCTTCTCAAAATTAAATTTCTGTTGCTTTGTTTTATCCATATCGTCTAAATAAAGATGCCTATTTTTGTTCACTCTAGTTTGTTTCGAAGATTCTTTTTTTTGTTCCTTTATCTTTGTATTTTCACTTATTTTTGTATTTTCATTTACTTTTGTATTTTCATCTATTTCTGTATTTTCATTTATTTTTTTCTTTTTCTTTGCTTGCTTTTTTTTCTCTTGTTCCTTTTTTTCCTGCTCTTTTTTCATACTCATCACCACACAATCTAAGAAAATTATACCACAATGTCATAGAAAATTAAGAAAAAAAGAAAAAATTGACATTATTATTTTGTCAATCTTGTTTCTTTTTCGGTATTTTTTCCATCGAAATAGCGATAAGTAAAAGAAAAATTGGATAATAGTTAAATAAATAGCGACTTCTTCCTTCAAAAAGCAAAACAAACATAAAAAGTCCTAAAATACTAAGTTCAAGAATTTGTTTTTCTTTTTTCCTTTTTGGTTTCTTCTTTCTTTCTAACACCAAACAGAAAAGAATATAAAATAAAATTCCAGCATACATACCTTGATATACATTCGCAATCATTTGATTCTTTTTTATTGTGAAATTCTTTTGGATGAATTTTGATAGTTCATCTTGATGAAAAGGTTCACTTTTATAAAAAGATCCCTCGTTTCCAAAAAAGAAAGTACCATCGGTTGAGATCCAAATAAATTTATGAGCCAAAAAATTAACATAACCCAAAACACCATATTCCTTCAAACGATTCAAATATCGTTTTGTAACATTTTTCTTTTTCTTTTCATACCCTTTTTGCTCATAAGTAAAATCAGAATCTTCCGGGTTAAATACACCGTAATAGGTATGACCAGTATCATCTTTTACTGTTCCACTTCCCATCATGGCCCAATGAATCATAGGGTATTTATTTTGATCATAATCTTTCTTTTTGATACTTTTTCCTAATTCATAATTTGTTAAGACTTGGAAAAAAAGGAAAAAGAGAAAAGCACCCAGGAAGAAACTGAAAAAATTAAAACACAATTTTTTCCATTTTATCTGTTTCCATTTCACATAAAAGAGTTCAATTATAATAATAGAAATTAGTATAATAATACATGTTGGCTTCATTTTATAGGCAAACAATGATAAGATACCTAAAAGGAAAAAATATAATTTTTTTGGATCTTTTCTTATTTTAAGATACAGATAAAAAATAAGAAGTGGTATAAATAAAGTCATTGTATCCGTATAAGGTACAATAATCCATGGATGAAGTCCTATCAAAATACTACCAAGAAAAAGGGCGAATTTAGCATTTTTGTTTGTTGTTAATTCTTTCGCAATCAAATAAAGTAAAAAAATGGAAAGATCGATTAGAACCAAATTAAAAACAGCAAGAAGTGCATAATAATTGGAAAATGGAATGATTCTCATTACAATGCTAAAATATTCTTTTATTAACAATAAAAGACAAATATTATTAGGAAAAGCTGAAAAATAATATTTTTGATATGGCATCTTAAAATGATCTTGATGAAGATTAATCGCGGACTCTATTACGGTTCCACAATCCCATCCATATTTAGAATAAGTACATCGCACATAAATTAACTGAACAAGAAAAAGAAGGAAGAAAAAGAAAAACAAATATTTTTTCGTTAATTTTTTCTCACTTGTTATCTTATAAAGAAAAGCGGTAACAATGAAAAATAAGATAAAAATGAAGAAAACCCATAAATAATCAAAAGAGATGGTTTGAATGTTGTTTTTTATAATACTAAAAAGAAATGAAAATGTAATAGAAATGAAAAAGATAATTGTCATACATTTTAATAAATTATTTTTTATATCCTTCATATTTACTCCTAATATCGACTAATAATTTTAAATACATTCCTTACTCCACTTGAACAAAAGGCATCAACAAAATCAAACTGATCTTTTACCTCTCTTGTTAAAAGATTTTCTTCTACCAAACAGACATAAACTCTGCATAATAATTCTTTATCGGGTTGAAAAGGATATATTTCTTCTATTTTTTTTATATCTTTAAAATACTCTATTACACTTTGATAGATTACATCAAGTGACTTCTTTTTCTTCTCATCTAATACTTCTTCATTATAAACAGGAATTACTTTTTTCCCTTTCTTTTCAAACTTTAAAAGTTGACCAAAGGGAGCGGATAAAAAGAATTCTAAGATCAGTGAATAATGATATATTTTTTCATATTCACTACAATCTTTAATATCAAACAAGAATGATAATTCACTTTTTTTACTATAGCGTTTTACATTTTTTGAATTGGTAACATATAGTCCTTTTATTTCTTTTCTTAAAAGTTTCGTTAATTGATATTGAATCGTTCCAGAATAACCTAAGTCAATAATTGTTAAATTCTTCTTCTGATAATTTTTTACTGTATTTTCGATGTAATGCAAATAATTTTCTTTTTCTTGTGATACGGTTTTTAATATCTTATCTTGATATTGATCCAAATGTTTTAATACTTTCTCTTTTTCCTCTGGAAGATGTAATTTTTCATTTTTTTCTTCATAATCTACCTCTAATACTTGCTTATAAAAATCTTTTACCGTTCCATTAAACTCATTTTCAAGAAGCGATAAAATATCTTCTTTCTTTTCTATGTTTGCAGTTGTTACGGCTTTTCTAGAAGCTAAAAAATAAAGGTTTTCCTTTTCTTCTATTTTCTTTATTTTACAATGCTCTTGATATAATTTTTGAAGATAATACCCTTCCCTTGCCAGAAACAGTAACGTACTATTCTCTTTGCTTTCGTTTTCGATAAAATTTAAATAACGCTCTAAAATAGGAGCATGAAAACTATATCCAAAAGAAGAAAGCGTATTTATTTTCAAATTAGAAAAAGGAGAATTAAACATTGTTTTGTTTATTAAAAGTCCAAGATAAAGAGAATTGCTTATATTTTCCTTTTGAAGAAATTCTTGTATATGCTTGCTCATTGCAAGATGTGAAAATAATTCTCTACTACTTTCTATTTTGATACTATCAATTCCAAACTCTCTTGGATATAGATAATCGGAATTTTCATTATCCCCAACATGAATGATTGTTTTATTTTTATATTCTTCTAATAAATAGGGCCACATATCTTTTCGATCTTTTCGTTTGTTAATATCATTGGATAAATAAAGTTTATCATACTTTTTATAACCACATTTTGCTAACATTTTTTCAATGATATCTTTGGTTAAATACATATCACTCGTAAAAATTACTGTTTTCTTTTGTTTGATCAATGTATTTATGATATCTAACATATCATATCTTGGAATGCAAAAAGAAAGTTCCAAATCTTCTTCCATTTTTTTTATTTCTTTTGGATCTGTTTGATAAAGTTTTTGATAACAAGCATAAATCTCTTCTAAATTAACATCTTTCTTTAACGTTTCATTCGCATATCTTTCTGCTTCCTTACGTTTTTTAAAGAAATCACAATCGTTTAATTTCTTTTCCATTACATGAAATAAATCATCTGGTTGATATAATATTCTTGTTAAAAGTGTATCAAAAATATCAAAAGAAATAACATCATAAGAAAGAAGAAGATCAAGAAATTCTTCTTTGTTGAGCCCATGATACGTCTCTTCCTTTTTCCCTTTATAAAATGGACTAATATGATAAATTTTACGTAAACCTCTATATATTATATTATCCTTTCTCATTGTCTCCTCTTTCTATCTTTGTCCTTTTAATTTTCTTATAACCCATCTTTTACAGCGTACAAAGAACCGCATTCTTGAACTCGTATTTTTAATCGCAACAGGAATCGGTTGGATCAAATCACTTACTTTTAATACTTCATCCGATGGGGTTATTTTTTCTTTTGTATATATTTTTTCCACTTTATCGCCTTTTATTACTTTTCCTTCTAAAACTTGATTCACTGCTTTCAAAAAGTCTTGATATCCACGTTCTAATGGGTAATCTTGCATAAATTTATGCCCATTTTCTCCCATTTTCTTTTGTAATTTTTCATCATCTAAAATTTTAATTAAAGCAGTCGCTATCGCTTCTGGTGTACTTTCTGCTAATAACACACCATCTTCTGGAACATCATATAAATTATTTTCACGATATAAATCAACAACCGGAAGCCCTGATGCCATCATTTCAAAAGGAATTCGAGATGGATTGGATGCAGAAATACAAAGTCCAACTTGACACTTATTATAAAGTTCATTGCATTCTTCAATCGGAATAATATGTAAATTTTCTACCTCAAAATCAAAAGATGCCTCAATATCAGATCCATACAAATAAATTTTTACATCGGGTCTTAAATGCTTTACTAATAGTAGTGCTTGGATACCTAGTTTACTACAACGTCTTGCTTTTTCTGGTTGATAAATAAAACAAATTGCTTTTTCTTTCTTTACATCTTTTAATTTTTTATACACGGATAAATCTGCACAGAATGGAAAGAATGTCATTGGAGAACCATATTCATGGCTAATTTTATACGTTAACCATTTTCCAATACTAATTCCTTGCAATCCATAATGGTAGGTTCGCTCCATTTCCAAGTAAAGTCCTCCCATTGGTTCAAACCAAGGTTCAAAATCTTGAATAAAATACGCTTTATGTCGTACATTTTTCATATAGTAAACGTAATCGGCTGTTAAAATAGAATAAGTTGCAAAAACCAAATCATATTCTTCTCTCATAGCAATTCCAACATAAACATTACAACTACATTTTCCATAATAATCAATGATTCTTTTCTTTACCGTATTGGAATCATTCATATAATCTTCTTCCACGTAAATATCACATAAAAAACCTTGTTCTGCTAAAAAGTTCGCATTTTGTATCATTGTTCTAATTCCACCAGATCCTTTAATTGGATGTGGTATAATCCAAGCAATTTTTTTTGCCATCATACTTTCTACCTCCTTCAAAAAACTTGGCTCTACTTCCTTCATAATAGTCCCATAACGCATTCCTTGTCTTCTTATTTGTTCTGTTGTTAATTTGTAATGATCACGGATTTCTTTTTGAATGATTAAAACTTCTTCTAATTCAATTTCCTTTTTCGCAACGGTACTCGTTGACTTACTATGTTTTCGAAAATAATTCAAACTTTTACTACAATAAGCAAGTTTTCCATCTTTTAATAAGTTATAATATAAAAACCAATCACCACTCACTTTAAATTTTTTGGCCTCTTCAATCAATTCTAATTGATTTTTTTTCTTAAAAACAACGGCTGAAACATTCGGAATGGTATTACAAATACTTAAAGCCTCTGTTATTTCTTGTTCCCCACTATGGACAAAAGATTGATTCCACCTTGTTGTACTAACACCTTCCATCCAATCACGACAAGATTCACTAATAACCTCGTTTTTTTCATTCATTCTAAGACTTTCTGTATAAGATATTACAACATCATCATCTGAAAAACCATCCATAACAGATTCCAAAAACATAGGATGACAACTATCATCTGCTTCTGCAATCCAAACATAATCACCTTTTGCTTCCCGAAATCCTTTTTGCCATTGTGAGAAAACACTATGACTATTTTTTTCATTGTAAATGGTTTTAAATGAAATATTTTTATGTTTCTTCATTACTTGTTCAATTTTTTCAATGCTATGATCCGTTGAAGCATCATCTAGAATAATAACTTCATAGATTGGGTACGTTTGATTAACCACAGAATCAATTCTCTCTTCAATAAAATCCTCATAATTATAGTTTGGAATCACAACGGATACTTTTTTACAGTTTTCCTCTTCCACATCATAACAGTTTCCTCTTTCTTGATAAATATCAATTTTTCTTATTTTTTTATGATCCACTATTTTTTTACGAATGGAATATGGTATTATTTTTCTTCTTATCTCTTTTGCACTCATTTTTTCACCTCATCTATTTTCCATGCTTTTTTTAAAAACTGATAACGCTTTTTTATTTCTTCTTTCTGCCAATTTGTTAAATGATAAACTTGATCGAAATATTGATGAATTTGTTTTATTTCATTCAAATGATCTTGTTTTTTGGTAACAGTACTTACATTATTTAGATGAACACGATAATAATTATAAGTCTTAGCAGTATAAGCAATTTTACCTTGCCGCATCACATTTACATAAAACATCCAATCACCTGCTTGTCGATATGTTTTGGCAAGATGAAAAGCATCCCTATAGTTCTTCTTTTTTATGATAGCAGAAGAAACATTCGCAATCGTACAATTCAAAAAAGTATAAGAGGAATATTCTTCTTCTCCATCTATTATATAATCTTTTTTCCAATGTCCTGTTTTTCTAACATCAATTTGTTTTTCTACTGATTTTAGAAAACAAAATCCTTCACTGTTAATAAAAGCACTATCAACATAAGAAATTAAAACATCATCTTCTACAAATTTCGCCATTGCAGTTTCTAAAAATAAGGATTGCGAATAATCATCTGCTTCTGCTATCCAAACATAAGGAGATGTCGCTAGTTTAAATCCTGTCTCCCACTGTGAAAACGTACCAACATTTTTTTTATTGTATTTGCTTTTTACAGGAATGTATTTTTCTATTTTTTGTTTTAATTCTTCCATCACTTGAACACTCTCATCCGTAGATACATCATCTAAGAAAATAATTTCATCAATTTTATAACTTTGATAAAGAATAGAATAAACGCGCTCATATAAATACATACTATAATTATAATTTGGAATTACAACCGATACTTTTTTCTCTACTTCCTTTTTCTCTTTTTGCATTTTTGCAAGTTCTTCTATTTTCTCTAATGTGAT
Source organism: uncultured Bacilli bacterium (assembly GCA_947628065.1). GTDB lineage: Bacteria > Bacillota_I > Bacilli_A > RF39 > UBA660 > Onthousia. The sequence goes on along the minus strand of CANQYK010000010.1, from coordinate 18,296 downwards.
GGCATCATCAATTACTTTTTTCTTTCTACTTTTATATTTAAGAGAAAGATGAATAAGACAATTGGTAAAAAAAACAAAGCCATGATCAAAGAACAAAGTAAGAAGGGAATAATAAAGGCGATTTATTTTTCCATTTTCTTTCAGAAAGTTCTTAAAATAAGGGTTAGAGTGAAAAGAATAAGATCTTTTTTTCTGATAAAATTCTTTTAAAAAAGAATATCGTTTTCTATAGTTTGGCTCTTTTTCTGGAAAATATAACAAGAAATTAATTAACTGTTGATAAATGATTGCATCTTTTAGTGCTTCATAATTTTTTTCTCTCTCTATTTTTTTTAAGGTTTCATGGGTAGCATGACAAATATCCAATTTCTGTTTGTTAATTCCTTTGTTTTGAATCGAATTATCCCTTTGAACATAATAATAAACCGTATCTTTGGTATAAGATGCTTTCATCTTGGCAAGAAGGGGTAAAATAACTGCCAAATCTTCATTTGTCTTACCGACTTCAAATCGATTCTCTTGGAAAAGAGATTTATGAAATAATTTATTGCAAGCAGAAGCTGCAAGAGGATGATTGATAAATTCCAAAGCATTTTTTCCTCCACAATTATTTCTTATTTTTTGATATTTTGTGACTGTTACAATATCACAAACGGCTATTTTTGTTTTTGCTTCTTGTATTGTTTTTAAAAGACTAGAATAATAATTTGGATCAATATAATCATCCGAATCAAGAAAACCAATGTATTCTCCACTCGCATAAGAAATCCCATTGTTTCTAGTATAAGATAATCCCCTATTTTTTTCATTTTGAATTACTTTTATTGACTTATATTTCTTCTCATATTGCTTACAAATTTGTAGTGAAGAATCCGTTGATTTATCATCGATCAATAAAATTTCTAAATTCTTATAATCCTGATTCAAAATGGATTGCAAACATTGATCCAAATATTTTTCTACATTGTAAACAGGAACAATCACAGATATCTTAGGATGCATATTAACTCTCCTTTCCTATTTTCTACTTTTTTTCATCTCTTCATAAAGTAAGTCCAAAGATTTTAATCTTTCTTCATTTCGAAACAATTCTTTTTCTCTTGTATTTTCATTATACTGATAATTAAGCGAACCACCTTCTTTATGAAAACAGGTAATTGTTGGACTGTAATATGAAATTAAATGATCCTTTTTTACTCGATGATATAGAAATTCTTCTTCATGATATAAAAAAGTTTCATTGTAAAAAGCATATTCATATTTTTCAAGATATTTTTTTGAAAAAATAATGGCACATCCATGAAGTGCAATACCTTCTTCTTCTTTTTTACCATTTTCTAAATGTGGCAATTTCTTTATTTTATATTTTAAGTTATGATAGAAAAAGAATAACTGACTTTTTACTTTTGAACGAAAAAGACAAATATTTCTTTTTACTTTCTTTCTTTCTTTTTCTACTTCTTCCATCGTTTTTAATACTGGAAAAGGGTTCACAGAATCACCATTGTTTGTGATGATTTTGGGTCCTAACAGATCAAAAAAAGTTTTCTGATAAATCTCTTCTATTCGTTGTTCAAAATCTTTTTGGGTTAGTATAATATCATTATTCAAAACAACAATAAAATCACTTTTATATTTTTCTCTTGCATAAGAAATTCCTTTATTGTTTGCTTTCGCAAAACCATAATTTTTATCCAGTTTTAAAAGATCTTTGGTATATTTTTTTATTTGTTTTTCTTCTTCTTTCGATAAGGTAGCGTTATCCACAACAATAATGTTAGAATGCTTGGGAATGGATAAAATACATTCTAAAGTATCATGAATATTTTTATAATGTAGTATTACGTAAGAAAAAGATGCCATTATACTTCCTCCGCAAAGCCTTTTTCTAACCGTTTAAAAATACGAATAGAAAGAAATAATAGGACAAGGGAACCAAGAAAAACAGCAAGAAGGGATTTTAAATGTGGTAAATTTTGATAATATAAAATATCACGATAACAGTTGGTTACAACAGCCATTGGATTTAAATTTAAGATCCAAGAAATTTTAGGTGGGAAAAGGTCAGCAGAATATAAAATTGGTGTTGCATAAAACAACATATTTAAAAGAAAATTGATGATATATTCTGCATCTCTTATATAAACATTAATAGCACTTGTAATAAATACAATTCCCATTTGAAATGTTGTTTGTACTAAAATAATCAAGGGTAAAAAGAAAATATAAGGACTAAAACCAATACCACTTACTAATAGAAATAGAAAAATAATAAGACAAGAAATTAAGAAATTTACAAGATTACTTAAAATGATGGAAATGGGTAAAATTTCTCTTGGAAAATATACCTTTTTTATAATCCCACCATTTTGTAATACCGTTGTTGTTCCTTGATTGATACTAGTAACAAAAAAATTCCATGGTAAAATTCCAATAATTAGAAACGTTACATAATTATCTTGTGTTGATCTTAAAATAAATGGAAACACAATCGCATAGACCAAAGCGGTTAACAATGGATTAATAAAAGACCATAAAATACCAAGGATAGAACCTTTGTATTTTCCTCTTATTTCTTTTTTTACATTGCTTTTTAATAGTTCTCTATAATCACGTAAATTCTTTAACATAATACACTCCTATCCACAGTTTTTAAGATACTCATCAATGACTTCATCAGATTTTCCATCCAATCTTACTTCCCCATCATAAATCCATATCGCACGATTACACAAGTTTCGAATCGGACCTAAATTATGGCTAACAATAACAACCGTTTTATCACTATTTTTAAATTCAAACAATTTATCAAAGCATTTTTCTTGAAAATGTTGATCCCCGACTGCTAAAATCTCATCAATTAAAAGAATCTCAGCATCCACATTAATAGCGATAGAAAAAGCAAGACGCATATATTGTCCTGATGAATAGGTTCGAACTGGATTATCAATAAATTCCTCAAGTTCTGAAAATTCAATAATCTGATCCATTCTAGCTTCAATTTCTTCTTTGGAAAGACCAAAAATAGAAGCATTAAAATAAATGTTTTCTCGTCCTGTAAAATCTGGATGGAAACCAGCTCCTAATTCCAAAAGCGAAGTTAATTTTCCATTTGTTTTTACCTCTCCTTTTGTTGGATAAATAATTTTTGTCATTAATTTTAATAAGGTACTTTTTCCACTACCATTGGTTCCAATTAACGCAACGGTTTCTCCTTTTTTTATCGTAATATTAATATCTTTTAATACGGTTCGAATTTCATTTGATTTTTTATTCCAAAAAACAATTCTTTCTTTTAACGTGCTTGGTTTATCATAAAATACTTTAAAACTTTTTGTCATATTTTTTACTACAATTGCAGCATCCGTATTTTTCTTTGCTTTCATTTTTACACTTCCCTTCGGACCTAATTAAATTATAACATAGTTTATTCTTGAATACAATTAAGACACCTTGTTATTTCTTTCTTATCTTCTTCTTTATTTCGAAGTGATGATGATGTGTTTAGTAGATAAATCGTTTCTGCTAATTGATAAGAACAATCTACTTCTTCATACCATTCTTCTTGTTTAATGGTATCTGGCACATAAGATAAATTGGTAGAATATAGTTTTGTAAAGTATCCTTTCTTATAACCTTCTAAAAATGCGGATATTCCTTCTGTTAAAAGGGCAAACGATGCAATCAAATAAATATCGCGTGCACCTTTCTCTCTTAATTCTTTACCAACTTCTAACATACTAGCACCACTTGCTATCATATCATCGACAACTAGAATATCTTTTCCTTTGACATCTGTTCCCATATATACATGATCAATAATAGGATTTTTTCCATTTACCAAAACACTTAAATCGCGTCTTTTATAAAAGACTCCAACATCACACCCTAACATTTCAGCATAATAGCGTGAACGTTCCATTGCACCCATATCAGGACTAATAACCAATAAATTTTTGATTTTTGGACGTTCTATTTCAATAATTTTCTTCAAAATCGTATTGGTTGGATAAATATTTTCAAAAGGAAGAAGCGGAATCGCATTGGAAACATTCGGATCATGTGCATCAAAGGTTACAATTTCATTTACATGAAGTCGTTCTAATTCTTGTAATGCACAAGCACAATCTAAGCTTTCTTGCCCCTTTCTTTTATGTTGTCGTGCTTGATATAAAAGGGGCATTACAACAGTGATACGTTCTGCATGACCACTTGCTGCTAGAATTGCTCGCTTAATATCTTGAAAATGTTCATCTGGACTCATATAATGGGTATTTCCTTGCATTGTATAAGAAAGAGAATAATTTCCTACATCAGCAAGAATATATAAGTCCGTATCTCTTATATCTTCTTCCAAAATTACTTTTGCTTCTCCATTGGAAAAGCGACTATTTACAATGGATACAGAAAAGTTTTTACTATTTTTCATCATTTTTCTTAAGTGTTTGGATACTTGATCTCCCAAATCTCTCGCACTATCTAAAATCATTAATTTTAATTCCTTTTGCATCATAACCTCCTAATGAAAAATACTTAAATCTACATTACCAGTGATCCCTGGCAAGCTTGCTGTTGATGTATATTGCCATCCTTTATAAGGTCCACCAGTATAATTACAACCATTGGCTGGATTATTAGGATACTCTGCAATCCATCCTATTTTATTTCGACTTGCCTGGTTAAACTTATTTAGCGCAAAATTCATATAAGTATAGACGGATACATTTTTTATTTTATAGCCTGCTAACGTATTCATAAAGGTATCAATGATAGTTTGAAAATCATTTTCCTTAAGATCATCAGAACTCGTTTCACCATTTGTTTTATATCCTTCAACATCATAATACACTTGCGTTGTTAAAGGAAGGTTATTTTGCGTAAAAATTCGGTAAACATTTTTGGCTTCATTTTTTGCTTCTTCCTTGTTATGTGCATAACTATATAAATATACACGATATGGAATATTTCTTGCTTTTACCTCTTTTAAATATGTTTTAAACATACTATCATCTCCACCCCATCCATATCCAAGGCGAAGAATAACACCATTGATGGTACCAGAGTTCCATAGTTGATCCCAGTTAATAGGAGTATAAACACTATCACGATAGGAATTGTGTTGAGATAAATCTGCCCATACTTGGAAGTTTTCATCTTCTACTTCACCAGCTGTATTAAAACGATACCATGTTCCTGTTATTTTTTGAATTCCAACTGCTTGACTTCCATCTAAGAAAATATAATGTTTTTTTCCATTGATAGTTACAAAGCCATTTTTTAAGACACCATTTTTATCAAATTCATAATCTTTTCCATCAATATTTAAGACACCTGTTTGGATAACACCCCAACCATCACTGTAATAAATTTGACCGTTTGGTAGATGTATCCAGAAGATTTTCATTTGGAAGGTATTGGTATCAAAATAATATTTTTTTCCTTCAAGGGTGATAAATCCTTTTTGAAGCCTACTCTTATTGTCAGTATAATAATGTACTCCATTTTCTAAATGAATCCAACCGGTTTGTATTTCACCATAACCATTACTGTAATAATAAGCACCATCATTTGCTTTGAATACGAAAAATTGTAGTTGGCACGTATTTACATCTAAGTAGTACTTATATCCATTCAAATTCAAAAATCCTCTAGTAAGTTGTCCATTGGCATTCGCATAATAATGGACTCCATTGTCTAAATGAATCCAATCGGTTTGTATTTCACCATTACCATTACTGTAATAATAAGCACCATCATTTGCTTTAAATTTATTAAATTGTAATTGGAAGGTATTTACATCTAAGTAATACTTATGTCCATTCAAATTCAAAAATCCTTTGGCAAGTTGTCCTTTTTCATTGGCATAATAATGAACCCCATTATTTAAGTGAATCCATCCTTTTTGGATGATACCAGAAGTATTACTATAGTAGGATGCGCCATCATTTGCTTTGAATAGACCTTTTTTCAAGAAAAGCGTTGACACATCAAAATAATAATCTTGTCCATTTAAATTATAAAATCCTTGTCTTAGCGCTCCATCTGCTGCTGCATAAGAAAGTTCTTTTCCAAATTTAATCCATCCTGTTTGTATTTCTCCATAACCATTACTATAATACCATTTGTTATCAAATCCCTTAAACTTATTAAACATTAATCTTCCATCGGTATTTAAGTAATACATATATTTTCCTAGTGTAAGTTTTCCGGTTACAAGTTTTCCAGATGCATCGGCATAATAATGGACTGCATTTGGTAAGTGGATCCATCCTTTTTGAATTTCACCATAACCATTACTATAATACATATTTCCATTCGTTGCTTTGAATTTATTAAAGGTTAATTTTCCATCGGTATTTAAGTAATACATTTTCTTTCCTAAGGTTAAAAATCCGGTTACAAATTCTCCTGTTTTTAAATTTCCATAATAATGTCCATCACTCAAATGAAGCCAACCTGTTTGAATCTCACCGTAACCATTACTATAATACCATTTCTTATCAAATCCCTTAAACTTATTAAACATTAATTTTCCATCGGTATTTAAGTAATACATATATTTTCCTAGTGTAAGTTTTCCTGTTACAAGTTTTCCTGATGCATCGGCATAATAATGGACTGCATTTGGTAAGTGGATCCATCCTTTTTGAATCTCACCATAACCATTACTATAATACATACTTCCATTGTTTGCTTTGAATTTATTAAATGCTAATTTTCCATCGGTATTTAAATAATATGTATATTTCCCTATTGTTAAAAATCCAGTTACAAACTCTCCTGTTTTTAAATTTCCATAATAATGAACTGCATTTGGTAAGTGAATCCATCCTTTTTGAATTTCTCCATAACCATTACTATAATACCATTTCTTATCGGTTCCCTTAAATCGATTAAACATCAATTTTCCATCCGTATTTAAGTAATACATATATTTTCCTAATGTGATTTTTCCTGTTAATAGTTTTCCTGTTGAATCTGCATAATAATGAACTGCATTGGGTAAGTGAATCCATCCCTTTTGAATCACTCCCCAACCATCACTATAATACATACTTCCATTCGTTGCTTTGAATTTATTAAACGTTAACTTTCCATCGGTATTTAGATAATACATTTTTTTACTTACTGTTAAGAATCCTGTTACAAACTCTCCTGTTTTTAAATTTCCATAATAGTGTCCATCACTTAAATGAATCCATCCTTTTTGGATTTCTCCATAACCATTACTATAATACCATTTCTTATCGGTTCCTTTAAACTTATTAAACATTAATCTTCCATCGGTATTTAAATAATACATATATTTTCCTAGTGTGATTTTTCCAGTTACAAGTTTTCCTGATGAATCTGCATAGTAATGAACTGCATTGGGTAAGTGAATCCATCCTTTTTGAATAACACCCCAACCATCACTATAATACATATTTCCATTCGTTGCTTTGAATTTATTAAACGTTAACTTTCCATCGGTATTTAGATAATACATTTTTTTACTTACTGTTAAGAATCCTGTTACAAACTCTCCTGTTTTTAAATTTCCATAATAGTGTCCATCACTTAAATGAATCCATCCTTTTTGGATTTCTCCATAACCATTACTATAATACCATTTCTTATCGGTTCCTTTAAACTTATTAAACATTAATCTTCCATCGGTATTTAAATAATACATATATTTTCCTAGTGTGATTTTTCCGGTTAATAGTTTTCCTGATGAATCCGCATAATAATGAACTGCATTTGGTAAATGAATCCATCCTTTTTTCATTTCGCCTGTTTTTTCGTCCATATAATACATTTTACTAGAAACGGTTATTTTCCCTTTTGCTAAAGTCTGATTATTACAATAGTATTGTTTGGTACCAACAGTTTGAAATCCTGTATTTGTACACTTTGGTACTGACGCTGCATGAACATCATGGCAACATATAAAAACCAAAAAGCAAAAAGCAAAAACTATTTTTTTCAATTTCGATCATTCCTTCCTATATGAAAAAGCAAATGCTTTCAACATCTATTAAGATTATATCATTATTCAAAACAATATGGTAAGAAAAGAAAAAAATTGACATATTTTTTGTCAATTCTATCCCTAATTTTATGTTTTTTCTAAACTTTTCTTTGCATCTTCTATAAAATTGGAAAATTCCTTTTGAAATTCTTTTTCGTTTTCTATTTTCTTCTTTTTATAAATTGTAAATGTTACATCCTTTATTTTCATTTCCTTAACTTTTGTATAAAACTTGGCAATTGTTTTGTTCTTATAAAATGTTTTATTAACATAAGTGACGATCTTTTGATGCTTTTTATCTAAATGATACTGAGAAGGATTGGTTACAAGAACAATATCAGCATGTTCCATTTGTACAGGATATCCATCTCGTTCATCAATATGACATGGTTCCATATAATAAGATTTTCTTTCAAACTTATTATGAATTGATTTATCATAATTTTTGGCAATCGATTCATTAAACAATACGGAAGATGAATTAATATAAATCATTTTTTCTCCATTCTCACTGTATTGATCTAATATTTTTACAAGTTTTCCAATTTCATCTACATTCTTTGTTTTTAAAGGTTGCATTTTTAAATTAGAAATCATATTATTTTTTATTAAAAAGTTTGTAACTGGTGTGGAAGAGATTGGATAAAGCAAACACAAAAATTGAAGGGTCAACAAACCATAACATAAAATCTTTCCTTTTGTTCTTTCTAAATTTTGAAACAAATAGAAAATAAGAAACGTAAGAGCTGGAACATATAAAAGTAAGTGATGAATCGAATGTGATTGTGTTTTTGTGAAAAGAAGAAAACAAAGTAGAAATTGAAAAGCCCAAGTATTTACTTCTATTTGATTTTTCTTTTTTCTATTGGCATAGACAATCGATAAGAAAGCCAAAAGCAAAGGAAAGAGTCCAAAAGATTGAAGCAATAATTTGAAATCTTCTATTGTGTTAAATTTATATGCTTGATAGACTTCGCTATAATTAACAAATAACAATTTATACAAAAAGAAATTATGAACATCTTCATGAAAGTAAAACGCATGAAGTAAGAAACATACAAATACAACAACAAGCATTGGTACTCCAATAAATAGATATTTTTTTATGATTTCCAAAATATTTTTCTTTGTCTTTTTTATTGGTACAAGATCTTTTATAAAATTACAAATTAAAAAACTAACAACAAAAAACATATACCATCTTCGAAAAAAATACAATGTCATAAATAACAAACCACTTAAAATATAATTTCGTTTCTTATTTTTTTCTCTTCTTAGAAGCCATACAATCAGTGCAATAATAGCAAGTCCTCCTACATCCACAAAACCAAGATTAATAAGATAAAATAAATATGGTAAAAGAGGAAGAAAGATTCCAAAAAGAGCAAGTATCATATTTTGATTTTCCTTCTTTTTTCTTCTTAAGATAAGATACGTAAAAAGATACCATGGAAAAAGATAAAAAATAGTAATTGCAAGTGTATAAACAAGTCTTGTTTTTCCAAAAAATCTCATAACAAATGTTGGAATAATAGAAGGTAAATAACTATAGTCAAAATATAAAATACTATACACTACATTTTTTAAATACCAAAAGATTCCGGAAAAAAGGGCTCCTACCATTTCAATGGAATAATCCCAGTAAGTCGTATAATCCCAAAAATAAATATATTTTGTTTTTTGAAAGATAAATATTAAATATAAAACAAAGAGTGTAAAAATTCCAAAAAGAAAGAAACCTTCCTTTTTTGATACGATAAATCTTAATTTTTTTCTTTTGTCTTTCTGCTTCATTTTTTCACCTTTTCTTTATTAATCTAGAAACATCTCTAAGAGGTTTGGTTGCTTTCCAAGATTTACTATTTATAATTTCTTGGTATTTTCTTTTTTCTTCTTCTATATTCTGTTCTAACGCTTTTATTGTATTTTTCTCTTTCTCTAATTCTTTTTGATAGTTTTCCTCATCTACTTTTCTACAATAATTTAATTTTTCTACTTCCTTTTCATAATCAATTACTTTATTTTCTAATAATTCCATTCTCTTTTCTTTGGTTAAATCTTTATGAGAAGACTTTAATATTTTATCTAATCTATCTTGTGGAGAAAGTGAAAAAATAGAAAGATCCATACCTACTTCTTGTTCTAAAAAGTATTTCAAATTATAATCATAAATTTCTTTTATCGATGGATTTTCCAATCGAAAATAAATATAATCTTTTGAAAACATCAAATCATATGGAACATAATAACCAAAAATAATATAGTTTAAATAACTTAAACTAGCTATTTTATCATCTAATTGATCAAGAGAAGATACCGCACCTTTCATATAAGGAAAATTTTTCCCTAGGATATAGGCTGTCTTTCCAAGTAACATTGTCTCAAAGGCAACATTGGAACTAATACAAGCAATTCGTCTATTTTTTAGAATCCACTCCAAAGAATTCTTGGAATGATCAATAACGTATTCATACTGTATTGTTTTCTTAGAATAAGGATGGGTTCTTAGTGAAATTTGATTTGGATAACACAAACAAGAAAGTTGTTTGAAAATATCTTCCTCACTACATTCACAAAGAGCTTCTGCTAGAGGATCATAGTCACAAAGAACACTATACCCTATTTCATAAAGACATTGATCATTTAGATGCTTTAATACATCTAAATTTTCTGTCGTTAAAAAAAAGCTTAATAATTCTCGACGACTGAAAAATTGGTTTTCCCCTTTTGATTCTTTCATAAATTTTTCATAATCTTTATCAATTTGAACAGAATCAAATTTATTATGAAAAAGAAAATATCCAAACGTATATTGATACGTTCCAGGACGAAAGGTCGTTTGTTCAAGAGAAATTAACTGTATGTTATGCTTTTTACAACACGCATATAAACTAGGAAACCAAGTCCATGTTAATATAGCGCAAATGGATCCACATTCTTTTTCAATTTTTTCAATTTTTCTTAAAATTAATTGTTCAAACTTTTGATCTGTTTTTTTTAAAATTCGAAGAATAGAAGAATATTCCTCTTCCCCTAACACCTCTTTTTTCTCTTCTGTTGTAATCGCATATTTTTTTAATTGATCCATTCTCTTTTTTGTTGGTTTGTGAAATTTGTGTTTATAATTATAATCATCCACAATATCCAAAAAAGAATATTCCTGTTGTTTTTCATATATTTCAGGGTTCACAAAATAAGCTTCATCAGCGATAACTGGAAAATCATTTTCAAGAGCAAAATCCATATATTTATAAAAAATCCATGAATAATGAATAGGATTTTTTTCTATTCCAAACAAAAATGGTACAATTCGTTTATCTTTTAATTCTTTTTCCATATTATCTTCCTTCCTTAGTATGAGTATAACACGAATAACGTAAAATTGTAAATGTTGGTTTTTGTCATAAAAAGGTTATTATAAAAAACAAAATATTTTTATTTTCTCCTTTTGTTTGGTTGCAGTTATAATTCGTAGAGTGTTATAATAACATAAGAAATGAGGAATGATAGAATGAAAACAGTCGCATTTGTACCTATTAAATTAAACAATCAAAGAATAAAAGGAAAAAATTTAAAAAGGTTTGAAGATGGGAAAGCTTTAATAACTGTATTTTTAGAAACTTTAGTAAAATCAAAAGAGATTGATGAACTTTATGTATTTTGTAGTGATCCAAAAATAAAAGATTATCTAATACCAGGTGTTACCTTTTTAGAAAGACCGAAATACTTAGATACTCAAATAGCAACACCACAAGATATTATTAAAGAATTTATGAAATTAGTAGATGCCGATATTTATGCAGTATGTCACTGTACTTCCCCTTTTGTATCACTTCAACATATTGATGAATGTTTTAAGGCAGTAAAAAGTAAAAATTATGATTCTGCTTTTACCGCTGAAAAAGTACAACGATTATCATGGAGTTCAAAGAATATTCCTTTAAATTTCAATCCTGAAAATATTCCTAGAACACAAGACTTGGAACCTATTTATAATGAAGTATCTGCAGCTTATGTTTTTTTAAAACATGTATTTCTATCTTTGAACCGAAGAATTGGAAACAATCCCTATATTGTAGAAGTTTCTAACATAGAAGCAATTGATATTGATTACCCAGAAGATTTTGAAATCGCAAATGCAGTATATATGAACATTATAAAGAAAGGAGAAAAAGATGAAACACGTAAAACTACTTGATTGTACATTAAGAGATGGTGCTTATTTGATCGATAAAGATTTTGGACACAATACTATATTAGGGATCATTGAAGGATTGGTAAAATCAAAAATCGATATTATTGAAATTGGCTTTTTTCAAGATGAAGGATTTAAAGATGGAAGAACAGTATATAAAAATTCAAAAGATGCGAAAAAATATATTCCCAAAAATAAAAATGGCACTTTATTTACAGTATTAGCAGACTATAGCCGCTATTCCATTCAAAATCTAGATGATTATGATAAAGATTCAATTGATGCAATTCGAGAATGCTTTTTTAAACACGAACGTTATGATGCTATTAAAGTTTGCAAAGAAATAAAAAAGAAAGGTTATAAAGTCTTTCTTCAACCCGTCGATATTTTAGGATATACCGATTATGAATTACTAGAATTAATTGAACTTGCCAATGAAATTGAGCCTTACTGTTTTTCTTTTGTCGATACTTTTGGTTCTATGTATCAAGATGATTTACATCGATTGTTTGAAATCATTGATCATAATTTAATTTCAACTTGTAAAATTGGTTTTCATTCCCACAATAATATGCAATTATCCAATGCACTATCACAAGAATTTGTACGGATGACTTTTGGAAAAAGAAATGTAATTATAGATGGTACTATTTCAGGTATGGGAAGAGGTGCTGGTAATACACCAATAGAATTGATTGCGCAATATTTAGTTTCAAAATGGAATTATTCCTATGATATTGATAGTTTACTCGATATTATGGATGATTATATGGATAATATTAGAACAAAATGTACTTGGGGATATAGTACTCCATACTTTATTGCTGGTAGTTATGGCGCACATGTTAATAATATACAATATCTTACAAAGAAAAGTAGTATTCGTTCTAAAGATATCAGATATATTTTAAATAAGATCGGAAATGCAAGAAAAAGATACAATTATGATTTATTAGAACAGACTTATTTAGAATCTTTAACTTCTTCTATTGATGATACCGCTAGTATTAAAAAATTAGAAAAAGTTATGAACAATCAAAATATTTTGATTGTCGCACCTGGACACACTACCGTAACAGAATTAGACAACATAAAAAAATATATCAAGAAGAAAAAGCCAATTGTAATTAGTATTAGTTATGTTCCAAATAATATTGAAATTGATTATGTATATATGAACAACTTAAGAAGATATAGCTTTTGGAAAAACAAAGAAGAATTTAAAGAAAAAAAGAAAATTCTAGCTTCTAATATCAAACAAGAAGCAAGCGATACAAAAGAAATAATCGTTTCCTTTAAAAAATTAGTAAAATGTGGTTGGGAATGTCTTGACAATTCAACCATTCTATTGCTTCGATTACTAGATGAAATAAATGTAAAATCCATTGCCATTGCTGGATTTGATGGATATCAATATAGTAGTTCTAATTATGCTTCTGAAAACATTGAATTATCTAATATATATGAAAATACCAATAAAATAAACGTAGAAATTTATAATATGTTAAAAGACTATATGGTATCTCGAAAAAGAAAAACGCCTATTTCTTTTCTTACATCATCAAAATTTTCTAGTGCTTTGAATGAGTTTGGTGATAACAATGATTAAATTTCTTGTCTTAGATGTAGATGGTACTCTTACCGATGGAAAAATTTATATGTCTAATAATGGCGAATTATTCAAAGCATTTGATGTAAAAGATGGTTGTGGAATAAAGGATATCTTACCAACTTTAGGAATCACTCCAATTATAATAACCGCAAGAGAAAGTAAAATATTAGAAAATCGATGTTTCGAACTGAATATAGAAGAATTATATCAAAATACCAGTCATAAATTAGAAACACTAAAAAACGTAATAGAAAAATACAACAATGAACAGAAAACAAATTATACCTTAGAAAATGTCGCTTATATGGGCGATGATCGAAACGATATTCCTGTTATGCAAGAAATTAAGAAACAAAATGGAAGCATTGGTTGTCCAAGCAATGCAATAAAAGAGGTTTTGGAGCTTGCTGATTATGTTAGTGAAAAAACAGGTGGAAATGGTGCAGTTCGTGATTTTATTGAATATTTAGAAAAAAATAGATAGCAAACTCTATCTATTTTTCTTTGTAACTATCTTTATAAGCACCACTTTTGATATCCTCGATCCACTCTTGATGCTCTAAATACCAATTTATAGTTTCTTTTATTCCTTCTTCAAAGGTATAAGTTCTTTTCCAACCAAGATCTTTCTCTACTTTACTAGAGTCAATCGCATAGCGAAGATCATGGCCTTTTCGATCTTCTACAAAACTGATTAAATCTTCACTTTTTCCCATTTCTTTTAAAATGGTTTTCACCATCGTAAGATTCTCTCTTTCTGAATGTCCTCCTAAATTATAAACCTCCCCTACTTTTCCTTCTCTTACAATTAAATCTACACCTACATTATGATCATACACATGAATCCAATCTCTTACATTCTCCCCCGTTCCATAAACAGGTATTTTTTCATTGTTTAAAGCCTTCATAATGGTTAATGGGATTAGTTTTTCTGGAAACTGATAAGGTCCATAGTTATTCGAACAACGACTAATGGTAACTGGTAAGCCATAGGTTCTGTGATATGCCATAACCAGTAAATCCGCACTTGCTTTGCTTGTTGAATATGGACTTGAGGTATGAATTGGTGTTGTTTCTTTGAATAATAAATCTTTTCGATCAAGGGGTAAATCACCATAAACTTCATCCGTTGATACTTGATGATACCGTTTTATCCCATACTTTATGGATGCATCCATTAATACTTCCGTTCCAATAATATTGGTTGTTAAAAAGATCTCTGGGTTTTTAATGGAATTATCAACATGAGATTCTGCCGCAAAATTGATAACAACATCAAACTTTTCTTTTTCAAACAAACGATTTACAAAATCACGATCCACAATATTTCCTTTTACAAACTTATAATTAGAACAATTTTCTAAATCTTTAATGTTATTGTAATTACCAGCATACGTTAGGGCATCCAAACATACAAAAGTATCGTCTTTGTACTTTTTGGTTACATAATGTAAATAATTACTACCAATAAACCCAGCTCCTCCTGTTACTAAAAATTTCATTTTATCACCATCCTTCTATTATTCTAACATAGTTTTTACCTCTTGTAACACATCTTTTAAATTTTTATAGGTTAATTTACTCTTTGCTTCTTCATAATTACACCAACAAACATCTACAATTTCACTTCCTTGCTTTTTTATTTTACCACTTTCAATCTTGGCAAGATAAAAAACACTTGTTTTCTCTATTCCATTCTTTATTTTATAATGAATTTCATATCTTTTCTCTTCTTCGATTTTAACCTTTAATCCCACCTCTTCTAAAACCTCTCTTTTAGCCGTTTCTATTTCGGTCTCACCATCTTCCATGTGACCTTTGGGAAATCCCCAAAAGAAGTGTTTGTCTTCATATACCAATAATACTTTTTTCTTTTCTATAATAATACATCCACAAGATTTTTCTCTTTTCATCTTTCTCTCCTTCCCTTTCATTTTATCAAAGGAAAAGAAAAGAAGCAAGGTATCTACACATTCCTGTAGTAAGAAAAAAACATATAATAAAACAAAGGATAGCAATGGTTTCCTTTAAAAAATTAAGATTTAGAGAGGAGATGATAGAATGAGAAAAAGAAATTATATCATTCTAGGATTCTTTTTCCTTACCGTTCTTATAATGTCTGTCGGTTATTCGAAATTTGCAACACAATTAACATTAAATGGTACAGCTAAAATCATAGGAGAATGGGATATTCGAATTACAAATATTGAAGCCACTCAAATAGCAGAAGGATGTGATGCTGGAACACCTTCTTTTACAAATACAACTGCAACATTTAATGCCAAATTAGTAAAGCCAGGTGATAAAATTACGTATCAAATTACAATTGAAAATCAAGGAACAATCGATGCCGTTTTAGAAACAATAATCTTTAAACAAACGCAAGATGAAGAATCTCCTGAACTTTCTTTTCAAACATCAGAATTATCACACATACTAGAAGCAGGAAGTAAAACTACTTTTATGGTTACTATGACGTATGATGAAAAAACAACAGAAAATCCAACAACTAAAAGTAAATCTATTATCGGTATCATAGAATATGCTCAAAAATAAAAAAGGTGAACAACATAAATAATTTATTTATAAGGTGATAAAAGATGAAAAAGAAAACAATCATTTCTTTCTTACTTCTTTATGTTCTTCTTTCCTTTTGGTTAAAAGAAAATTATTTTGTTATCTATTTTTCTATTATCAATCCTTGTATATGGTTTATTTTCATTCTAATTCTATACTTTTATAAAAGAAAAAACAAAATAGTAATACCACAAAGAAAAAAAGAATTTTATTATACTTTGGCTTTCTCCATTTTGTATCTTCTTTTTTCTTTTTCCATTGGTTTTTTCTCAGGTTTCACAAAAAGCCCTTATCCATATAATTTTCCATCCATTCTAAAAAATTTAATTTCCAAAATGATTCCAATGATTGGCATAGAACAACTAAGACAATTTTTTCTTTCTTATAATAGCCAAAAGAAAAAAGGAAGCATTCTTCTTACTTTTTTGATCCTTTTATTAGAACTGGATAACAATACGATTCTTTCTTTATGGAAACAAAAAAAAGAACTATTTGAATATTGTTGTTCCACAATTTTACCAACAATTGCTTGTAATTGTTTCTATACCTATCTTACATTAAGAAAAATAAATGTTCTCTTCCTTCGACTCTTTCTATCTATTTTCTTTTTCACTCTTCCTATCTTTCCTAATGTTGATTGGTTCATAATAGGATCTCTTCAAATTGTTTTTCCAATCGGAATGTACTTTTTTTTACAACTGTTCTTTCCAAAAAAGAGAAAAAAACGAAAAGAAAAATTTCCAAAATTTACTTATGGCATAACAATATTATTATCTAGTTTATTTCTTACTTTTATGTTAGGTGTATTTCCATATGAACCTATCGCTATCCTTTCCAATAGTATGGCGCCTTCTATAAAACGTGGTGATGTTATTATCTTTAAGAAAACAAAAAAGAAAAAAAATCTAAAAAACAATACTATCCTCATTTACCATATGAATAACCAAATAATAGCCCATCGCATTGTGAATAGAATAGATGATGATGATACTGTTTTTTATCAAACAAAAGGAGATGCGAATAAGAAAAAAGATAGTTTTCTTGTCCCTTTTGATAAAGTGGAAGGCGTCTATATCTTTCATCTAAAATATATTGGATATCCATCCATTTGGTTAAACAATTATTTTAATAAGGAAAAAAATTAAAAGAAAGTAGGTTATTATGAAAAAATTATATTATTTTCTTCTTCTTTTTTTCTTTCTTTGCGGACTTTTCCTATTGAAAACAAAAACACAAAACAAAGAAATTTATCATTATCAAATCAAAAGAGAAAGTAATTATAATGCGATATTAAAGCCAAATAATTTTTACAATACCAATATACTTCCTTCTGGATCCTATTATGTATCAAATGCACTTTCATCTTATCTTATTACTTTTCAATACTCTTTTCAAGGAAACAAAAAAGAAAACTTATATTATTCTTATGATATTGATCTAGACCTAGTTGGTAGCATAGAAAATGAAAATGGACAAGAAAAAGAAATTTGGATTAAAAATTTTGTCATCCAAGAGAAAAAACAATTCTTTTTAAAACAAAGCAATTCTTTTTTCATACAAGAAAATGTTATGATTGATTATCCATTTTATAATCAACTTGCCCGTTCTTTTGAAAATACTTATGGTATTACGATTCATTCTATTTTAAAAGCAAAACTTAACCTTTCCTATTATGTTGAACAAAATGGAAAAAAAATAGAAGAGAAAAAAGACACTATGGAACTTGATATTTCACTTACCAATACAACATCGAAAGTAAAAGAAAACTATAAAAAGAAGTTAGAAAAAAGTATTATGAAGAAAAAAGAAAATGATCTAGCAATATAGGGAGCGTGTAAAAATAAAGTTTACCAGTTTTGAGCAGTTTATATATTTTAAATTATAAATAAAAAAATAAC
>CANQYK010000009.1 GCA_947628065.1 uncultured Bacilli bacterium | reverse complement strand
GAGGTTAATCTTTCGATTTTTCTTTTTATTCTAAAAGAAAAATCCCTAAAATTTATTTTTTAGGGAAAATTTCTGGAAAGTCGCTAAAATGGAAAAACATTTTCTATTATAAAATTTATTCTACAGTAACAGATTTTGCTAAGTTTCTTGGTTTATCAATATCTCTTTTTAAATAACAACCAAGGTAGTAAGCTATCATTTGTAAAGGGATAACTTCTAAGATAGGACTTACAAAAGAAGAGGTAATAGGAATTAGAATTCTTTCTTTTCTTTCTTTTTGTAGAAGAGTATCATCGTTTGTGATTAAGATAATTTCTCCTCCTCTTGCAATTACTTCTTTCGCATTGCTTATTGTTTTATCATTTAATTCTGTAGTAGCCCCAATAAAAATTTTACTTCCTTTTTCAATTAAAGAAATACTTCCATGTTTTAGTTCTCCAGCACTATAACATTCACTATGAAGATATGTAATTTCTTTTAATTTTAAGGATCCTTCCATCATAACATAAGAATCAAGGCCCCTGCCCAAATAGAAAATATCTTTTTCTTTTGTTAGCATCCTAGCAATTTTTTTACTGCTTTCTTTTTCTTGTAAAAGGTCATTAACTTGCCTTGGAAGTTGATAAAATTCTTCTAGTATCTTTTTTACTTCCTCTTCCTTTAGAAGCTTTTTCTTTTTGGCCGCTTTTAGTGCAAGAAGAGATAAAAGAGCAACTTGTGTTACATAAGCCTTGGTTGTGGCAACCGCAATCTCACAACCTGCTTCGGTATATAAAACATCATCAACATATCTTGCTATACTGCTTTCTTTCACATTAATAATACCAAGTGTTTTAATTCCTTGTTTTTTCACTTTTTTTAATGCTGCTAAAGTATCTGCAGTTTCTCCTGATTGCGAGATAAAAATAACCAAACTATCAGAATCTAAAAAGAGATGTTTATACCGGTATTCACTAGCAAGTTCCACATGGGTTTCAATGTTTGCTTTCTCTTCCAATAAATATTTTCCAATAAGACCTGCATGATAGGCAGAACCACAAGCAACAATTTCAATTTTTTTATACTTTGAAACATCCGTTAGTAGATCCAAATTGGTAAGATAGGGTAGGATTGTTTTTTCTAAACTTTCTTTTTCTTCCATCATTTCTTTTAACATATAATGAGGATAACACCCTTTATCACTTGATAAATTACTTCCCTCAAAGGTATTGATTTCTTTTTCAATTTTCTTGCTTTTTTGATAAAAAGAGATATCATTTTTGGTAATTTTTGCCCATTCCATATCTTCTAATACATAATAGTTTTTACTATATTTTAAGATTGCCGGAACATCACTTGCAATCAACTTACTTTCTTCATTAATAGCAATAATTAAAGGACTATCTTTTTTGATTGCATAAATAGTATCTGGTTCCTTCTTACATAGAATTAAAATAGCATAACTTCCTTTTATCGTATCCATAAACTTTGTAATGGTATCGATCATACTATTTGTTTTTTGATAATAAAAGTCAAGAAAAGCACAAGCTACTTCCGTATCGGTATCTGACTGGAAAGTATAATACTTTTTTAATTCTTCTTTTAATTCCTGTTCGTTTTCAATGATACCATTATGAACAATCGTAATATCACCTATCGTGTGAGGGTGAGCATTTCTATCGTTTGCTTCTCCATGCGTTGCCCATCTAGTATGAGCAATTGCAAGAAGACTTTTTTCATTCTTATCTATTTTTTCTTTTAACTTTTGTACTCTTCCTTTGGTTTTAACGGTTATAATACTTTCATCTTTTTGGTAAGCAATACCAGCAGAGTCATAACCACGGTATTCAAGGGAGGAAAGACCATCCAAGGCCATTTTAATTGCATCTTCCTTTTTATTCAATATTCCAACAATTCCACACATAATATCTTCCTTTCTTCTATTCCTATTTTATGCATTCTTTTATCTTCTTGTCAAATAACTTGACAAACAAGTTGTCAAGAAAGGAAAAAAAAGATATAATGTACTTATGTTCACGTAGCTCAGTTGGATAGAGCGCTTCCCTCCGAAGGAAGAGGTCGCAGGTTCGACTCCTGTCGTGGACACCATATTTATTTTTTTCTTAAGGTAAGTTGCTTAATGGAAGAGAAGGCTTCTTTTTTATTTTCGTTTATTTTTATTAACTCTTCTAATGTTCTTATTTGTTCATCGGTTACCTTTTTTCCGTTGATCGTTTCGATTGGAAGTTCAATAACAACATCTGAGGAAGGATATGTTTCATAATTGCAATAACCTAAAAAATCAAGAAGAAGTGCTTTGTAATCATAAATATTATTTCGAAAGAGGTAAAGGTTAGAGGGAACCATTTCTTTCTTTTTTTGATAAGAAGAAATAAGATCAACTTTTAATTGTTCCCTTACAAAAACTTTTATTTGTTTTTCGTAACTACATAAGTTACCAGCATCCCCATAAGGGATAAAATTACCTTCGGGGTCAATAAGACCATGTTTTCCTTTTGGTAAATTTAAATAAGAATAAGATTGAAATATCATTTTTTAATCACCTTATCTTACTATATGAAAAAAAGAAAGAATATTATGTGTAAACTTTTATCAAATTACTTGGTAGGATTTTTCACTTGTGATATAATGATAAAGTAAGAAGAGGGTGGTTATATGGCAAAAAAGAAAACCAAAAAAAGTAGTAAAAAAGGTTTTACATATAGTACAGAACTTTATGGAGTTTTAATGTTACTTGCTGGAATTATTGGAATTGGAAGGTATGGACCCGTTGGTAGTTTAATCGCATCGTTTGCTATTTTTTTAGTTGGTGTAGGATATAATATTTTACTTTTGGCAATCATTATACTAGGAGGATATTTGATTATAAAAAGAGAATGGCCTTGTTTTTTAACAACCAAAATGTTAGGAGCTTATCTCTTTATTATTGGTCTTTTGGTTTTGATGCATGAAGATTATCTTTTGGTTAACAAAGGAAATGCTGTAAAAGTTTTTAGTGAAACACTCGATCAATTAACACTTGCCTTCTCAAGTGCCATGAAAAGTACAACACTAGAAGCCATTGGTGGCGGAATAGTTGGATGCAGTTTTGGTGTTTTCTTTACTGCTTTATTTTCTTATAATGGAATGCAGATTGTTGCTTGGACGTTAGTTATCGTTGGTATTTGTTTGTTCACAGGCTTTTCTATTTTTGACTTTATTCGTGATAGTGCGAAAAAAGCCAAAGAAATTGCACCAAAGAAAGAGAAGAAAGAAAAAGAGACGGAAGAAGTTGAAATAGAGAAGAGAAAACCAATTATAACAGGAGGAGAAGAAGAGGAAGAAGTGAGTGGTGAGATCAAAGACGAAGATAAGAAAATTGTTATTTCTAGTATTGATGAGTTAACGAAGGCAACACCAAAAGAAGAAGTAGTAGAACAAGAAGAGGAAGAAGAAAAAGAAGAACCAAAGATTGTTTATCACAATCATCCTTATACGCTTCCACCACTTAGTATTTTAAATCCACCAAAGAAAAGCAAAAAGGGAATGAATCAAAGTACCATTGAAAAAAATATTGTTGCCCTTGAAAATGTTTTAAAAGACTTTGGTGTTGTTGGAAAAGTAGTAGAAGTACACGTTGGACCAACCGTTACCCAATATGAACTTGATTTACAAGCAGGAACAAGAGTAAGTAAATTACTTGGAATTCATAGAGAAATATCATTAAAACTAGCAACCCGTGATGTTCGAATTGAAGCTCCAATTCCAGGAAAAAGTACTTGCGGAATTGAACTTGCCAATACGGAGACAACACCCGTTTGTTTTAAAGAAGTCATTGAAAAAATACCAAAAGAGAAAAACAGTAGTAAATTACTTGTTCCTCTTGGTAAAAATATTATGGGAAATGTTATTTGGTGTGAAATTGATAAAACACCCCACCTTTTAGTAGCAGGAACAACAGGTAGTGGTAAATCTGTTTGTATTAATGGAATTATCTCCTCTATTTTAATGCGTGCTACACCAGATGAAGTAAAACTTGTTATGGTGGATCCAAAAGTAGTCGAATTATCTGTTTATAATGGAATTCCACATCTACTTTGTCCTGTTGTAACCGATCCCAAAAAAGCATCCGTTGCCCTTTTAAAGATGGTAAATGAGATGGAGAGGCGTTATGAGACGTTTAGTGAGACGAAGACAAAGAATATTGTCTCTTATAATAACTACATTGAAAACTATAATAAACAGTGTAGTAGTGATGAAGAAAAAATGAATAAAATGCCATATATTGTAGTCATTATTGATGAGCTTGCGGATCTTATGATGGTAGCAGCCAAAGAAGTAGAGTCTTCCATCTTAAGAATTACCCAAAAAGCAAGAGCTGCTGGAATTCATTTAATTGTCGCTACACAAAGACCATCAACTGATGTTATTACAGGATTAATCAAAGCAAACATTCCATCAAGAATTGCCTTTGCCGTTGGTAGTGGAATTGATTCAAGAACCATACTTGATACAACCGGTGCAGAAAAACTACTTGGAAAAGGTGATATGTTATTCTTACCAATGGGTGAGATATCACCCCAGAGAATTCAAGGAGCCTTTATTGATGATGAAGAAATTAAACGGTTAATTGACTATACAGTAGAACAACAAAAAGCAGAATATAGTGATACGTTCTTAAATTTAGAAGTACAGGAAGGAAAAGATAAATCACAAAGTCAGTTAGAAGATATGGAACAAGTAGAAAGTGACGACGATGAGATTTATAATGATGTCGTAGCGTTTGTCATCGATCAACAAAAAGCAAGTTCCTCTTTGATTCAAAGAAGATTTAAAGTAGGATATAACCGTGCGGCAAGAATCATAGACTTGCTTTATGAACGAGGAATTATCGGTCCACAAAATGGAAGCAAACCAAGAGAAGTTTTGGTACAATTAGGAGAAGAAGAAAAACAAGAAGACGATTCATAGTACGTCTTTTTCTCTTTTATTGACTTTTCTTCTTAAAAATGGTAAATTGTAAAGGAATAAAACGAAAGAGGTGAAAAAGATGCACAAAGAATTAGCAGATTTATTATTTCAAGATATAAAAATAACACCCGAAGAATTAGAAGAGGAATATAAACCAAGAGAATTAAAAGAAGGGGCAATGGTAACCCGTTTTGGGCCTTCTCCAACTGGTTTTATGCACGTTGGGAATCTATTGGGTGCTTTTATTGACAGTGTAATGGCAAAACAAACAGGAGGTGTTTTCTTTCTTCGACTTGAAGATACCGATAGTAAACGAGAAGTTGATGGAGCAAGAGAATTAATTTTAAATGCTTTAGCTCACTTTCATATTGATTATGATGAAGGATATGGAAAAGAAGGAATGTATGGCCCTTATGTACAAAGAGAGCGAAAAGAAATCTATCAAGCGTATGCCAAAAGATTAGTAGAAGAAGGAAAAGCTTATCCTTGTTTTATGACGGAAGAGGAAATTGCGGAAATAAGAGAAGGACAAGAGTTAAGAAAAGAAGCCATTGGTATTTATGGACACTATGCAGTCGATCGTGATTTATCGCTTGATGAGGTAAAAGAACATTTAAAAAATGGGGATTCTTATGTTATTCGAATGAAATCCCCTGGAGAAAAAGACAAACAAATTACGCTTCATGATTTAATCAAAGGTGATATCGTATTACCAGAAAATATCATTGATGAAGTAATTTTAAAAAAGGATGGGATTCCAACCTATCATTTCGCCCATGTTGTCGATGATCATTTAATGCGAACGACTGTAGTAGTACGAGGAGATGAGTGGGTTCCAAGTTTTCCAAAACACCTACAACTAAACCAGTTATTAGGGTTTAAACCATGTAAATATGCGCATCACGCCCCACTTACCAAAAAAGAAGATGGAAAAATAAGAAAATTATCCAAAAGAAAGGATCCAGAGTTTTCAGTTCAATATTATAAAGAAGCAGGAATCCCAGTGGATGCTGTTCGTCTTTATCTAGCAACCCTTATTAATACCAATTTTGAAGAGTGGTATTTACAAAACAAAGACAAAGGGTTAGATGACTTTACTTTTTCCTTTAAGAAAATGCCAACGGGTGGGACACTATTTGATATGGAAAAATTAAACAATATTGCAAGAACTTATTTTTCAAGATTAACAAGCAAAGAAGTTTATCAAGAAGCCCTTCCTTTCTATCAAGAATATGACAAAGACTTTTATCAAATCTTACTCGATGAAAAAGATAAAATTCTAGGTTTCTTAGAGATTGAGAGAGAAGGACGTCGTCCAAGAAAAGATATTGCAACCTTAAAAGACATTAAAAAAGAAAGTATGTATATGACAAAATTGTTTTATCAAGATTTAAAGGAAAGTTATAAAGATGTGATGGAGGAAGAAGTTGATTATGAAATATTAGAAAAATATATTTCTATTTATAGTGATCAAGATACACAAGATGAATGGTATCAAAAAATACAAAAACTAGCAGAAGAGAATTCTTATGCTCCAAGTGTTAAAATGTATAAGGAAGATGAGACTTTATACAAAGGTCATGTTGGTACCATTTGTGAGATGATTCGTCATGTTTTAACCGGAAGAAAGCAAACACCAAATCTTTACTATTTACTAAAGATTCTTGGCATAGAAGAATTTCAAAAAAGATTAAAAGCTTATCAAGATTTATATCGATAAGTTTTTTTATATTTTTTTTATCTTTGGATATCCTATAAAAGAATGGAGGATAAAAGATGAAAAAAATAGAATTGGATAGTCTTGATTTATTAGAACAATCCTACAAAGAAAGAAAAGAAAATACTATTACAAGATATGCCTTGGCAAAGAACCCCATCAGTAGTCTTGTCTATAACCAAGAAGCCAAACGACATTTGGACTATGACTTTAATTTAACATTAAAAACCTTACCCGTTGCCAATCAAATGCAGTCTGGTAGGTGTTGGATTTTTGCAGGATGTAATATCATAAGAGAGAAAGTAGCGAGCAAATATCATTTGGACAATTTTGAATTATCCCAAAGCTTTGTTGCTTTTTATGATAAATTAGAACGAGCAAATTATTACATGGAAAGTTTAATGTCTCTTCCTGAGAAGAACAAAGACGATCGCCTTTTTTATCATATTATGTCTACAGGTGTTGAAGATGGGGGACAGTGGGATATGTTTGTCAATGTAATAAGAAAGTATGGTGTGGTTCCAAAAGATGTCTTCCCTGAGACGTATCAAAGTTCTAATACAAGTGAAATGAATCGCTTGATCAATCGAAAATTAAAACAGTTTGTGGCTTATCTTTTAGAAGGAAAAGAAAATATATGCGCCTTAAAAGAAGAAACATTAAAAGATATTTATACCATTTTACTTGATTGTTATGGAATTCCCCCAAAAAAATTTGATTTTGAATATACGGATAAAGAAGGAAAATATCATATTGTAAAAGACTTAACACCAAAAGAGTTTTATACCTCTTGTTGTGAGATTGATTTGGAAAATTATATTAGTATTATTCATGCCCCAACGAAAGATAAACCATTTCATAAAACTTATACCGTAGAACACCTTGGAAATGTAGTAGAGGGAAAGAACGTATTGTATCTTAATCTTCCAATGGAAGACTTTCAAAAGACCATTATAAAACAATTAGAGAATAGAGAAGCTGTTTGGTTTGGAAGCGATTGTAATCAGTTTTTTGAACGAGATGAAGGACTTTGGGCAATTGAGTTATTAAAGTATGGTGAAGTGTTTGGTATGGATTTTGAAATGACCAAGGAAGAGATGCTTGATGCGACCGAGTCAACAATGAATCATGCGATGGTATTAACAGGCGTTCATATAGAAGAGGATAAACCAGTAAGATGGAAAATTGAAAATAGTTGGGGCGATGCCAAAGGCGAAAAGGGGTATTATGTAGGAGGAGATTCTTGGTTTCAAATGTATGTGTTTGAAGCCGTGGTTCATAAAAAGTATTTAACTGATGCTATGAAGAAAGTATTAGAAGAAGAACCAATTCCACTAAAACCTTGGGATCCTATGGGAACACTTGCTAGAAAAAATGCTTGACAGGAAAGAATGGGTTATGCTAGAATGATGGCAGATGTAAGAAATTACATTGAAAAAGTGAGTGATCCCGACTGTTAATAGGGAATGGAAAAAGTGGGTGATCCCGACCGTAACAGGGACTGAAAAAAGCTGGTGATTCCGACCATAACAGGAACCGAAAAAAGAGTGCGATTCCGGCCTTTAACAGGAACCGAAAAAAGAGCGCGATTCCAGCCTTTAATAGGAACCGAAAAAAGAAATTAGAGAGCAAACTCTAATTTTTATTTTGAATGTATTCTGTTGTTTTCCACTACTGGAAAAGAAATGTCTTGCATACAATAAGATAGAGGAAATGGTGTAAAAACTCTTTACAAATAAGAGTTTTTATAGTATAGTAAACATGCTTACCAATTCCCGTCTAAAGGAGCTTCTTCCTAACACCTTTTGATGAGAGTTCGGTGGATTAAAAAGAAGAAAGGAAGTGTTATTATGGCATTAACAAAAGAAGAAAAACAACAAATCATCAAAGATTTCGCACGTGATCCAAAAGATACAGGATCAACAGAAGTACAAATCGCAATATTAACAAAAGAAATTGAAAAATTAACAGCACATTTAAAAGAACACAAACACGATTATCATTCTAACCGTGGACTTTTGATGAAGGTTGGACAACGTCGTAGCTTACTTAAGTATCTTGCAAAAAATGACGTACAAAAATATCGTGAAGTTGTTAAAAAATTAGGTTTAAGAAAATAGACACTATAGTTTTAGTGTCCCTTTTTCTATTTTTCAACAAAAAAGGAGGTAACAATGGATAAGAAAGTATTTGAACTTGATTTTCATGGAAGAAAAATAGTAGTAGAACATGGGCAACTTGCCAAACAAGCAACGGGAAGCGTTCTTGTTCGTTATAATGATACGGTAGTATTAAGTGCAGTTGTCGTAAATAAAAATGTTAACTTGTTAAGTGATTTTTTTCCGCTTACTGTTAATTATCAGGAAAAATTATATTCCGTTGGTAAAATACCAGGAGGATTTATAAAAAGAGAAGGACGTCCAACCGAAGCAGCAACCCTTGCCGCTCGTATGATCGATCGTCCAATGAGACCTCTTTTTAAAGAAGATTTTAAAAACGAAGTACAAGTAATCAATACCGTTTTAAGTGTTGACCAAGATTGTTCACCAGAATTAACCGCTATGCTTGCAAGTAGTCTTGCAACAATGTTAACCGGGGCACCTTTTGAAGGACCAATCGCAGGGGTTAAAATTGGTTATATTGATGGAGAATATATTATCAATCCAACACCAGAAGAACTTGATCAAAGTAGTCTTGATTTAACCGTTGCTGGAACAATGGATGCCATTAATATGGTGGAAGCAGGAAGTAAGGAAGTATCCGAAGAAGTGATGCTAGAAGGATTGATGCTTGCCCATTCTTTAATAAAAGAATTGTGTCAATTCCAACTTGATATTTTAAAAGAATTTACAATTGTTCCAATGGAATATGAAAAATTAGAAATTGAAGATTCTCTTTTTGAAGAAGTAAAAGCCCTTTGTGAAAAAGATATTGATGAAGCCTTAAGAATAAAAGAGAAACTTGTAAAATATGATCGATTGGATGAGATCAAAGAAAACATTGTAGAAAAATACAAAGAAGAAAAAGAAGAAGAATTAGAGGAAGAAGAATTAAAATATTTCCTTACCAAAGTACGTAGTATTATGGAACAAGTAGAATACAATTTATTCCGTAATATTGTTGTCAAAGAAAAAATAAGAAGCGATGGTAGAAAGATGGATGAGATAAGACCCTTATCAACCGATATTGATCTCTTACCAAGAACACATGGTTCGGCACTATTCACAAGAGGAGAAACACAAAGTTTATCCGTTACTACCCTTGGTGCTTTAGGAGAACATCAAATCTTAGATGGCTTATCTTTAGAAGATGAAAAAAGATTTATGTTACACTATAACTTCCCAGCCTTCTCTGTTGGTGAGACCGGTCGTTATGGAGCACCTGGAAGAAGAGAAATTGGACATGGTGCTTTGGGAGAAAGAGCCTTATTACAAGTCATTCCAAGTGAAGAAGAATTTCCTTATACGATCCGCGTTGTATCTGAGATACTAGAGAGTAATGGAAGTAGTAGTCAAGCAAGTATCTGTGCAGGATGTATGAGCTTAATGGCAGCAGGTGTTCCAATCAAAGCCCCTGTAGCAGGGATTGCGATGGGGTTAATAACAGCAGGAGATGAATATACTATTTTAACCGATATTGCTGGAATGGAAGATCATTTAGGAGATATGGACTTTAAAGTAGCAGGAACCAAAAATGGTATTTGTGCATTACAAATGGACATTAAAATAAAAGGTGTTACCAAGGAAATATTAAAAGAAGCTCTAGAACAAGCAAAGAAAGCAAGACTTGAGATATTAGATGTAATTACAAATACAATTAAGGAACCAAGAAAAGAAGTATCCAAATATGCACCAAAGACAAAAGTATTCTATATTTCACCAAGTAAGATTCGAGATGTTATCGGTCGTGGTGGTGAGATGATTACCAAAATTATTTGTGAATGTAGTAATGTATCCGATGTTAATAGTATCGGTGCGGTTAAAGTTGATTTGGAAGATGATGGACGCGTTATTGTTTATCATACCGATCAAGAAGTAATTGATAAGACAGCTAGTATGATCGAAGACGTCGCACGCGATGTTGAGGTTGGTAAAATTTATTCTGCTAAGGTCGTTAAAATCGAGCCATTTGGTTGCTTCGTAGAACTTTGGCCAGGATGCGAAGGACTTGTTCATATATCACAACTTGCAAAAGATCGTGTTGAGAAAACAGAAGATGTGGTTCAAGTAGGGGATACCATTTTAGTAAAAGCAATTGGCCTTGATAAAAAAGGAAAACAAAACTTCTCAAGACGCGATGCCATTCTTGAAATGAGTAAGAAAAGTGATAAGAAATAGAATAGAAAACCATCTTTCATTAAATTGTAAAAAGATGTAGAGGAAAGATGGAAATCATCCACACTTCTTGAAAAAAGAAGGATAATATGCTATTATGTTAGTGTTGTAAAAAAGAAAGAAAGTGGGAAAATGCGTTTAAAAACAACCTATCAAGATCAAGAATTCAATCACTTGATAGAACCAATTATAGAACATGAGGAATATCAGAAAACAAAAAATTGTGTTCATCATGGTGCGAATCGTTATGAACATATGATTCGTGTTTCTTACTATTCCTATAAAATAACGAAATTTTGTCATTTGAACTATATTGATGCAACAAGAGGATCACTCTTACATGACTTTTTTCTTGATGAGAAAGAAGAAAGAGTAAAATTACTTTTTGAGCATCCGGATATGGCACTTGAGAATGCAAAAAAATATTTCGAATTAACAGAATTAGAAGAAGATATAATCAAAACTCATATGTTTCCAATTGGAAAAAGAATTCCAAAGTATTTAGAAAGTTGGATTGTTGACATTGTAGATGATATTGCAAGTATATATGAGAAAACGTATGTTGTAAAAACCAAATTATCTTTGAATTTTAATATGGTTTTAATGATACTTTTTATGTTTATTAGAAAATAGGTGATTGTTTTGAATATTCTAGATTTACTACAAGGAAAATATAAAAACCTAGAAATAGATGAGATGTATACGTTTCCAGAAGAAATGTATCAAAATAGTGGTATTCTTTCTTTAAAGGATGTATCCTTAAAAGGAGATATTACGTATTATGATGATGCTAATATCTTACTTACGGGTAAGGTTTCTGGTACGATGTTATTAGAAGATTCTATTTCACTAGAGGAAGTACCTTATCCTTTTTCCTTTGAAATCGAAGAAAATATAAGAGAAAAAATAAAAAAAGATGAAAATACTCTTGATATTCTTTCCATTTTGTGGGAAAATATAGTCCTAGAAGTCCCTATTCGTTATACGAAAGTAGAGGATTATCAAAAATATCAAGGGGATGGTTGGTCTTTGGTAGAAGAAGAAAATTATGAGGGACCAAAAAATAATCCATTTGAAGATTTATTATAAGAAAAGGAGTGAAATAAGATGAAATTAGATATTCAATTGTTTGCAGTACCATTTCGTAAGGTATCAAAAACAAGAAAAAGAATGAGAAGAGCTCACAATGCTTTAACTGTTCCTGGAATGATTTCCTGTCCACAATGTGGTGAAATGATCAAAGCACATCGGGTATGTCCAAATTGTGGAAGTTACAAAGGAAAAACAATAGTAGAGAAAAAAGAGAAAGAGTAGAAGGTCACTGTATGTTACAGTGATTTTTTCGATAAAAAAAGAAAAATGATGTTGGAATGGATAATAATATTATAGAGGTGATAATATGTCCATTCTTTTTTTGTGTTTGTTTCTTTTCTCTCCCATGAATGTGGAAGCAAAACTATTTTCTCTTCCTTATGAAAAGGTAGAAAGAAGCATTAATTCGAAGTATGAAAAAAAGAAAAAGGAAGTGTGGTATCTTTTAGAAGAAAAAGAAAGTGCCATTACAAAAAAGTATTATGAAATAGGGAAAAACCCGAAGAGTTATCCTATTCAAACCAAGCAAAAAAAATATTCTTCTTATGGTCCTTATGGTACCATAAAAAAAGAAATAGAAGGGTATCAAAGGGATGAGAAGGAACTCTATTATTACCGAGAAATGAAGAAGATCAATAAGCTTATTTTAACCGATTTGAAAGATATTTCTATTTTAGAAATAAAAGTAAATGGAAAAAAAATCAACAATTTATTAAAAGAAAAAGAATTTATCTTATCTTTTCCAAGTCAAAGACCAGACGATATAACCCTTGATATTACAGCTTTTATCTTACAAGATGCTAGAGGTCCTTCTTTTTCTCTTATGGATGAAAGTGGAACCTACATTAAGAAAAAAATTATAGAAAAGAAAAAAGGAATTGTAAGAGAGAAGATAAAAGTAATTGATTGTCTTAATAAAATGGTAATGGATAAAAAAATAAAAACAACCAAAAATATTGATCACTTACCTTATATTGAAGTCGTAAAGAAAGAAAAGAAATATCGGTATCGAAAAATAAAATATAAATATCAAAAAGAAAAACAAAGAATCTATTCCTTAGAAAAAAAAGAAGGTTATGTCGTTGTTTCAAAATTAGAAAAAATAGTGATTTACAGAAGAGAACAATTAGAACTTTTTGATACGATTTTACTTGATGGATATCTTGATATTGATAAGATTGTAAAAAAAACAACAATTCCCCTAAAAGAAATAAAAATAGAAAGCAGTAACGCTTGTGGGAAGACAAACCTTACCATTTCCTATCATTCTTTTTCCTATCAACAAGAAGCCTTTATTACTTGTCCTGTTTATGAAGAAAGTAGGGTTGTAAAGCACTATGATAATTCTTATCTTTTTATGGTGTTTTTCAATCTTTTATTAACCATTCCAAGTAAAAAGATCTTCTAGTTTTGTCGAAAGCCTTGAAAAATAAGAAAAAATAAGGTATTGTTTGATAGAAAAGAAAAGAGGGATAGTATGGATGAAGTATTTGAACGATACGAAAGGCTTGTCTATCATATTGTGAAGCAATATTCGTTTGGAAAAAATGAAGAGGATTTAAAACAAGCAGGAATGATGGGACTAAAAATGGGACTTCTTCATTGTAACAGGGATCAAGAAGATATTGTATCGTATCTTTGTCTTTACATCAAAGGAGAAATAATAAAAGAATTAAACAAAGACAAACCATTAAAAGTAAGTCGTGATATGTATCAATTAGGACAAAATATAAAGAAAGCAAAAGAAGAATTAAGCCAAGAATTTGGAAGATATCCAAGCAAAGAAGAACTTGCTTTTTACTTAAATGAAGATCTTTTAAAAATAGAACAAGCAGAACTATTACAGGAGCCAATCTATCAAATGGATTTGAGGGAAAACGAAGAAGAGTTCTCTTTGTATGATAAAGTTCCTTATATAGAAACAGGGTATGACGCTTCTATTTTAGATTTGAATGATGCCATTCTTTCTTTGGAAGAAGAAGAACAAAAATTAATTTATTCTCGTTATTATGAAGATAAAACACAAAGAGAAATTGCCCAAACACTTGGTACGAGTCAAGTACAAGTAAGTAGAGAAGAGAAGAAAATATTAAAGAAAATGGAGAATTTTTGTAGATAAAAACATCTTAGCGATTAAGATGTTCTTTTTCTTGAAAAGATTTTATTAACTTTTTGGCTCTAGTTGTCTTTGCTAGATGATACCATTTTTCTTTCGGACCATAAGCCAGTTCATCGGTAATAATATGAACGCGATCTTTGGTTTTTAAAGTATATTCTTCAATCGGAACCATACTTCCATTGACACATGCACCAATCATGGTATTTCCAATATCTTCACTTAATGAGTAAGCAAAGTCAATAATGGAAGATCCTTTTGGTAAT
This sequence comes from uncultured Bacilli bacterium, assembly GCA_947628065.1. Classification (GTDB taxonomy): domain Bacteria; phylum Bacillota_I; class Bacilli_A; order RF39; family UBA660; genus Onthousia. The sequence continues at coordinate 17,480 of CANQYK010000009.1, read as the reverse complement.
TCTATGATATCACCATCTGGGGTAAAGGTATGTACCTTTTCGGTAAAAAGTTCTCTTTTTACTTGTTTGACAAAATCTTGATTGTCTCCTAACACCTCATCAATTTCTAACAAACTATGATAAAATTGATACCGTTTTAATTTCTCCTGCATGATTTCTCTTGTTTGTCCTTGGTACAAATCAAAATAAGTCATAATGCCATAATTAGCAATTTTATCCATATCCTGTGTACGAATTTGAATTTGAACTAAGCGATTGTTTTCTCCATAAATGGTTGTGTGAAGACTTTGATAATAGTTTGTTTTGGGATTACAAATATAATCCTTAAACCGTTCATTAATTGGAGGGTAAATAGAATGAATGAGTCCAAGAGAAAGATAACAATCTTCCACTTTTTCTGTGATTACTTTAAGAGCAAACAAATCATGAATGGTATTAAGACTATAACCAGCATCTAATTTTTTATAAAGACCAAAGATATTTTTTATTCGAATTTGAATATGATTATTGATCTTGTGTTCTTCTAATTTTTCTTGAATATGATCTTTTGTAGTTAATAAAATATTTTTGGCATCTTTCTCTAATTTTTGTCTTTTCTTTTGATAATTATCATATAATTTCGGCTCTAAATAGCGAAGCGATAAGTCTTCCAATTCATTTTTTATCGTATAAGCGCCAAGATAATAGGCAAGGGGAGCGAAAAGTTCTAATGTTTCCAGTGCATTTTCTTGTTGTTTGAATCTACTTTTGTATTGAAGCGTTCGCATATTATGAAGACGATCTGCAAGTTTAATGATAATAATGCGAACATCTTCTGTTAGACTTAAAATAATTTTTCTTGTATTGGCAAGATTTTGTTCTTCTTTTGAAGAAAAATTAAGTTTACTAATTTTTGTAACCCCATCCACTAGTTTTGCCACCTGGGGATTAAAAAGTAGAGCAATTTCTTCTTTGGTAATACTACTATCTTCAATCGTATCGTGTAAGAGTGCCGCACATATTGTATCCGTATCGGCGTGCATCTGCGATAAAATAAAAGCAACCGACAAAGGATGAATAATATAAGGTTCTCCACTTTGTCTTTTTTGTCCATCGTGTAGTTTTTCCGCTAGTAAATAAGCTTTTTTTATCGAATCCAATCCCTCTTTTTGATACCTTGCTACCGCGTCTAATAAAAGATCAATAGAAAGTTCTTCCATGTTTTTCCCTCCTTACAAAAAAACTCTCAATGAAAATCATTGAGAGCGCAAAACCAAAAGAGTGGAAAGAAAAGAAAGAAATATTACCTTAGTTTTCATACGATCCCCTCCTTCAGGTTGTAAATGGTATATCATAAATAATTTTGAAAGTCAAGAAATTATCTTGAAAAAATAACTATTTTCCTATATACTATAGCAAGAAGTGAGGTGGAATTATGCAATTACCAAATTATAGGGAAGCAAAAACAAGAGATAAGAGAGAGTATCAAACCCATTCTTATCATCTTTTAGAAAAATATAAAAAGAAATATGAAGGAAAAACCTATTTTTTAAAAACGTATGGTTGTCAGATGAACGAACACGATAGTGAAAATATTATGGGAATTTTAGAAGAGATGGGATTTCGTTTTGTCGATTCTATGGAAGATGCGGATCTTATATTATTAAATACTTGTTCCATAAGAGAAAATGCCCATAACAAAGCCTTTGGTTTTTTAGGAAGAATAAAACATCTAAAAGAGACCAAAAAAGATTTAATGGTAGGTCTTTGTGGTTGCATGGCACAAGAAGAGGTTGTTGCAAATACGATAAAAGAAAAGTATCCATGGCTTACCTTTGTAATTGGAACCCATAACTTTTATCAATTACCAGAGGTATTAGAAGAAGCTCTTAAGACAAAAACATTACAAATTGAGGTTTATTCAAGAGAACAAGATTTAATAGAGAAAATGCCATCCAATCGAAAGAGTAAATACAAAGCCTATGTTAATATTATTTATGGTTGTGATAAGTTTTGTACTTACTGTATTGTACCTTATACAAGAGGAAGACAAAGAAGTAGAAAAAAAGAAGATATTTTAAAAGAGATAGAAAGTCTTGTTAAAGAAGGATATCAAGAAGTAACTTTATTAGGTCAAAATGTAAATGCCTATGGGAAAGATTTGTATGACAATTATTCTTTGGCAGAACTCCTAACCGATGTTTCCAAAACCAAAATCAAGCGAATTCGTTTTATGACAAGTCATCCATGGGACTTTACCAATGAAATGATTGATGTCATTGCGAAATATGATAACATTATGCCAAGCATTCATTTGCCAGTACAGTCAGGGTCAAACCGTATTTTAAAATTAATGGGAAGACGATATACCAAAGAAGAATATTTAACACTCTTTCATAAAATGAAAGAAAAAATAAAAAATTGTGCGATTTCAACAGATATTATTGTAGGCTTTCCAGGTGAGACAGAAGAAGACTTTGAAGAAACACTTGATCTTGTAAAAACTTGTAAATACGATAATGCTTTTACGTTTCTTTATTCTCCCCGTGTTGGAACACCCGCTGCAAAGCTAGAAGATAATGTTTCAAAAGAAGAAAAAGAAGCGCGTCTTTATCGTTTGAATGATCTTGTAAATACATACTTTTTAGAAAACAATAAAAAATTAGTGGGTAAGACAATCCCTGTTTTAGTAGAAGGAAAGTCATTAAAGAAAAAAGGAGAATACTTTGGATATAGTGATACACAAAAATTAGTAAACTTTACAAGTGATAAAGACTATGAAGGAGAAATTGTACCAGTTTTAATTACGGATGCAAAAACATGGAGTTTGGATGGAAAAGTATCAAGATCGTGAAATCATAGAAAAAATAGAAGAACTTGTAAAAGTAATAAAACAGGATAAACTGTATCAAGACTATAAAACATTAAGAAAAAAAGTATTCGAAAATAAAACAATCATGAAAGAAATACAAAAAATAAAAGCGTTACAGAAAAAATATGTGAAAAGTGCTTTTTTGGATTCTACGATTGAAAAAGAAATAGAAGTTAGAAAAAAGAGACTAGAAGAAGTTCCTCTTTATTTATCGTATCAACAAAAAGAAGAAGAGTTAAATAGTTTGTTTTCTCTTTTAAAAGAAGGACTAAACGATGCTTTTTCTTCTCTTTTAGAACAATAAATAGTTATTTTTTCTCTTTTGTTGCATACATTACATTAGAGGAGGGATACTATGGCAACCTTTCGTGAAATTGTCACCAAAGCGGTTATTGGGAAAGGAAAAAAAAAGTTTTCTGATACCATATCGTTAAGTACCGATAATACCCCAACAACTGTCCTTGGTTGTTGGATCATTAATCATAATTTTGGTGGAAGTTTAAATGGAAATATTGTAACCGTATCAGGAAGTTATGACATTAATGTTTGGTATTCTTATGATAATGATACCAAAACAGAAGTATTAAAACAAACCTATACGTATCAAGAAAATGTAACCGTACAAGGAAATCAAGAGGATCTTTCCAATGGTGAAATTATTGTTCGAAGCTTATCAGGACCTAGTTGTGTGAAAGCAGAAATCAATAACAATAGTATTGAGACAACCGTTGAGAAAACACTTGGAATTGAATTAGTAGGAGATACCAAAGTAAAAATCAATGTTGAAGATGATAATGATGATGATTGGGAAGAAATAAGAGATAGTGATGAGACCATTGAGAAACAAATAGATAAGGAAGTAGAAGAAAACTATATCGAAGAAAAAGAAGAAGTTATAGAAAATCAAGAAAATGAAAGCCTTTAGAGCTTTTTTCTTTTTGCTTTCTTTGGTATAATAAGAATAAGGAGGGAGTATGGGAAAGTTAAAAATAAGAAGAAAAGAAAGTATGGTAGCAGCATTCAAAGATTATAGTATTTATTTGGATGATGTTTTTCTTGATCACATTAAAAATAAGGAAGAAAAAGAATATCAAGTAGAAAATACACATCATACACTCTATTTAAAAAACGAATTTTTGGGTTCCGGATTAAAATCAAATAAAATAGAGTTTGATATGCTAGAAAACAGTGAGATAGAAATAAAATGTCTTTCGAAACTTACAAAAGCATCTGGAATCAAGTTAGAAATAAATAACATTAAAAGAAATAGTGTCAAGTGATGTAAAATTATCAAAAAACATCGTCAATTTACAACTTCATATGTTACAATGAAAAAGAAGAAAAGTTTTATAATAGGAAAGAGGGATATTTATGGGATTTATTAAAGCTTTTAGTGGTGCACTTGGAGGTACTTTCGCAGATTCATGGAAAGACTTTTATGCACCAGGAGACAACATTAGTGCAACAACAGCTGTTTTTAGAGCAGTACCAAAAGGACAAAATATGGGACGTGGTTCCAATACTAAGGGATCCGAAAATATTATTACCAATGGAAGTAAAATTGTAGTACCAGAAGGAACAGGATTAATTACCATTCAAGATGGTGCTATCACAGGTTTTATTGCCGAAGCAGGTGGATTTATTTTCTCATCGGATGATCCAAATTCACAATCATTCTTTGCAGGCGATGGTATTTTAGCATCCACCGTTAAAGAGTCATGGGAACGTTTTAAATTTGGAGGACAACCAGGAAGTGAGCAACTCGCTTTTTACATTAATTTAAAAGAAATACCAAACAATCGCTTTGGAACACAGTCTGAAATTTATTATGATGATTCTTTCTTAAATACACAAGTAGGATTAATTACAAGAGGAACCTATAGTTTAAAAATAGTAGATCCAATTCTTTTTGCAAAGAATTTTGTACCAGCGAAATTTTTAGTGGCCGATGCTCCTAATTTTGATTTCTCTGATATGGATAATGATGCAGGAGCACAATTATTTAACGAAGTCGTAGGAAGTCTTTCTGCAGCATTCTCAAATTATACCAATGATCCAGAAAGAGGAAACCGTATTTCTAAAATTCAAGGAGATCAAATTGGTTTTGCCGCATCTCTTTCAAAAGCAGTAGAAGATGCTTACCAGTGGAAAAGTGACAGGGGACTTGAAATTGTAAAAGTTGCCATTCAAGCAATTGAATACGACGAAGATACAAAGAAACTATTAAGCGATGTCAAAAAAGCAGATGCCTTATCTGGTAATAGAGGAAATTCTTTCCTACAGCAATCTGTCGCTCGTGGTCTTGAAAAAGCTGGAGAAAATGGTGGTGCCGGTATGGCCTTTATGGGAATGGGTATGAATGCAAGTGGAAACATAATGCAAGGAGTCGCACAACCACAAGGAAACGCTACCAATCCATTTATCAATACTGCATCCCCTCAACCACAAAATACACAACAACAAAATGCACAACCACAAGGAGAAGATCCTTATCAGAAATTAACCGAGATGAAAAAACTTTTGGATAGTGGTGTCATTACCCAAGAAGATTTTGATGCGGCGAAAAAGAATTTGTTGGGGTTATAAAAATGGAAAATGGTAGTATAGAAAATAAGAATACTGCTATAAGTAATGTAAAAATTGTAAAAACCGATGAAGGCGCAAAAGATGGACAACAAAAATGTCCCAAATGTGGGGCAACAGATATTTCTCTTAATGTAGGAACAGGAAAGCTTCGTTGTAATTATTGTCGTTATGAATTTGAACAAGAAAAAATAGAAACTTTAGAGACCGATATTGAACATTTAGAAGGACAAGTACTTGCAAGTGGAACAAGCAATATAGCAGAAGATGCTTCTAATATGATTACCTTAAAGTGTGAAAGTTGTGGGGCAGAAGTGGTAATTGATACCAATGAAGCTCCACAGGCAAGATGCCATTGGTGTAGGAATCATCTCTCTATTAATACCCAAGTTCCAAATGGAGCCATACCCGATGCTGTTCTTCCTTTTGCTATTAGTAAGGAAGATGCCAGAAGAGAAATCGAAACATTCGTTGGAAAACGAAAGTTTTTTGCGCATCCCGTTTTTCAAAAAGAATTTACAACCGAAAACATTATGGGTGTGTATTTTCCTTATATGTTAGTTGACCTAAATACCCATGCACACTTTATTGGAAAAGCAGAACATATGACAAGACAATATGTAGTAACAAACGATGGTATGTCTGAAACTCTATATGATGCCGATTTATACGATATAGAACGTGAATTTGATTTAACCATTGAAGGATTAACCGTAGAATCAAATATTGATCGCTTAAATAGCAAAAGTGGACAAAAAGCCAATAATATTATCAATTCTATTATGCCCTTTGATGTTACGAATTGTGTAAAATGGGATGCCAATTACTTAAAAGGATATACTTCTGAGAAAAGAGATACCAATGTAAGTGAGTTAGAGCCACTTGTAAAAGTAGAAGCAAGAGATATTGCCCGTTATAGTGCGAATGATACGATGAAACAGTATGACCGTGGTGCGGCATGGGATACCCAAGATATTACAGTAAAAGGAGAACAGTGGAGATCTGCTTATCTTCCTGTTTGGCTTTATAGTTATTTAGAGGTAAAGGGTGAGAAAAAATTTTTACATTATGTAGCAGTCAATGCCAGAACCAAAGAAACAATGGGAAGTGTTCCCATTCATATGCCAAAGTTAATTTTGGTATCTTGTTTGGTAGAACTTTTAGGATTTCTTGCTATGATGTTGATTGATTTTGATTATAATTTTCTATTTTTACTTTCTGGTATTATCTATTTCTTTGTTAATTATTCAAGATATCGAAATCATAATGCAAGACATTCTCATGAGACGGAAACCAAAAGAACAATGTCGAATTTAAAACAAAAAGATATGTATATTAGAAGAAAAACAGGACTATCCAATCCCATTATGATGGGTGCCAATAATATGGAAATTGAAACAGAAAAATTTCAAAAAGAACTTGTAAAAAAATTAGAGCAAAAAAAAGAGAATAATGGAGGGAATGAAAAATGAAATGTCCAAATTGTGGAAAAGAAAATATAGAAAATGCGAAATTTTGTGTTGGGTGTGGGAAATCTTTAATACCAGTAGAAAATGTTGAAGTCTTATCCCAAGAAGCAAGTCCCAATAAAATAGAAAATGTTCCAAGAAAGGAATCCCAAACAAGTAGTGTTTCACTTAATTATATAATGTATTTTATTGGTTTTCTCTATCAACCTTTTAAGGTTTATGAAGAAGAAAAAGAAAAATTAAAGGATTCAAAAAATGGAATAATAGTAACCGCAATTGCCGCGATTATTATTATGATTACTCATCTTCTAACAACCATTTTAACTGTTTTGTTTGTAAGCGATTATTCTTTTGAAAAAGGAGGTTATGTAACTACCTTAGAATTAGAAAATTTAAAAAATATTCCTTATTTTTCCGTTATCGGAAAAGGACTTTTAATGGGAATAGGCTTAATATTTATTTTAACCATTACCTTTTATATTGGAACATTAATCATGAAGAAAGAAAAGAATTTTTTTGAAATTCTTGTAATTAGTGCATCCGCTAGCTTTCCTTTCGCAATAATTTCGCTTCTTTTATCCAATCTATTAAGTCTCATTTATTTACCACTGGGTACTATTTTCTTACTTGTCGGATTCCTTTATTTCTTCCTTATTTATTATGAATTAATAAATGAGAATATAGAACTTGATAAAAATAAAAAGTTATATTTGAATACTCTATGCTTTTTAATTGCTTTTGTTATATGCTATTACGCCTATACTAAAATTATTTTATAAGAGGTGACGCGATGTTTTGTCCAAACTGTGGTAAAAAAAGAGGAGAAGATGAAAGCTTTTGTTCAAATTGTGGTTTTCAATTTGAAGAAACAACCGTAGAAAAGTTAGAGAAAACAAAACAAACAATGCAAAAAAAGGGAAAAGAAATTTTAATGAAACATCACAAAAAATTAATTTTCTCTTTTTCCGTATTTGGCATTTTTTTCTTTTTTCTTGGTTTCTTACTAAATTCTTCTATTTTTGTAGCATTTCATTGGGATAAGAAATATCCCATAATAAGTCAAAAAAATATAACCCAAACAAAAGCCAAACTAGGAATTGTTTTAGGAAGAGAAAAGGATATCAATGAAGTTAAGTATAAAACTACTTGTGGAACGATTCAAAAAGAAAAGAATGAAATTATATGGGCTCTTAGAAAATCAACTGGAAAATGTAAGATTGAAGCAAGTTATAAGTTAAAGAAAATAAAAAAAGAGTTTCAGATTCTTCCCTTTGTAGAAAAAGAAAATCTTGTTCTTGATGAATTTGAAGAAGAGAAAGAAGATATGGATTTGGATGGCCTTACAAAGGACCAAGAGAAAGAATATAAAACAAATCCCAATCTTTCCGATAGTGATATGGATAATTTAAATGATTTTTATGAAATTTTTACAAGTAAGACAGATCCCAACAAAAAAGATAGCGATAATGATGGATTAAGTGATTATGATGAGATTACGTTAGGTCTTGATCCACTTCAAAAAGATTCCAAAAAAGACAATCAAAAAGATGGAGATAGAACGTTAACTTATACCATAAAAAAGGATGATTTTACAGTCGTAATAGAAGGAATTGGAAATATTGCAAGTACTTTTGCGGAAATAAATACCAATACAAATATTAGTAAAAAGGAAGGCCTTCTTGATAAACTATTTGTATTATCAACGGATGCCAAAATAAAACAAGCAACAATAGAAATTCCATATACACAAGAAGAGTTAGAAGAGAAGAACTTAAAAGAAGAGAATTTATCGATTTATTATTACAAGGAAGAAAATGGAAAATATGAAAAAGTAGATACAACAATTGACAAAGAAAGAAACTTATTAACGGCTAACTTAACGCATTTTTCAAATTATGTAGTAGGGGATTCTTCCCTTGTAAAAGAAAATGCCACAACAGAAATTTTATTTTTACTTGATAATTCATGGAGTCTTTATACCAATGAACAATATGAAAAGATAACAGGAGAGAAATATCGAGAAGGGCTTTTAGGGTTAGAGGCAAAATTAGATGGATATGACCCAGAAGGAATTCGTTTTTCAGTTACGAAAGATTTAATAAAACGTTTAGAGCAAAAAAATTATAAAATGGGATTATCCGAATTTCGACAAGATTATAAAAATGCGCTTCCAATTGGAAGTAGTACAAGTGCAATAACAAAACAACTGGGGAATATGAATGGAAAGTTTATCACCAAATCTGCTGGAACCGATATTGAAAATGCTTTGATTAATGGAATTAGGGAATTTGATGATGAAAGTGATAATAAATATCTGGTTATTTTAACCGATGGAAGAGATACCGTATCAAACTATGGACCACAAGAAGTAATTGAAAATGCAACAGCAAAGAATGTAAAGATTTGTTCCGTTGGTTTAGGAGATGCTACTTATAATACGAAACTTTCTAATATATCAAATGCGACAGGATGTGCCTTATATACAGCAGGAAATGCAAGTGGATTAGCCGAATTGTTTGATAATATGGGAGCCCTTGTTGGAGATAGTTTTATTGACGTTGATAACGATAATAAGGAAGATGGATTACTTCTTCTTGATAGTGGTTTTCTTGTTACAAGAGATGGATTTTCCTTTCCAAATTATACTTCTAATTTAACAGGAGGTCATTGTTATGGTATGGCAACATTTGCCCAGTTGTATTTTAAAAAAATGCTTCCCTTATCATTAGCGCAAAAAACAGTGGAAGAAAATACATCTTATGCTTATAATCTTTCCAGTTCTGATTTAAGAAAAAATATCAATCTCTATGATTATAAGTTACAATCCAATGCCCTAAAGTATAGTTTTGGTTATGAACTTTTTCAAGAAGAGATGCCAGCAGATTTTAGAGGATTAGAAGATGATATTTTAACCATTCAATCAAAGTATAAAAACGAAATAGAAAAAACCAACTTATATGATATTGTAACTACAAAAACATCTTTAAGTGAAAAAGAACAAAAGAAAAAATGGGGCGTAACGTATAAAGAAGCAGAGAATATTCTTTTAAATGAAGATAAAATGCAGACAAGCGCTAGTATAGAAAAAGAGGATAAAGAATTATTAAATGCTATTTATGCATCCTTTATGAAACAATTTACAACCGAATTTTATTCTTCTTCTTCTGATTTTATTCTTTTTTTAAGAAATAAACTAGGACGCGAAGATGTCGCTTATAAAGGAAAAGCAGGATTTTTAAATATTTTAGAACAACGTCTTCTTGATCACGATGCACCCGTTATTATATCTGATTTTGATGGAGGACTTCATGCTATTAATGCGATTCGTTTAGTACAAGACTCTAATGATGCCAATATTTATCATATTGGGGTATATGATAATAATTATCCAGGAGAAAAAAGATATGTAACAATGGAATGCAATCAAACAGTTTGTGTAACCAAAGCAAATAGTTATTATAGTGGATCCGGTCAACCAATCCGTATGAGTGCATCCCTTGAAGATGATTTAAGTTATTATAATTAGAAAGAAAGGAAAAATAAAATGTTAAAAATAATTACAAGTGTACCAATGATACTTCTTGGAAGTTATCTTTCTATCCTATTAGGAATTCTTCTTCTTTTACTTCGTCTTTGTACAAGAGAAGAAAAGAAAAAGAATCTTGCTTTTCTCTTTTTCCTTATTGGAATATTATTAACGCTTCCAAATAGCATAGATACTTTAACAGGAGGAAAGATTTTAGGTCTTCGTGATTTCGTAAATACTGACTTTTATCGAAGTCTTTCAAGCTATGGAAAAGATTTATTAATTTTAGCAGTTCTTCTTCTTTTGCTTCTTACTTTTTTTGAAGGCTTAATGCGAAAACTTGAAACCTTTATTCGATCTTATATTGAAAAAGAAGAAGCAAATAGTAAAGAAATAGCAAGAGAAAATGACTTATTAATAAAAGAAAAACAGGAAAAAGCAAAAAATACACATGTTGTTTATTGTCCATATTGTGGAGCAGATAATATAATAGAAAAAGAATATGGAGTCTGTAAATTTTGTAGAAGAAAAATAGAGTATAAGGAGAAGCAATGAAAAAAGAAAATCAGTCTGGAGTTATTACTCCCTTTATTATCATAATTATATTAGTTGTAATGGGAAGCTTTTCCTGTATTGTTGGAAGTATATTACTAGTAACCCAAAAAAAAGAAGATCCAGGTGACTCTGCTATTGTACCAATCGCTCCCATTGAAGAAACAACAAATAAAGAAGGCCCTTTCTTTATGGAAATTGAAGATATTTTTGAAGTATCAAACTATGAGTTAGGAAAAACAGTATCAACTGTTGTAGGAGAAGTTAGAAGCGGTACAATTAAAGTAGGAGATACTGTTCAAATACTAGGACTTGGAAAAGATAAAACAGCAGTTGTTCTTTCTTTGTTTGAAAATAAAAAAGAATCAGAACAAGCAGAAGCAGGTGATAATTGTGGTATTGTTTTTGATATAGAAAAAAAAGATCTTTCACCTGGTCAAGTTGTTGTTATGCCAAACACAGTAAAAACAGTCAAAAAGATGGATGCGAATGTATATCTCTTAAAGAAGGAAGAAGGAGGAAGAAAGACAGAATTACCAAATAATTCGAAAGAACAATTTAAGTTTCGTTCGGTAGGATATTCTGGTACGATACAGTTAAAAGGAAATATGAAAACTTTTTCTTTGGGGGATGAAAAAAATGTTACCGTAGAATTTGATTTACCAGTTGTAGTAGAAGTTGGAACCACCTTTAATATCATAGAAGGGGAAGGACATCTTATTGGAAGAGGAACGGTTACCAAAATTTATGAATGATGTTAACAAAAAATGGTTGACATCTTTTTCTTTTTTTGTTATAGTAACAAAGAAAAGAAAGGAAGTGTTATTATGGCAGTTAAATTAAGACTGATGAGAATGGGAGCGAAAAAAAGACCATTTTATCGTATCGTCGCAGCAGATTCACGTAGAAAAAGAGATGGAGAATATCTTGAATTAATTGGAACTTATAATCCAATTGGAAGCGAAAAAGAGATTAAAGTAAATGAAGAAGTCGCACTAAAATGGCTTCAAAATGGTGCTATTCCATCTGATACTGTTCGTAGTATCTTAAAAGAAGCAGGCGTTATGAAAAAATTTGCTGAAATGAAAGATAAGAAGGAAGTATAATATGGAATTAAGGGAATTAACTGAAAAATTAGTAAAAAGTGTTGTTGTCAATAAAGAGGATGTAAGTGTCAAAGAATTTCCAAGTGATGATGAGAAAACAATCGTTTTAGAAGTTCTTGTAAAAGATGACGATATGGGACGCTTAATTGGAAAAAATGGAAAGACAGCAAGTGCAATCCGTACGTTAGTCCAAGCAAGTAGTGCACTTCATGATAACAAATACGTGAAAATTAACATGGATAAATTTTAGAAATTACAAAAATGTAGTTTCTTTTTCATTAGGGGGTAAGTATGAGAGCATTTGATGCCGAAGCAATTTTTGCGATTCATTCTAATTTTGAATTATTAGAAAAAGACAAAGACTATCAAAAGTATAAAAGTCAAATAAAAGAATTATGGAGAAAAGCCGAAGAAAAAAAATATCAATATGGTCCTTATCAATATTGTTCTATCAAAGAAGGAGTAAGTTTAATGAATGAATTTTTATCTTTTTTTTTCAAAAAAGAACAAGATAACTTTCAAAAAGCGTTGCAAAAAAATATGATTCTTTGTACCGAAAAAGAATTGGATCAATACCTTTCTTTTTTAGAAACGGGTATTGGTAGGGAAGAACTACTTGATAAGATGAAACTAACAAAAGAAGAAGCAAAAGATTTAAAAAGATCCCGTGGTAGTTATACAAACTTTTTTGGTGAGGATAGGATCTGTGTTGTAAGTGATGAAGATTATTCTTTTCCTCTTTCTCTTTTCCATGAGTATTTACACAAATTATATGATTCCTATCATGAAATGGATACCATAGAAGATCTTATTTTATCCGAAGCTATTTCTTATTATGGAGAATTTTTATTCAAAGAATTTTTAGAGCATAAAATCTCTTATCAAGAAGCAAATCTTGTTTTTGAAAAAATTCCTTGTATGATAGAAAAAGATTTGTTGTTATCAAAATATTGTAGTGATATTTTTGAAGGAAGAAAGACCTTATTAAAAGAAGAAAATTCGAAACAGTTATTATCTTATCTTGAAGAAGATTATTTTCCACCAGAAGATTTTGTTCATCCTCTTGGATTTACTTTTGCCAAAAATTGGTATCAAGAAGAGGAAAACTTTTTTGAAAAATGTCAATTGTTAGAAGAAAGACTAATCGTAGCAAGTCCTAAAAAGGTATTGGTAAAAAGATGTTTGTAAAGATGTGTAAAATTTTAATGGATTTCTTTTTTTTCTCTTTTTTTTCTTGTATACTTTAAAAAAGAACAGATAATTGGAGGTTATAAATGAAAATGGATATAAAGTGGAACTATACAGATAAAATAGTAAATGATTTAATAAAAATTAATCGAGCCAAAGAAGTTGTTGATTTGCTTGAATTGCCTGTATCAATAGAAGAAGAAATCAAAAAAGAAACAATTGCGAAAAGAGTACATTATTCTACAAAAATAGAGGGGAATAATTTAAGTTTACGTGAAGTCAAAGATGCAATTGAGAATAACAAACAATCGCATGAGAGAAACGTATTGGAAGTGAGAAATTATTATAATGCTTTAATGTATTTAAACCAAGAAGCAGAAAACAATAATGTTATAACAGAGGATTTAATTTTAAAAGTTCATAATTTAGTTTCAGGGAAAAAAATAACATATAAGAATGATTATAGGAAAGAGCAAAATGTTGTTGCAGATTCTATAACTGGAACAATTGTTTATATGCCACCAGAAGCCAAAGATATTTCTTCTTTGATAAAAGAAATGATAAAAGAATTTAATAAAAAAAATGATATTCCTATTCCAATTAAAGCAGGAATATTAGCTTATGAATTTGTGACAATACATCCTTTTTGGGATGGGAATGGACGTTGCTCTAGGTTATTAGCAACCTATATTTTGAAAGCATATGGATATGATTTAAAGGGCTTTTATGTAATGGAAGAATTTTATGATAAAAATATTGATGAATATTACCAAGCTTTACAAATGGATTTACATCATAATTTCTATTTTGGAAGACAAAACGCAGATATAACAAGATGGTTGGAATATTTTATTGGAATTATGGCAAATACATTTGAAGCAGTGGGAAATAGAGTAAAAGAAATTTATCAAAATAGTAAAGATGAAATAAGTTTAATTGATACTTTAGATAAAAGAGAAAGATGGGTAGCCAATTATATAATTACAAATAATAAAATAAAAGCAAAAGATATTGCCAATCATTTTAAAATTAATTTAGATACTGCTAATAATTGGATACGGAAATGGTTAGAAAGAGAATTCTTAACAAGATTAGATGACAACCAAATAAGAAATATAGATTATACTTTAACGAATAAATACTATGAAAAATTAAATAAGCCGAAAATAAGCCGAAAATAAGCCGAAAATAAGCCGAAAATAAGCCGAATTTTTAAAAAATAGGAGAAGAATAGACTTTTTTGGTATTGTTCTAAAAAAGAAATTGTATTATACTATTATTAGTATTGGAGGCGTAAAAATGAAAAAAAGAGTTGCAAGTGCGATTGTTATGATTGCAGTATTTGTACCCATTTTATTATTAGGAGGAATTACTTTTTCTGTCTTTATGACAATTCTTGCCTTAGGAGGTATGTATGAATTGATTCATATTAGAGAAAACAAAAGAAAGTTTCCTTTCTTCATAAAAGGAATTGCTTATCTTTTTGCACTATTTTTCTCTGTTTCAAACTATAAACATAATATCTTTAGTTATGAACTTGATTATCGAATGATTGCCATTCTTATCTTTGCTTTTTTATTACCAATTTTATTTGTGAATCAAAAAAAAGAAGATTATCATATTCCAGATGCTTTGTATATGATATCTGCACTTCTTTTTATCACGTTATCGTTTAACTTAGTATTATTGATTCGTAATTATGACTTAAATTATTTAATTTATCTTGTCTTAGTTACCGTCATAACCGATACTTTCGCCTTCCTTACAGGAAAGTATATAGGAGAACATACTTTTACAGAAATTAGTCCTAATAAAACAATCGAAGGATGTATCGGTGGAGTGATTATGGGAACCTTTATTCCAACGGTATTTTATTTCACCGTGATTAATTCTTCAATTTCTCTTGTTTTACTAATTTTTGTAACTGCACTTTTATCCATTCTTGGACAATGTGGAGATTTGGTTTTCTCAAGTATTAAAAGAACTTATAAAGTAAAAGATTTTTCCAATCTTATACCAGGGCATGGAGGAATACTCGATCGGTTTGATAGTTTAATTTTTGTTGTTTTGGCATTTGTATTAGTATCAGGTATTATTTAAGGAGGCACTATGTTAACATTATTACTTTTCATTTTAATATTAGGAGCTATTATCTTTATTCATGAAGGTGGACATTTCTTATTTGCAAAACTAACTGGAATTTACGTTCATGAATTTGCGCTTGGTATGGGTCCAAAAATCTTATCTCATCAAGGAAAAGAGACAGTTTATTCGATAAGACTAATTCCCATTGGTGGTTTTTGTCAATTGGCAGGAGAAGAAGGAGAAGAAGATGATGTCCCAAAAAATAGAACATTAATGGGAAAGAAAGCATGGCAAAGATTTTTAGTTATGTTTTTTGGACCAGGTTTTAATTTTATTTCTGCCATTTTAATGTTATTCTTTATTGGTCTTATTTGGGGAAGCCCAGATGCAGCACCAATCTTATCAGAAGTAGAAAAAGGATCCCGTGCAGCAACAGCTGGTTTAGAAAAAGGAGATAAAATATTATCCATTAATGAGCATAAAATTAGTACCAAAGATGATATTTCTCTTTATTTAACAATTGATAAACATAACAAGCCAACAGAATTTGTAGTAGAGAAAGAAGATGGTACTAAAAAAACGATTAAAGTAACACCAAAGAAAAAAGTAGTGGATGATACGGTTACTTATGTATATGGAATTACCATGAATGCAAAACAAGAGTATGGATTGATACCAGCAGTGAAGTATATGGTTGTAAAAACAGGTTCTTTATTTAAACAAATGTGGGTTACCATTGTAAGCTTATTTACAGGAACAGTTAAAGTAAGTCAATTAAGTGGACCAGTTGGTATTTATGAGGTAGTGGGAAGTCAAGCCAAAGCAGGTGTTGCCAATATTTTATATTTGTTTGCCTTTTTATCCATTAATGTAGGATTTATTAATTTATTACCACTTCCAGCTTTTGATGGTGGACACATTTTATTCATTGTGATTGAAAAAATAAAAGGAAGTCCAGTGAATCCAGAAACAGAAGCAAAGATTCATACGGTTGGATTGTTCTTATTAATGTTATTAATGATTTATGTAACATTTAATGATATTTTAAGATTATTTTAATTAGGAAGAAAAAAGAATACCAAAATGGATATTCTTTTTTTAGATTTTGCAATTTTTAATCAAAAAAGTGTCATACTTTTAAAAGTTTACTTTTTCTCAAATTTTGGTAAATGCTTCCAAAATGGGTCTTGAAAAATAGGATAAAGTATTGTAATATGGATATAGGAAAGATAGTAATATTATCTTAAATAAAAAGGAAAAAGTGATATCAAATAATTTCCAAATCTACAAAAAAGAAAGGTAGTTGATCAAAATGTCAAATGTTGTAAAGTTTACAAATTGTTTACGGGGGGGGGGTAGCTTTAGATAGTTATCTAAATTCTTTTAAGCGTGGAAGAAAGGATAGAATAGGTTAATTCTATTCTTTTTTAGGTGATGTAAGATGAGTAAGAAAAAGTTAATTGCAATTATTGTAATATCCGTTAGTTTTAGTGTTTTATCATTACTAGGAACAACGTTTGCTTTATTTTCGAAAACATTAAAAGGTGATAAAACTTTAAGTATCGAATCTGGTACCTTAAAAATAGATTTTGAAGAAGGAGATACTATTAATTTAGAAAATACTGGTACTTTAAGTGATGAAGAAGGATTAGAAAGTAAGCCTTATACCTTTACCATAACAAATAGTGGAGACATTACGGCATATTATATGATATCGTTCCAAGAAGATACGGATAATAATACATTAGATACGAATTTTGTAAAATATAAGTTAACAAGTGATAAAGGATATGATTCTGGAATCAAAGTAATGAAGGAAGTTGGAAATGGAACATTCATAGTAAAGGATGAAGATACTTTAGGAACAAGTGAAGATGATAAAAAGATAGTTTATACCTTAAGATTGTGGTTAAGTGATACAGCAGATAATAGTGCGCAAGGAACAATATATAAGATGAAAGTATTGGTAAAAGGATATAGTAACAAGCAACCAAAACCAGCAGTAGATACGTTACTAACAGAATTTACGAATGATGAAGCAATACAAGATTATGATGTAAATTATACAAAAACAGATACCACAGCAAAAGAAAATAAGATGTATGTATTTAATCATGAAG
>CANQYK010000008.1 GCA_947628065.1 uncultured Bacilli bacterium | reverse complement strand
TTTGCAATGATATTTTTTAGAGCATCTAGTATTGGATTTGGGATAAAAATAATTAAGAATATGTTTTTCTATAATCCATGGGTTTTATTTGATAATAAGTCCTTATATACAGCAGGAGTAGATATGCTTGACTTTCGTGTTTTGATCATATCATTATTTGTACTATTTGTTGTTGATTTCATGGCGAAAAAAGGAAATGTTAGAGAAAAACTCTTTAAACAAAATATTGTTTTTCGATGGACAATAATATATTTACTAATTTTTTCCATTATTATCTTTGGATGTTATGGTGTAGGATATGATCCGGCAGACTTTATTTATAGAAATTTTTAAGAAAGGTGTAGATTAAAAATGAATGTTTGTTTACAAAATGTAACCCGGGGGGGGGGTACTTTACCCAACCTAATTTTGAATATTATGGCATTTTACAATATTTCAGAAATCTTATTATGGTGGTAATATGAAAAAAATTGTAAAATGTATTCTATTTATTTCATTATTTGGTATTATTTGGAATTGTCTATTTAATATTTTGTGGTTAAGTGATACTCCAATATCAAATTTATATAAAGAAAGAGAAAATTCTATTGATATTATTTACTTAGGTTCAAGTAATGCTTATGCACATTATAATACTACGTTAGGATATCATTTATATGGATTTACTACAGGTTTTATGTCTACGGATTCACAACCACCTGTAACTTTGGTTCCATTGATGAAGGAAACACAAAAAAGACAAAAACCTTCTCTTTATGTTATTGATATATCGCGATTTGGGACTGATTCAAATTTATATAATGAAGGCGATATTAGAAGAACAACTGATTCCATGAAATTTTCTAGAAATAGAAATGATGCGATTAAAGCTAGTTTAAAATTTACTAATGTTATGAAAAACGATCCTACCTCAAAAGCTGGTAATAATTATTATAATTATTATTTTAGCTTTTTACTTTATCATAATAGTTGGAAAAATTTGCAACTTTTAAATTTTAAAGGAAGAACTAATCTCTATAAAGGATATCTTTTTGATAATTATCGAATAAAAAAAGTGCCTCAAAAGAAATTTATTTGGAGTGAAAATAATCATAAATTACCAAAAGAAAATAAAGAAGCTCTATTGGATCTACTTGAATATGTTAAAAAAGAAAATTTAAATGTTTTATTTTTAATTCCAATTAGAAATATGAATGAATGGATTGTTGGTAGATTAGGAGAAGCAACTTCTATCATTGAAAAAAAAGGTTATAAGGTAATAAATTTTAATACATTAAAAGATTTTACTGTTGATTTTAATACAGATTTTTATAATCAAAATCACTTAAATGTTTATGGTGCGACGAAATATACACTGTATTTTTCTAACTACTTAAAAGAGCATTATGAATTAAAGGATCATCGTAAAGATAAAAAATATCAATCATGGGAAAAAGAATATCAAAGATTAAAAAAAGATTTCAAAGATTTAACAGATAGAGATTTTGATAATTTACTAAAAATAGATTCAAAAAATAGTAGATAATTTTTATCTATAATTTGTTGTATTGAATTGATAATAATAAAATCATTTTAATATTTATATTATAATCTTTGTATTTTATAATAAGTTATTATATGAAATAGGGGTTGATTTATCAGATTTTATAGAAATTTTTAAGAAAGGTGTAGATTAGAAATGAATATTTGTTTACAAATTGTAACCCGGGGGGGGGGATAGCTTACCTAACCTAATTTTAAGTATTATTACATTTTACAATATTTCAAAAATCTTACTGTGGTGGTAATATGAAAAAAATTGTAAAATGTATTATATTTATTTTAATATTTTGTATTATTTGGAATTTAACTTTTAATGTACTTTGGATTGAGAAAAAACCAGTTTATTATTTTTATAAGGAACCTAAAAATTCATTAGATATTGTCTATATTGGCTCAAGTACATCTATGTATCATTTTAATTCTACTTTAAGTTATGATTTGTATGGTTTTACAACAGGTTTAGTAACAGCAGAAAATCAACCATTTTTATTTTCAAAAAATTTAATAAAAGAAGTTAGAAAATATCAAAAGCCAGAACTTTATATTATTGATTTGTATCATCTTTCATCAAATTTAGATAAGTTTTTTAAAGAAGATGCAATCCGAAATACTGTTGATAATATGAAGTTTTCTCAAAACAAAAGTAATTCAATTAAAACTTTTTTTAAATATATAAATTTAGAAAAAAGTGACTTGAATTCAAAATCAAAGAATAATATTTTAAATTATGAATTTAGTTTTCTTCTGTATCATAATAGTTGGAAAAATCTTAAAAAAAATAATTTCAGTGATATAGAAGAATATTATAAAGGATATTTGTTTTCCTCTAAAACGATCCAAACAGCAAAACAAACAAACTTCCATTGGGATCAAAATTTATTTTATGTGGATGGCATAAAGAAATCGGGAAAAAATATAGAAATATTAAAAGATTTAATGAAGTATATAAAAAAAGAAAAACTAAATGTATTATTTGTAATTCCACCTTGTGTTTATACAACAGAAAGAGTGGTATTGTTAAATTATGCTACTAGACTTTTAGATGATAAAGGGTTTAAAATTATTAATTTTAATTTACTGAATGATTTTTCTATAGATTTTGAAAAAGAGTTATTTATGATTCCGCATTTGAATACTTATGGTGCGACGAAATTTACTTTATATTTTTCAAAATATTTGCATGATCATTATAAGTTAAAAGATCATCGAAAAGATAAAAAATATCAATCATGGGAAAATGAATATCAAAGATTTAAAAATGATTTTAAGAACTTAACAAAAAAGAATTTTGATGATATACTGAAGTCATATCAAAAGAAAGAAGGAATGTGAAATGAGTAAAGTTTACCAAGAGTTACGGGGGGTAGCTTTAGAGAGTTACCAAGATTCTTTTTATCGTGCAAGAAAGGGAGTAGAATAGTTAATTCTATTCTTTTTTGGTGATAAATATGAATCAATATAAATTTAGTGATATTAAGGTAGGAATGGAAGAGTCTTTTCAAGCAAATATTACAGAAGAAACACTTACAAAATTTAAAGAAATAACAGGAGACATTAATCCACTTCATAATGATTCTTCTTATGCAAAAGAAATGGGTTATCCTGATAGAGTAGTGTATGGTGGTGTGACTTCTTCTTTTCTATCTACTTTGGCTGGTGTTTATTTACCTGGTAAATATAGTTTAATTCATAGTGAAGAAATTTTGTTTAAAAAGCCTGTTTATTTAACAGACAGTCCTTTAACAGTAAAGGGAAAAGTAATTGATGTGAATGAAGGTTTTCAACAATTTACTATATCTTTTTCTATTTTAAATAACAAACAAGAAAAAGTATGTAGAGGAACAATGAAAGTAGGTGTATTAGAACATGAATGAAAAAATATTATTGGTAATTGGAGCATCTTCTGATGTTGGTATTTCATTAATAAAGAAAGTGCAGAAAGATTATAGTTATATTCTTGCACATTATACAAAAGAAAATGAAAAGTTATCATCTTTAAAAGAAGAGTTAGGGGAAAAGTTATTATTGTTTTCTTGTGATTTTTTAGAAGAAGAATCTATTTATCAGTTTATAGAGAACATAAAAGAAAGTGGAAAAATTCCTACCCATATTGTTCATTTATCTGCTAATAAAGTAGAAAATATGAAATTTCATAAGGTAAAATGGGACAAATTTGATAAAGACTTAAAAATAGGATTACGTTCTCTTGTTATTATATTAAATGAATTTTTACCTATTATGAGTAAAAATAAGTATGGCAAAGTAGTCGTAATGTTAACGTCTTATACTTTGAATATTCCACCGAAATATTTATCTAGTTATGTAACTAGCAAATATGCTTTGTTAGGACTTGTGAAAGCACTTTCTGCTGAGTATGCTGGAAAAGGTATAACCATCAATGGTGTATCTCCTTCTATGATAGAGACAAAATTTTTAAATAGTATTCCAAGTTTAGTAGTGGAACAAAATGCTATGAATAGTCCAACAGGTAAAAATTTAACAGTTGATGAAGTGATTCCTACTTTTGAATTTTTATTAAGTGATGATGCAAATTGTATTACAGGACAAAATATAGCAATTACCAATGGAAATATTATGTAAATTTACGGGATATCATGTAATTTTAAAATATTTATTTTCAAAGAAAAAAATATGTGATATATTAACTTTAGATTTAGTAACATTATATTTTTCTTTA
The DNA here is from genome assembly GCA_947628065.1 of uncultured Bacilli bacterium. Taxonomy (GTDB): domain Bacteria; phylum Bacillota_I; class Bacilli_A; order RF39; family UBA660; genus Onthousia. The sequence goes on along the minus strand of CANQYK010000008.1, from coordinate 29,276 downwards.
TTTTAATCATACTATACATAAGAGAGGGATGATTAAATAATGGAAGATTCTTTCTATGTGTTATTAAAAATCAATCGATTTAATAAAGAGGTGAATATTGTGAAGAAAGAGGAATTAAAGACAAAAGAAATTGAAAAAGTGTATAAAAAACTTGATTTGATGGATCAAAAAAGAAATATAGTTCCAAAAGAAAATAGTTATCATGAGTTTACGCGCTATGATATGACGAAAAAAAATCGCTCTATTGATGCAACAGGAGCAAGATTAGGAAATAATTATTATGGCAAATTATTCTGAAATATTAAACGAAATAAAAAATCAAGAATATTATTCACCGATTGATCTTGTTAGAAAAAAATATATAAAAAATCTATCAAAAATGACTGGAAGAAATGTAATTTGTTATTATTCAGGTTTTTTGACAATGAGTAATAATGTAGATGTAAGTATAAATGATAGAGATATTAATTTATTTATGTCTGTAATATATGGAATGGATAAAGAAAAAGGACTTGATTTAATTATTCATTCTCCAGGTGGTGAGGTTGCTGCTACTGAAACTATAGGTGATTATTTAAGAAGTATTTTTGGAACAGATATAAGGATTTTTGTTCCTCAATTAGCAATGTCAGGTGGTACAATGCTATCTCTTATTGGAAAAGAGATTTATCTTGGGAAACATTCTAGTATTGGTCCTATAGATCCGCACTTTGGTGGTTTTCCTGCTCATGGAATTGTTCAAGAATATGAACAAGCAAAGAAAGAGATAGAGGAAAATCCTGGAAGTATTGTATTTTGGAAACAGATATTAGAAAAATATCCTCCTACAATGATAGGACAATGTTATAAAGCAATTGAGTTATCTTCTGAGGTTGCTGAAAAGTGGTTAAGAACAGGAAGTATGTTTGAAAATGAAAAAAAGCAAGAAAAAGATAAAAAAATAAAATCAATTATGGAATATTTGAATAATAATTCTTATACGAAATTACATTCCAGGCATATTGGGATCGTAAAAGCAAAAGAAATAGGATTAAAAGTAATTCCTTTAGAAGATAATAATAAATTACAAGATGCCATATTATCTATTCATCATTGTTATATGATTACTTTTGAAAATAGTCAAGTGGTAAAATTACTTGAAAATCAGAATGGAGTTTTAGTAGGATTTTTTGAGCAGTAACAATTGAAATAGCAAAATGCTATTTTTTTAATATAATTTTGTATTTTTTCGTTTTTATGCTATAATCAATATGCGGAAAATAATATTTTAAGGAGTCAAAGATATGAAAAAGTTTTTTCAAAATATTAAAAAATACTATAAATATGCGATTCGTTCTGCAAAAGCAGAGTTAAAAAGTGAAATAGCTGGAAGTTATTTAAACTGGCTTTGGTGGGTAATAGATCCATTATCGTTTATGGTTATTTATACATTTATTTTTACTGTTATCTTTACAGCAAGTGAAAAGTATTTTGCAGTATTTGTATTTATTGGTCTTACTTGTTGGGAATTTTTTAATCGTATGATAACAGGAAGTGTTAGTTTAATTGTTAATAATAGAGATATTGTAACAAAAGTTTATATACCCAAATATATTTTATTATTATCAAAATCTTTTACTTATTTATTTAAGCTTTTTATTTCTTTATGTTTGGTTTTCATTTTAATGTTTCTAAATAAAGTACCTTTTACTTATCATATTTTATACTTTGTTATTATATTACCAGCATTATATATGATCTCTTTTGGATTGGGACTTTTATTAATGCATTTTGGAGTATTTATTGAAGATTTAAAAAATTTGACTAATATTGTATTGAAATTAGTATTCTATTTATCTGGTATTTTCTATAATATCAATGAGAGATTAACTGGAAATTTGAAATTTCTTTTATTACGAGCTAATCCGATAGCATTTCTTATGAGTGAATCTAGAAAAGTTATTTTATACAATAAATTACCAAGTTATGAAGGACTCCTTGTTTGGTATACTATAGCACTTTTTTTAATTATAATTGGAGTACATACGATACATAAAAATGAAAATACATATGCGAAGGTGATATAATGAAAAAAAGAAAAAAAAAGAAAATGAAGAATGTAAAGAAGATGGCAGTTACTGTTAGTAATTTACATATTCAATATAAAGGATTACAAAAAATATCAATTAAAAGAAATTTGTTTCGATTAAAACCAAATAAAAAAGATATTGTAGAAGCAGTAAAAGGTGTTTCATTTGAAATAAAAGAAGGAAAGATCCTTGGTATTGTTGGAAAAAATGGAAGTGGAAAAAGTACCATGCTTCGAGCAATTGCAGGAATCTTTTCACCCGATAAAGGTTCTATTAACTTACATGGTAATACAGTATCTTTACTATCCATTGGTGTCGGTTTTAATAAAAAACTAACAGGATATGAAAACATTTATTTGTCTGGAATGTTATTGGGATTTACCGAAGAGCAAATAAAAGAAAAAGAACGAGAAATTATAGAATTTGCTGATATTGGTGATTTTATTGATAAACCAGTTCGAATGTATTCCTCTGGAATGTATTCGAAACTTGCTTTCGCAATCACAGCAATTTTGGAAACCGATATTATGTTAATTGATGAAGTATTAAGTGTAGGGGATGTACAATTTAAAAAGAAAAGCTATGAAAAGATGCGTGAATTAATTGATGATGATACAAGAACGGTTATTATTGTTTCTCATAGTACATCTACCTTAGAAGAACTATGTGATGAGGTATTATGGCTTCATGATGGTAAGATGAAAATGATTGGAAAGCCTGATGAAGTGCTTCCAAAATATAAAGAATTTATGGGTGTATCCGAAGACGAAGATATATAAAGTATGATGTCAACTTGGCATCATATTAATTGTAAAGTTGATTTTTTCTTAAAAAATGTTATACTAGTAAAGTAGAATTAATTGGAGTTGAGAAAATGAGTCGAAAAAAGAAAAAAAAGAAAGTATTAACGATAATTAGTAGATTCCTTTGGATATTAAGTCTTATTTCTTTAGGAACCCTTAGTTTTTTAATTTTCCGTGCGGATGTTTTACCAATATTATATTTTGGTATTATGGTTGGAGTATTTATTCTTTTTCTTGTTCTTCATGGTTTCTTTGTCATTAAGAAGAATGTAAGAAAATGGGTGTTGATTGTACTTGATGTTATAGCAGTGTTATGTATTGCTATTTCTGTCTTTGCTATTTTAAAGATTAATGATACCCTTGATTTTATGAGAAAAAATTTGAATACAAAATATGAAACTACGGTATACCATATATTGGTAAATAAAGATTCTGAATATAAAAAATTAAAAGACATAAAAGGAGAAGAAGTTATTGCTTTTAAAGACTTAAAAGATGAAACATTACTTGAGAAAGCAGTAAAGAAAAAAGTTGATGTCACCTTTGATTATGAAGAAAATGCTATGGAATTATTAACAGACTTGGAAGATGACAAAAAAATGATCGTTGTGGTAAATTCTGGTAATTATGATGCGATGGATTCCATTGATACCGATTATGATGAAAAGGTTCGAATTTTAGGTTCTGTTAAGATAAAACAGAAAATAAAAGAAAAGAGTACCGGTGTTAATGTTACAAAAGATTCCTTTGTATTATATCTTAGTGGTATTGACACAAGAACCAATGCACTTCCTGCTAGAAGTTTAAGTGATGTTAATATTTTATTAGCCGTAAATCCAGTCGATAAAAAAATTGCTATGGTACATATTCCAAGAGATTATTATGTACAACTTCATGGTACAACTGGTTATAAAGATAAACTAACACATGCTGGTGCAGTTGGTGGAGTTGAGTTATCAATGTCAACTATTGAAGATTTATTTGGTGTTGATATTAGCTATTATGCCAAATTAAACTTTAATGCTGTTGTAGGACTTGTAGATGCGATTGGTGGAGTAACTTTAAATTCGGATGTTAATTACTCTTTCCGCTGTAAAGCCAATAAGTCATGTGTAATTAATCCAGGTGATAATCCAGTAAAGGGTGCTTGTGCCCTAGCTTTTGCACGAGAGAGAAAAGCCTATAAAGATGGAGATCGTCATCGTGGTGAGAATCAAGAACAATTGATTGAAAAAGTAATTAATAAAGTATCAAGTTCAAAAACATTAATTTCTAATTATTCTAGTATATTAAATGCTTTGGATGGTACCTTCCAAACAAATTTAACAGAAGATGATTTAACAAGTTTGGTTAAGATGCAATTGAATGATATGGCATCTTGGAGTATTGAAAAAATGAATGTTACTGGAACTGGTGCGAAATCACCAACATATAGTTATCCATATCAAAACTTATATGTTATGAATCCAAATATGGAAACAGTAGAAGCTGCAAAAGCAAAATTAAATGAAGTATTAGGAACAAAAGAAGTAGAAGAATAAAACTGGCAGTATTGTCAGTTTTAATTTATTGAAAAAGTCCGGTTTTGGAGTGAAAAAGTCCGGTTTTGAAGCAAAAAAGTCCGGTTTTGAAATAGAAAAGTCCGGTTTTGGAGTGAAAAAGTCCGGTTTTGAAATAGAAAAGTCCGGTTTTGGAGTGAAAAAGTTCGATTTTGGAATAAAAAGTCCGGTTTTAAATTAAATTATGATATAGGACATTTTAACTTTTGAGTTACAGACATCAGTTAATCATTTGACAAATAAACTGAAAAATTATAAAATTTCAGTGTAATTGTCAAAGAAAGATGTATTTGCAATATCATAAGATCAAAAAGTAGAATGGATCCTGAACAAGTAAGAAAATCTATTAAACAATATATTCAAAGTAAAGATAAAAACGTAGCAAATCTATCTGATTATGCAAAAAAAATGGGAATAAGCGAAAAAGTAATGGAAATGATAGATGTATAGAAATTTATCTGGAAAAAAATTATAATCAAATTCAATTGTTATTTAAAAAAATTGGATATCAATATGAATTTAAGAGTAGTGATGTAGAGAAAATTATTTCTGTGTTATATGATAATGATTTAATAGAAGCATCTTCTTCTTCAAAATTTCGTTTTAAAAAATAAAAACAGTTTAAGTTCACTGTTTTTTTTCTAATATTTTATCAATTAATCCATATTCTTTGGCTTCTTTCGCATTCATAAAATTATCGCGATCTGTATCTTGTTCTACTTCATCTATTGGTTTTCCTGTATTCTTTGCTAGAATTTCATTTAATTTATGTTTGGTTTTCAAAATATGTTCCGCTGCTATTTTTATTTCTGTAGCTTGTCCGCTAGCTCCACCAAGTGGTTGATGAATCATAACCTCACTATTTGGAAGGGCATATCGCTTTCCATTTTTTCCACTTGATAAAAGAAAAGCTGCCATAGATGCTGCCATACCAAGGCAAATGGTAGAAACATCACTTTTAATAAAATTCATTGTATCATAAATGGCCATACCTGCAGTAACACTCCCACCAGGTGAATTAATATAAAGTGAAATATCTTCATGATTCAATGAATCTAAATACAATAATTCGGCAACAATTGTATTAGCTAGGACATCATCTATTTCCCCTGTTAATAAAACAATTCTATTTTTTAAAAGTCTTGAAAAAATATCATAACTTCTTTCTCCTGTTAGTTCTTTATCTACAATCATTGGTACTAAAGTCATTCTCATCACCTAATTCTACTATATCCTAAAAAGGGATAGAATATACAAGTAGGAGTTCGAGTTTTATCGACTAACAAATAACACTAGAAATTGGAACAATATAATTTTTTTCATCTAATTTTAATAAAGTATCATAAAAGCAAATAATACCACCCGGACCAATTTCTAATTTTGTGTTTTCTAATTTTTTGAAATTTTTAATCATATCTTTTTTCGGTGCTGCTGTTTTTTTAATTTCAAAAGGATAAAGTTTGTTATTTTGATAAAAAATAAGATCAATTTCTTTTTTTTCTTTATCTCGGTAGTAATAAATATTAGGTCGCTTTCCCATAGCGTTATAATTTTTTATAATTTCTGAAATAATAAATGACTCTAGGAAATGACCAGCATTGGAACTATTTTGTAATGCTTCTTTATTGGTCCATCCAGCCAAATAGCAAGCAAGTCCAGTATCCATAAAAATAATTTTAGGCATATGTGTTATTCTTTTTAATTCTGAAGATGAATATGGTTGTAAGAGATATACTAATCCTGTAGTAACCAAAATAGATACCCATTTTTTAGCCGTTGGTGTGGAAATATTACAATCATTTGCAAGTGCAGAATAATTTAATTGTTCTCCTGTACGAGAAGCAATGGATACTAAAAATTGTCGAAAAGAATATTCATTTCCAACTTGTGTTAGATCTTTAATGTCACGTTCTAAGTATGTGTCAACATATCCAGAAAAATAAGCATCTCTTGATAGTTCCTTTTCTGTGTAAATTCTTGGCATTCCTCCTTTAAAAATAGTTTCAAAAATATCATTTACATTGATTTGTTCTTTTTGTTGTAGTTCTTCAGGATTAAAAATAGATGGCTTCTTTCTCTTTATTTCTGAGTAAGAAAAACTATTTAGTGGAATAATACCGATACGTCCTGCAAGAGATTCTGATGCATTTTTCATTAAATGAAATTGTTGCGAACCTGTTAACCAATATTGACCATTTATCTCGTGTTTATCTACTTCCATTTTAATATAAGGAAATAGTTCTTTAGCATATTGTACTTCATCAATAAACAAAGGAGGTTGATGTTGTTCTAAAAATAATTTTGGATCTTTTTGGGCTTGTTCTCGTAATGTTTGATCATCAAGAGTAACATAATTCATCTTTTTTTCCTTTAAATGCATTAAAAGTGTTGTTTTTCCTACTTGTCTTGGTCCACTAACAAATAAAATTTTAAAAGTATTATTTATGTTTTGAATTATATTTTTTGCGTTTCTCTCATACATATATCATCCCTTCTTTCTACTATAATTTTATTAAGATAACGAATAAAAGGCAATACTAACACTTTAAATTAGTCGCATTTTTCAAAAAAAACTTTAAATTAGTCGTATTTTTTAATGATTGATAAAATCTTTTTCGTTTGATATAATCTATTATAGAATAAGAAGGTGAAAGTATGTTAGAAGAAATAACAGTTACAATAAATGGAAAAGAAAAAACAATACCAAGTGGTATGACTTTATTACAATTAAGCAAAGAATATCAAAGTGAATATCGCTTTCCTATTGTTTTAGCGCAAGTTAATAATTCTTATCGGGAACTTAGTTATGTTGTTCATGATGATTGTGATATTACGTTTCTTGATTTGAATTCAAGAGCAGGAAATAGAACCCATATTGCAGGTCTTACTTTTTTACTTTATGTAGCAGTCCGAGAGTTATTTGGAGAAAAAGCAAATATTATTGTTCAACATTCTTTGGATAAAGGTCTTTACGTTGAAACAACGTTTCCTATTACGACAACCATTGTAAAATCCATTGCCAAAAAGATGCTTCAATTGGTAGATGCAGATCTTGATATTTCAAAAGTAAATGTAGAGAGAGTAAGCGCCATTAAATATTTTGAAGGAGTAAAAGATGATGTTAAAGCAAATGTTATGAAATACAATACCAATACTTTTGTAACCCTTTATCGTTTGGGTAATTATTATGATTATTTTTATCACTATATGCCAACATCAACCAAACAAATAAAAGATTTTAAACTCACTTATCTTTCTGATAATGGGTTGATACTACAATTTCCTACCATTTATTCCAATAATAAGATAAAAGAATATGAACATCATCCTAATATGTTTCAAGTATTTCAAGAATGTCGTGATTGGGCTAAATTAATTAAAGTTTCTAATATCGCAGATTTAAATCGAATTGTATCCTCTGGTAAAATTGATGATTTAATTCGAATGGATGAGACCTTACAAAGTAACCGTTTACTTGATGTTGCGAAGAAAATTTATGAACATAGAAACCATAAAAAAATAGTCTTACTAGCAGGTCCTTCTTCTAGTGGAAAAACAACAACGACAACGAAGTTATGTATGTATTTAAGAAGTTTTGGACTAACCCCTAAAATGATTAGTATGGATGACTATTTTGTAGAACGAGAAGAAACACCTGTTAATGAAAATGGAGAAAGGGATTATGAATGTTTTGAAGCTGTAGATGTTTCTTTGATGACGGAGCAAATATCCTTATTATTAAAAGGAGAAAAAGTAATTACCCCAATTTATAATTTTATTGGTGGTACTAAAGAATTTATAAGAGAAATGACCTTAGAAAAGGATGATATTTTATTAATCGAAGGAATTCATGCCTTAAATCCCAAAGTATTAGAAACCATACCAAGCAAAAACAAATTTAAAATTTATTTATCGGCTTTAACTGAATTAAACTTGGATAATCATAATAGAATTTCAACAACTGATAATCGTCTTTTAAGACGAATCGTAAGAGATAATCGAACAAGAGGTTATCAAGTAGAAGATTCTTTTGCAATTTGGCCAAGTGTTCGAGAAGGAGAAGAAAAATATATCTTTCCTTATCAAGATGAAGCGGATGTTACAATTAATACTGCTTTAATATATGAACTTGGTGTATTAAAAACGTATGTAGAACCACTTTTATATTCTGTTGATGAAGATTCTATTCATTATGAAGAAGTAAAAAGACTTCTTAACTTGTTTCGTTTGATTTTACCAATTCCAAGCGAAGCAATTCCAGATGACTCAATCTTAAGAGAATTTATTGGTGGAAGCTGTTTTCATGACTCATAAAAAGGAATACAACTAATCGTATTCCTTTTGGTTAATATCATGCCATTTAAAGTTTCTTATTTCTTCTAAATCTTCTCCATGTTCTCTTATATATTCTTTGTGTTTTACTAATTGATCCCGACACCATTCATATAAGCTACTTCTTCTATCACCTAATTGTGGTAAATAGTTAAGGGCATCCATGACCAAATGATATCGATCAATCTTATTTTGGACACGCATATCAAATGGTGTTGTAATTGTACCTTCTTCTAAATATCCATGTACATGGATGTTTTTATTTTCTCTTTTGTATGATAATTGATGAATTAAAGAAGGGTATCCATGGAAAGCAAAAATAATTGGTTTGTCTTTTGTAAATAACATATTATAATCCAAATCACTTAATCCATGTGGATGTTCCTTATTTGATTGTAATTTCATTAAATCAACAACATTGATACAACGAATTTTTAAGTCTTTGAAATGTTTGTGTAAAATAGAAATTGCCGCAAGTGTTTCTAGTGTTGGTGTATCTCCACAACAAGCCATAATAATATCTGGTTCACCATCTTGATCATTGCTTGCCCAAGGAAAGATTCCAATTCCTTTGCTACAATGCTTGATCGCTTCCTCCATAGAAAGCCACTGATAACTTGGATGTTTGGACGCTACCATAACATTAATATAGTTTTTACTTTTGATACAGTGATCGAAAGTAGAAATTAAGGTATTAGTGTCTGGTGGTAAATAGATTCTTACAATATCTGCTTTTTTGGTTACCATATGATTTAAGAAACCAGGATCTTGATGGGTATAACCATTATGATCTTGTTGCCAAATATGAGAAGTAATAACATAGTTTAGAGAAGCAATCTTACGTCTCCAATCCAGTTGATTGGAAACTTTTAACCATTTGGCGTGTTGACTTGCCATAGAGTCAACAATACGAACGAAAGCTTCGTATGTATGAAAGAAGCCATATCGTCCTGTTAATAAATAGCCTTCTAACATTCCTTCACAAACGTGTTCGGATAAAAAGGAATCAATGACTCTTCCACTTTGTGATAGATATTCATCATCCTTATAAATAGTTCCATTAAATTGTCTTTCTGTACTTTCAAATACATAATGAAGACGATTAGATAAGGCTTCATCGGGTCCAAAAATTCGAAAGTTTTTATGTTCTTCGTTTTCTTTGATAATATCTTTAATATAACGACCTAATTCCATCATATCCTGTTTTATAACAGAACCATGTTCCTCTACATCTACTTTATAATCGGTAAACCGTGGTAGAATTAACTCTTTTAATAACATTCCACCATTCGCATGAGGATTCGCACCCATTCTTCTATTTCCTTTTGGTGTAAGGGCTTTTAAATCTTTTCTTAATGTTCCATTTTTATCAAATAATGTTTCCGGATGATAACTTTTTAACCAATCTTCTAAAAGAGATAAATTTTCAATGTGTTCATTATCAACTACGATAGGCACTTGATGAGAGCGAAAACTTCCTTCGATCATTTTTCCATCCATTTCTTTTGGACCGGTCCATCCTTTTGGCGTTTTTAAAATGATCATGGGCCACATAGGTCGATTGTTTGTTTTGGCACTTTTGATTTGTTTTATTCTCTCTATAATACTATCAAGAGTAAAAGCCATTTTCTCATGTAGTTCAAAGATATCACCTTTAAACTCTACAAGAATTGGAAAGTAACCATAACCTTTAAATAACGATAACAATTCTTCTTCCTTCATGCGAGCGAGAATAGAAGGATTGGCAATCTTATATCCATTTAAGTTTAAAATAGGTAAAACAACACCATCTGTTTTGGGATTAATTAATTTATTACAGTGCCATGACGTTGCAAGGGGACCTGTTTCTGCTTCTCCATCTCCAACAACGCAAGCAACGATTAAATCAGGATTATCAAGAACTGCTCCATAAGCATGAGCAAGACTATAACCCAATTCTCCACCCTCATGAATGGATCCTGGTGTTTCTGGTGCGGCATGAGATGAGATACCACCTGGAAAACTAAATTGTTTGAATAATTTTTTTAATCCTTTTTTATCCTCTGTTATATTCGGATAAATCTCACTATAGGTTCCTTCCAAATAAACATTTGAAACAGGTGCTTGTCCACCATGTCCTGGACCAGAAATATAAATCATATCCAAATCATACTTTTTAATAATTCGGTTTAGATGTGTATAAATAAAATTTTGAGCTGGCGCAGTACCCCAATGACCAACGACTTTCTTTTTGACATCATAGAGTCTTAAGGGTCTTTCTAATAGAGGATTATCTTTTAAATATAATTGCCCTACCGATAAATAGTTTGCCGCCATAAAATACTCATTCATTAATTGTTTCTCTTTTTCGGATAGTGTAGCCATAATCTCCTCCTCTTTATTCTCTTACATTATAACCGAAAAAATAAAGTATTGCAAGAAGATGAGACCAGGATAGAATAGAAAATATTTTGAACAGGAACAAATGGTGGATTTCCACTTTTAAAAAAATATAAAGGTTGCTTTTTTGTTAAAATAAGGTATAATGATTTTAGAATAGAGAGGGTTAGTATGGATCAAAAAAATAATTTAAATAATAGTCAAAATATGGAGTCATCAAATACAGTAGTAGATGTAGAACAGACAAAGAATACAAGTAATCAAGTAGAAATATCATCTCCAAATATGGAAGGTACCAATTATGAACCATCTAATATTGGACCATCTAATGTGGAAACTCCTACTCCTATGGGACAACCAAATGTAGTAAATCAACCCACGCCATCATCTAGTTTTCCTGTAAAAACTTTTAAGTGGGTATTTCTATTTGTTGCAATTACAATTATTGTAATTGGTGTAATCATAGCGGTAGTACCCAATGTTACACAATCAAAAAAATCAACAAGTTCAACTACTGTAACAAAATCAATAACAACATCTACGGGAGTAAAGTCTCCTTTAAAAGAAACGTTTTCTTTGGATCAACCTATTTTAGTGAAAAAGAATAATTTGTATGGTTATATTAATAAAAAGGGTGAGGTCTTAGTTCAACCTCAATATTTAAAGGCCAGTGAATTTTATGGAAAATATGCTTCTGTTACAACGAAAAAAAATGAATTAAATTCTTATGATGAATATTTAATGATTGATTCTTTAGGAAATGTAGTGAAGACGGTTGATATCTCAAATGGAGGGAAAGTAGAACATATTGCAGACAATCGGTGGATACTAAAAGATAAATTATATGACAATGATTTGAAACAAATAACAACTGATAATGTTAAAATTGTATCCTCTTGGGATCATTATGCTGCATTTGAGCAGAATGGTAAATATGGAATTCTTAATATGGATGGAGAAGCTACTTATGTTTACCAAGGAAAAGAAAAAATTTCTGAACTAGTAACTAAAAATTTAGATACCGTTACAAACGAATTAAAAGATCGGTATTGTATTGTTCAGATTCGTGTAGATGACTTATACAAACAGGGAATTGTCAATTGCGCTACTGGAAAAGTAATTTATGATTATACAGAGAAAAAAATAATTGGGGAAGATAATAATATTTTTAGAATAGAAGATGAAGATCAGAGTTTTGAAAAAAGATTTTATATCCAAGATGATGAAATTAAAAATGAAATAACAAAGAAAGAAGATACAATCGGATATTTACCGGGAAGTATGGTTATATCAACAAAAGATGAAGAAAGTGCCTATGGTAAAAAACTTACTTACATTGATATTGAAACAGGGAAAAAGCAAGAAAAATACGAGAAAAAAATTTTAGTACCTGAAGTTTTGCAAAATCAAAATTATACGATTACTAGTTGTGAAAATACTTTCGCAACGTATTATGGAATTCAAAAGGATGGGAAAGATATACTTTCTTGTGAGTGGTCTGATTTTTCTTTCTTTGAAGAACCTTATTTTGAATCTATAAGTAAGCAAGGAAAAAATTACATTATAGCAACAAAAAGTTCAACTACATCTATTATTGATTTAACAACAAATCAAGTTATAAAAGAAGCTCCAGATTTTCATACCGAGTATGGTTCTGGTCCGTTTATACAATTTACGAATGGAGGAGTAAAAGAAGTTTATAATGTAGATACTGGTAAATCCATTCAAATACCATCAAGTGGTGCAGTAGCATTTTACTCTAATTGTGTTTATATCGTAATAGATCATAAGGCAAGCTATTATGATGAAAACTTTAACTTAATTTATGAAGGAGATATTCCGTATTAAAGCATTTTATGATGCTTTTTTATTGTTATTTTGTATGTTTTTCATGTCTTTGAACTGATTAAAAAAATTATACACAATGAATGTACAATAATGTGCAACAATATAACAATAAAAGTTTGACAAACTAAAACCCTTATTGTAAAAGGGTTTACTCTATATTTTAATTTACATCAACTGCCAAACTCCGGAGGATAAACGCATGAGTTTTTGAAACTTATGTGCTTATCTTGACTAAATCTCTACAATCGATTGACTAATGTAGAGATTTAGTTTATAATGTAATCGGTGATGTAAGATGTTATTTTCATTTAAAACTTTAAAAAATAAGTATAAATACAATGAAATTGAAAAAATGTTAGAAGAAAGAAAAATATTTAAAATTGAAAAAGGTATATATAGTGATAATAAAAATGTGAATTATTTAGAACTTATTAATTTTAAATATCCTAATACTGTCTTCACATTAGATAGTGCTTTTTATTATCACAATCTTACAGATGTGATTCCAGAAAAAAAAGTTTTGGGGATAAAAAGGGGTAGTTATTTATCCAACGATAAAAATATTAGATTTGTAACTTATAGTGAAAAATACTTTGATTTAGGAAAAACAATTATTACTGTTGATGATATTGAAATTAAAATATATGACAAAGAAAGAATGTTAATAGAACTTATTAGAAATAGAAAATCTTATGGGTTTGATTATTATAAAGAAATAATAAATAATTATAGGGAATTAAAAGAACAATTAGATATTGGAAAAATAATGGAATATATTAGTGCATTTCCTATTGAAGAACATCTCTATGATGTTATTATGAAAGAGGTTTTCTAATGAATTTAAGAGATGTAATACAAAAATATTTAGATGAAGGATTTTCTGATGTTAATGCAATATCAAAAGTATGCCAAGATGTTATTCTTTTAAAAATTAGTAAATATAATATGAGTGATAAAGTAACTATTAAAGGTGGAGTAGTTATGATGCAATTATCTAAGGATAAGCGTAGAGCTACAAATGATTTGGATATTGATTTTATAAGGTATTCTTTAGATGATAAAGCAATAAAAATATTTATAGAAAAAATGAATGATAATGATATTAAATTAGTTATTAAAAATATTAAGAAATTAAGGCATTTAGATTATAATGGAAAGCGTATTTATTTAGATATTATAGATAGTTATAATAATAAATTGAGTACAAAAATAGATTTAGGCGTTCATAAATATTTTGATTTAGAACAAGAAAATATGTATTTTGATCTAAATATAATTAACGATAGTGTATCACTTCTTGCAAACTCTCGTGAGCAAATATTCACTGAAAAACTGAAATCATTATTACGATTTAGAATTACCTCCACAAGATATAAAGATATTTTTGATTTTTATTATTTAATAAATGACAAAGATTTCAAGAAAGAAAAATGCCTAACTTATATTGAAAAATTAATATTTTTAGATAAAAATATTTCCATAAATAATATATCAGATTTGTATAAAATATTAGTCCAAACTTTAAATAATAGACAGTTTAAAAATATGCTCAAGCAAGCAAATAATAATTGGTTAGGGCTACCTGTTGATGATGTTATTGAGAATATATTAAAGTTTATTGAAAGTTTAATTGTTATTAAAGTTTAAAAAAATAGAGTTAGTCTTTCGACTAACTCTCAGGCTATTGACAAAAGTAGTATATTTGAAAAGAATCTCTTTTTTTATATTTTTGCCAAAAAATTCTAATTTTGAAAAATAAGTGGCTTAATTGGATGACTTTTCTATCTTCAATTTTCTTATTTTTTTCATTATTGATGTTGCTAGATTTAACATATTATTTGTTATTTCAAAGGGTAGAATGTAATCTTTCATAAAATCACCTCAAATCTTATATCTGTACTGTACTATAGTAAAACGTAATAGTCAATCATTTTATGTGTTTATCCTGATAGGGATTATTTATGTTATCCAATATAATATGTTTGATTTTTACTTGTTGGTTTATCTTTCAATGTCATTTTTATAAGACCATTTTCAAGTGCTGGATTTAAATAATGATTTCGAAATGATATTCTTGATTTCAATCCTAATTTTTCCATCAATTCTTTGGATGACATAGCAGGTTCTCCTTCCATTACATCTAATAGTTTTTTGACATAAGGACTGATATGGTTTGCTTCTTTTGTTGTACTTTCTATTAATTTTTTTAAAACTTCATCTATCATTTTTAACATAAATTCAACAAATTCTGTGGAATTTCCTTTCGCATTACAATTGTTAATGATATCATAATATTCATTTTGATATTCTTTAATTTCTGATTCAATAGGAACATATTCAAAAATATTTTCCCAATTGGCTAATAATATATTTTGCCATAGTCTTGCAGTTCTTCCATTACCGTCGCTAAAAGGGTGAATGAAAACAAATTCATAATGAAATACAGAAGATAATATTAATGGATGAATTGTGTTTTTGTTCATTTTCATCCAATGAAATAACTGTTCCATAAGAGAATTTACGATTTTTGGTTTTGGACACATATGAATACATTTATCACCATCGAAAACGCCTTCATTTCCTTTTCTAAATTCTCCTGATTCTTGAACGGTTAAAAAAGTCATGATTCCGTGAATTTTTTTTAAATCTGTTATTGAATAAGGATCTACTTTTTTTATCATTTCATATGCTTTATAGGCATTTTTTACTTCCTGTATTTCTTTTTGATCTCCAGTTACTACTTTTCCATCTATAATATCTTTTACTTTTTTTAGTGATAAAGAATTATCCTCTATGGCAAGTGAAGAATGAATGGAATGAATTCGATTGTTTTTTCTTAAGGTTGGCATTTTCTTTAAGTCTTTATAGTTATCCAATTTGCCTATTTTTTTCATTATTGATGCTGCTAGATTTAACATATTATTTGTTATTTCAAAGGGTAGAATATAATGTTTCATAAGTCACCTCAAATCTTATATCTGTACTGTACTATAGTAAAACGTAATAGTCAATCATCTTATATGTTTTTCTGTATGTTATCTTGTATGCTTTTATTATACTGTTGACATCTTATCAAATTTAAACTATACTTAATTTATAAAATATGTGGGGTGAGAACAATTTATGGAACGAAAAATAACAAAATTCTTTTTAAAATGGAAAAATGATTTAATTCGGAAGCCACTTTTATTGTTTGGATTAAAGCAAGTCGGTAAAACCTATTCTGTCTTAGAGTTTGGGAAAAAGTATTATAAGAATGTCGCTTATATTAATACGATGAAAAATCAAGAATTGGTAGAGCTTTTTCGAAGGGAAAGATCCATCGATAAGCTTGCTATTTATTTATCTGAAATGGCAGAAGTAGAAATTGAAAAAAACGATACTCTTATTGTCTTTGATAATGTGGAAGATGAGAAAATTATCAAGGGAATTAAATTATTTGGATATGATCGTAATGATTATCACGTGATTGCTATTACATCAAGAAGAGAAAATTTAGTCAAATTTAAAGGAGAAGAACTACAGTATAAATTTATGACAGAAATGGATTTTGAAGAATACTTGTGGGCAAGAGGAGAAAAAGAAGTTGCTGATGCGATTCGTCATGCCTATGATACAAAAAGAAGTTGTTCTCGTCATGCGAAAGCCCTTGATTTCTTTTATGACTATCTTTTAGTAGGTGGTCTTCCTGAGGTGATATCTCTTTCTTTACAAGAAGAAAATAGAGGTTATTATTTTAGTGCGAAAGAAAAAGCGTTTGATATTTTTAAATCCTTTTTAGTCGAGTGTGATACCTTAATTGATGTACCAAGAGGAGTTGAGGTATTAAATAGTATTCCAAAACAATTGAACAAAGAAAATAAGAAATTTCAATATGGCGTTTTAGGTTATGGAAAAAGAGCCAAGGAATACGAAAGTGTTATTAATTATTTAGTAAGCAATCAGTTATTATATCGGAGTTATAAAATAAGAACGGTAAAGTCTCCATTGTCTAGTTGTAGAGAACTTGATAGTTTTAAATTATATTATCCAGATGATGGACTTTTATCAGGTCGTCTTCATCTAACCAAAGAAAGGTTATTAGAAGATGAAAATATAAAATATACCTTATATGAGAATCATATCGCTCATACGCTTCTTGAAGCAGGTTATTCTTTGTATTATTATCAATCCGAAGGAAAAGCAGAGGTAAACTTTGTGATTCAAAACCGAATGGGGAAAGTGATTCCCATTGAACTTGCTACCAAAACAGGATCCAAAGCAAAAAGTCTTTCGGTGTTTATGAAAAAATTTATTGTAACGGATGCCTACCGAATTACGGAGAATAATTTTTCCAATAAAAAAGGTGTTCATTATTTGCCCGTTTATGCTATTTTCTGTTTGAATGAACAATTGTATTAATAGAAAGAAGGGAAGAAAGTGAAAAAAGTATTGCTTGTTATCATGGATGGACTAGGCTATCGTATAGAGAAAAAAGGTAATGCAGCCCTTGCTGCTAATCCTATTCATTTAAAGAATTTGTGGAATCAATATCCACATACCTTATTAAAAGCAAGTGGAGAAGAAGTAGGACTTCCCAAAGGTCAAATGGGAAATAGTGAAGTAGGGCATATGAATATTGGTGCTGGAAGACTGGTTTATCAACCTTTGGAACTGATTAATAAAGCGATTAGAGAGAAAACTTTTTTTGAAGAAGAAGAATTAAAAAAGACAGTAGAACACGTGAAAAAAAATCATTCCAAGCTTCATATTATGGGGCTTATCAGTGATGGTGGAGTACATTCTCATATTGATCATTTAATGGCTCTATTAGAATTTTGTAAAAAAGAAGAGGTAGAAGATGTTTATCTTCATTTGTTTACCGATGGTAGGGATGTTTCAAGAACAAGTGCCTATTCTTATATTGCAAGAGTAGAAGAGAAATTAAAAGAATTAAAGCATGGTGTGATTGCAAGTATAGGTGGTAGATATTATGCCATGGATCGCGATAATAATTACGATCGCTTAAAAAAAGGATATGATGCGATTGTCTATGGAATTGGGGAAAAAAGTAATTCTATTAAAGAATACATAGAAGAAAGTTATAAAAAAAATATTACCGATGAGTTTTTACTTCCTTGTGTTTTTGATGAAACAGGAAAACTTACGGATCACGATGGTGTCATTGTCTTTAATTTTCGAAAAGACAGACTAAGAGAGTTATTAACTGCCCTTACCAATAAAGACTTTGATAAGATGGAGGTTAGATCGTTTGAAAATTTAAAAGTAGTAACCATGTTACCCGTTGTAAAATCCGTAAAAGCAGAATCCATCTATCAAGATCCTAATCTTAAAAATATATTCGGAGAAACTTTAGAGAAATTAGGTTTAAGGCAACTTCGTATTGCAGAAACAGAAAAATATGCCCATGTAACCTTTTTCTTTGATGGTGGAAAAGAAGTAGATTATAAGAAGGAACAAAAGATTTTAATTCCTTCTCCTAAGATAGCAACCTATGATTTGATGCCTGAGATGAGTGCTTCTATTATTACCGATACCTTAGTTAAGGAAATGGATCATTTTGATGTTATTATTTTAAATTATGCGAATTGTGATATGGTAGGGCATACTGGTGTTTTTGATAAAGTAGTAGAAGCAGTAAAAACAGTTGATGATAAAATACAAATCTTATATGAGGAAAGTAAAAAGAAGGATTTTACCATGTTTATAACAGCTGATCACGGGAATGCTGAGGTCATGGTAGATGAGGATGGAAATATTGTAACCAGTCATACGACAAGTCCGGTTCCTTTTATTGTAACGGATGATCGTGTTATCTTAAAACCTGGTAAATTAGGAGATATCGCCCCAACCATACTTTCTTATATGGATTATCCGATACCAGAAGAGATGACAGGAAATATTTTAATCGAAAAAAAGAAATAATCCTTTCTTTTTTTTCTTTTCTTCGTTATAATAGAAAACTAAGAAAAGAGGTCACTATGAAAAAAGATAAATTTGAAGTTACCTATATTCAAAAAGGACAGGAAAAAACCATTGGATATATGGGTTTTGAATTATGGAAAAAAAGGAAATTAATTGATGTGAATCCAAAAGGAAGTGCTTATTTATTTGAATCTTTACATTATGATGTAAATGATATCAGAGAGGATGTATCCTTTCTTCATATAAAAAATGCTTACTTTTATGAAGATACACTTTTTCGTTGTTATCGGCGTGATACCATTTTATGTCTTGAAAATTGTATGGTAGAAAAGGGAAAATTAATAAGATTTGTAAATGGTAATGTTATATTGGATTCCCCAAAAGCCAAAAATATATCACGGTTTGAATTTAACAATAATGATAGTGTTGATCTTATCATGAAGAAAGAATTAGAAAGTTCTGTTTTTTGTACTTTTGATGGTGTAGAAAATTTAACCATTGAAGGAAATGCGAAAAATCTTTATTTTCCAATGTCTATTAATGTTTTAAATTTATTGGTGAAAAATGTGTCAAATTTACGACTTAATCAAAAAGTTTTTGTAATGAGAAATTTAAACATTGAAGATAGTAAGATCAGTGCTACGTCTTTTGATGATTATCAAGATTGTTATATCAAAGATAGTATTGTTACTGGCGATATAACCAATTTTTTGCAATTTTCGAATCCAATTCATATAGAGAATAGTAAGCTTATTGCACAAGGAATTCGTTTTCCCTTTTGTTTTTATCAAAAATCAAATGGAGAAAGAGTAGAAATAGGAGAAGATGAAATACGTAGTATTGATGTGAAAGCAAGAATGATATCTGTTTTAAAAGGGATAGAAAAAAAAGCGGATATTTTGTTAGAAGAAGAAGTACAAGATACAATGAAACCTTTTCAAGTGATAAGGGATGAGAGAATACAGTATCTTTATCAACAAATAAGAGAAGAAGGGAAAAAATATTTCGAACAGCAAGATAAAACTTATGAAAAGGGAAAGAAACAAAAAATAAAAAGTTTAATAGGAAAGAGGAAGTAAAATGAGACAAGCAAATATTATCTATACAAAAAATGGGGTTACGAAAGAAATAGGATCTATTGGATATTTTTTTAAGAAAAAAGATCTTTTACAAAGTAAATATTATTATACATTTTATCGAAATGAGCATGATAAAATGTATATAGTTGATAGTGATGTAGAAGAAGTTCATTTTAAAAATATGAAATTTGATTCAAAATATGTAGGAGATAGTATTTTTCAGTGCGAGAATAAGAATACAAAATTAATTTTTGATCATTGTACTTTTATGGGGTCTCAAATATATTTTGATGGTGGGGATATTAATCTTTCTTCTTGTCATTTTGAAGATGATGTCAAAGAGGTTCATTTTGCAAACAATTCTAATATCGAGGTTAATTTCGATGAAGATGCTGTTTTGAAGCCAGTATTGCTTTCCTCATCTTTTGTGGAAAAATTTAAAATAGCAGGAAAAACCAACAATGTTACTTTTGATAACGTTTTAGCGCAGAATCTTGATTTTCACAATGTAGATGGATTAAAGATAAAGCATATAAAATCTTCTAATATGAAAGTAGAAGATAGTACATTACTTCTTTCTGATAGTTCTTGTATTGTTTCAAATCTTACTCTAGAAAACAGTCATTTAACATCTTCTACAATACTTGATTTGAGTGGTGTAGAGAAAATAAAAATGAATTCTTCTCTTCTTACTGGGAAGGAAGAAGTAAGACTAAAACATGCATCCTATTATGGTATGGATGAAGTAAGATTAGTAGATAGTGATTTTGGATGTCATCAAGAAAAGGAAGTAAAAAGAGAATTTTTATCTGTTTTACAAACTGTAAGAGAGCTTGTAAATACTTCTCATGGACAATTAGAAAGTAGTATTATAAATGGTATGGAAAAACAAAAAGAAAGAGTAATCAATGTAGCAATAGAGCGAATTGAAAAAGATTATCAAAAAATAGAGAATGAAATAAGAGATGATATAGAACAAACGCCAGTAAAGAAATATCTAAAAAGGAAATAATGGGATGTTAAATATTGATGATTATTATCTTGGTATTATTAAACCTCATAAAAGTTATTATGATAATAAAAATGAATATCGCTATCTTGGAGAAGAATCCTTTGATCCTTTTTTAGAATTAAAGGATTATGAAGCAATGGTTTTAGGTGTAGAAACACTGTTACGTAAGAATCAAGATATATATTTTGATGAATATTATTCAAGGTATAAAAATGAGCTTTTTTATCGTTTGGAAAAGATAAATAACATAGGAATATTTTTAGATTTTGTTCGTCCTTTTCAAGATTATTATAAAGAAGAATCAGCGATTTATGTTCAAGAAGAAATTGAGGATGATTATGATCAATTTGTAGATATCCTTTCTAATCATTCTTATTATATTGCGCATTCTAAACTTACAAGAGAGGATGCGATTATTATCTTAGATGAAAATCCATTAGCGAAGTTTCGAGAAGATTATTGGAATCATTTAAGACAAAAAGTCTTAAAGAAAACGAAATAATCTTTTTTCTTTACAAGAAGATAAAAGATTTCGTATAATGAAATGGATAAAGGAGTAAAAAGATATGAAGTATATAAAGATGTTTGGAATTTTTGCTTTGGTTTTCTTATTAACAGGTTGTGTTAAGATGGATTATTCGATGGAAATAAAGAATGATAAAAGTATGGATCTTGTAATGATAGAAGCAGTAAATCAAGAACTTTTAGAGGAGAGTGGAAGTGATATTTCTTCTTTGATTGAAAAAGAAGAGCTTGAGAAGTTAGAAAAAAAGGGATATCAGGTAAAAACGTATAAGAAAGATGCGATGGTAGGATATCAGATAGAAAAGAAAATAAAGAATATTGATACTGTTAGTAGTACGAAAAAGATTTCGTCCAATCTTGGTATTCGTGGAGAACAGAAAAAAAATATTTTTTCTTATCAAAAAGGATTTTTTAAAAATACGTATCAAGCAAATTTGACGATCAATGATAGTAAAGAAGTGATAAATGGATTAGATGAGAAAGATACAATATCAGAAGAGATAGAAGATAGTGTTTCTTTTGATGAGGATAGTTTATTATCGGATACTTTGGATTATTCTTCTATGATGTCTAGTATGGATTTAAAATTTAAGGTTAAGCTTCCTTATAAAGCAATCCATAATAATGCGACGGAAAAAAGTAAGGATCAAAAAATATTAACTTGGGATTTACTAAATTTTAAAGAAGATGTTATACAATTTGAATTTTCTCTTTATAATTGGGAAAATATTATGATGGTACTTGGTGGAATTGTTTTCCTTTTGGTTCTTTTATTATTTATAAAAAGAAGAGTAAGTCATTCGAAAATAGAAAAAGAAGAATCTTGTGATAATGTAAAATAGTTTAGAATAAGCAATGGTAGAAAAGAATAAAACCATTGTTTTTTATAGCAATTTATAGTGTTTCCCACAATTATTACATAATTTCCCACAATTTTACATAATTGTAAAATCTTAGGGAATTTCGAATTTTCAGAAAGAAATAGGGGGGAATTTTCAAAATTGGGTGGGAAAAGCGGAGGAATTTGCAAAATTCCCCCAAAAAAAGAGGGAAATTTGGCATTTTTCAAAATTTGACAAATCTCTTCATTCTATATATAGTAAGGACTAGTCACCCGGCAGTAGCTACTTATGTGATGACAGAATGGAGGGATTTATGTTAGAAAAGAAAATTAATTTATGCAATGATATTTTATTTAAAGCAGTATTTCAAAGTGAGGAAGCAAGAGGTGTTATGATTACGTTTTTAAATCATATTACATCGATTCCAAGAGAAGAATTAGAAAGGGCTTCCTTTGTTACGATGGAGCTACCAAAATTATCACAAAAAGAAAAAGGAAAGAAAGTAGATTTATTAGTAAAACTAAAAGGTGGATCAAGAATCATTGTAGAATTGAATGCATGGAAAAGCAAAAATATTTTTGAAAAAAATACACAATACGCTTTTCATCAGAGTATTAGTAATACACCAAAAAAGGTAAAAGTGTATCCTACAACAATATTGATTAATATTAATAATTTTAAACACATTGATACCAAAGATCCTGTAGTTTTATTTCGACCAAGCTCGAAAGAGAATCAAATTGAGACGAATTTATATCAATCTTATCATTTTATACTTGCAAATGCTAGAATAAAACGTTACAATGAGGACAAAGAGTTAAGGAAGTTTGCACAATTCTTAAGTTGTAAAACATTAGAAGAAGCAAAAGAGTTTGGAAAGGAGTTTGAGGAATATATGCCACTATATCAAAAATTATGTCGTTTATTAAGGAATGAAGACTTTTTAACTGTCTATGACAGAGAAGAAACACACAAAGAGGAAATTGCTTACAGTAAGGAGGAAGGCATTGCCATTGGAAAAAGTGAAGGCATTGCCATCGGAAAAAGTGAAGGCATTGCCATCGGAAAAAGTGAAGAAAAAACAGAAATAGCAAGAAATTTCAAGCATGATGGAATACCAGTTGAAGTAATTTCTAAAAACACGGGACTTACCACGGAACAAATAAGAATGTTATAAGAAGAATGATTGTTCTTCTTTTTATATTGTTTTAAAAACAAATGTTTGATATAATAAAGAAAAGAAATGGAGGAAGAAGAATGAAAAGAATTATTTTTCATATTGATGTTAATAATGCTTTTTTATCTTGGAGTGCCATTTATTTATTAAAGAATGGTTATCCAAAAGATATTCGAAAAATTCCTTCTATTATTGGTGGAGATGAAAAGTCAAGACATGGTATTGTATTAGCGAAAAGTCCTGTGGCAAAAAAGTATGGAATTGTAACAGCAGAAACGATTTATTCTGCTCGACAAAAATGTAAAAATTTGGAAGTATATCCTCCTAATTATTCTTGGTATAAAGAACAATCAAAAAAACTATTTCAATACTTATCACAATATTCTCCATTAATGGAACAATTTTCCATTGATGAATGTTTTATGGAAATGACAGGTACTTCTCTTTTATATGGTGATGATTATGTATTACTTGCGCATAAAATAAAAAACGAAATAAAAGAGAAATTTGGTTTTACAGTAAATATTGGAATTGCTGAGAATAAATTGTGTGCCAAGATGGCAAGCGATTTTGAAAAACCGGATAAAGTACATACCTTATATCAAAGTGAGATTGAAGAGAAACTCTGGCCTCTTCCGGTATCGGACTTATTTATGTTAGGAAAAAAATCTGCCCAAAAATTAAACGATTTGGGTATTCATACGATTGGGGAACTAGCCCATACACCATTATCTTTTTTAAATCGTCACTTTAAAAGTCAAGGTAGTTACTTTTTACGCGCTTCGAATGGAGTGGATGATAGTAAAGTAGAGCCAAGAGATGATAAAAATAAGTGTATTAGTATTTCTCGAACGCTTCCTTATGATTATAAGAGAAAAGAAGACTTAGAAAAAGTATTGTTTCAAGAGGTAGATGATGTCTCTTATCAATTACGAAAACAAAAAATGTATGCTAAAACCATTGCCATTACCTATAAAAATTCTTTGTTTCAAAGTTATTCTCATCAATTAACTTTGGTAAATGCTACCAATCAGACGGATCTTATTTACAAAAATATTCTTCTTTTGTTTGAACAAAGTTGGAAGGAAGATGCGATTCGAAACATTGGTGTTCGATTATCGGACTTAACAGAGGATGTGAAAGAACAATTGTCTTTGTTTGAAACAGAAGAAAACCATGAAGATGAAATGGAAAAAGTGATGGATATGTTAAAAGAGAAATTTGGAAAAGATAGTATTCAAAGGGCAAGTAGAAAAGAATAAAAAAGACGAATTTTCATCGTCTATACTTTTATTTTCATTTTTTGGGCTTGTTTATGAACATCACAGGAGGTATCTGTATCTTTTAATTTGGCAATGTTTTGAAATGCTTTTTCTAATTTTGGAATTCGGTTCATACTAAAATATAATTGTTCATCTACCATGTTTAACATAAAATCAAACCATTCATTAATCTCATCATTAGAATCATGTTCTAAGTCGAAGTAAATATTATTGATTCTTTTGGCATAGGTTGGTTTGTTCATTAAAATATTTTGTGATAGGTTTAATGGACAAATTTTTAGTTTCATATTATAAGCTTTATTAATTGCTTCTGTAAATTTAATATTGTGTAGTGTTCTAGCGCATCTACCATTTCCATCCGTAAATGGGTGGATTCGTACAAACAATAAGTGTACCAAAGCGCTTTTTAAAAATGGATTGGCATTTAAAACAGATAATGAGTTTGACTTATAAAACTTAATAAAGTCATCCATAAATGGTTTTACATCTTCTTTATTAACACCCCACCAAAAGATATCTTCTCTTCCATCGGGATAGATTTTACTGACTCTTACATCTTTTTTTCGATATTCTGATTTTTCATCACTTTCAGTTACAAACTGATGTGTTTTCTTTATTTGATTATGACTAATTTGTAATGTTTCAAAGAATACTTTAGAATTTAGAAGATCCATATTTTTTATGTGATGTCTTTCTATTTGTTGTGATGATTTGATTTCTTTGCTTAGAGAATCAATAAAATAGTAAATAATAGAATAGTTATCATATTGTGATAAGAGTTTTAAGTAAGCATCGAATTGGTGGTTGGTATCTTCCATATGTTCTAATACAAAATCGGAAACACGAATTCTTTTTACATATTCTTCTAGTGGAAAGTAAGAAACGTGTTCTTGGTTTTGTCCGTTTTGTGGTCTCATTATATCACCCCTTATTTGCCGCATATTTTACCAAAAAAATGGGATTTTGTCAAATTTTCTTCCCTTTTTCTCTTGTTTTTCTTATAATTAAGAAAAGGCGGTGAATCTTTTGATCGATCATTATAAAAGCTGTATTTGTTGTGGAAGAGAGTGTAAGCTCAATCGTTATCAACAAATGGGTACTTGTAAAAATAAAAATACGTTAAAGGTTTCAAAAGTGATGTTATATTATGATGAAGAACCTTGTATTTCTGGTTATAATGGAAGTGGTGCTATTTTTTTTAGTGGTTGTAGTCTAAATTGTATATATTGCCAAAACAAAGAAATTAGTCATGATAACTTTGGAAAAGAAATAACGATAGAGCGTCTTTCCCAAATTATGTTGGAACTACAAGAGAAAAAAGCAGAAAACATTAATTTGGTAACACCGACTCACTTTATTCCATCCATCAAAGAAGCTATTATCAAAGCGAAGAAAAAGGGGTTAGAGATTCCGATTGTTTATAATAGTAGTGGTTATGATCATCCAGTTATGTTAAAGGAATTAGAAGGACTAGTTGATATTTATTTGGTTGATTTTAAATATTATGATGATTTGTTAGGGGAAAAGTTATCAAAGATTAAAAATTATTCTAGTATTGCGAAAAAAGCAATAGAGGAGATGGTTTTACAAACGGGTGAAAATAAGTTTGAGAATGGAAAAATGGTAAAAGGGGTATTGGTTCGTCATTTATGTCTTCCAACGTTAAAAGAAGATAGTAAGAAAATTTTATCTTACTTGTATCGTACGTATCAAGATACGATTTATTTTAGTATTATGAATCAATATACACCGGTTGTAAAACAAAAGGAATATCCTTTTTTGAATCAAAAATTAGCAAAAGAAGATTATGATGAAATTATTGATTTTGCCCTTTCGATTGGAATTCATAATGCTTATATGCAAGAAAATGATACAGCGTCACTTGAATATATTCCATCGTTTGATTTGGAAGGTGTTTAATTCTTTTTGCATTTCTACCATCTTTCGTTTATAATGATAGTAGGAGGAGAAAAGTATGAAAAAAATGGGGATTGTTATTGCAGTGATTGTAGGAGTTATCTTACTTATTGTAGTAGCGTGTGTAGGAAGTTATAATGGTCTTGTTGATCTAAGTGAAGATGTCGATAATGAGTTTTCCAATGTATCGGTAATGTTAGAAAGACGAGCTGATTTGATTCCGAATTTGGTAAATACTGTAAAAGGGTATGCATCACATGAAGAGAAGGTGATAGAGGAAGTAACGAGTGCTAGAAGTGAATTATTAAAAGCAAAAACAGTAGAAGAGAAAGCAGATGCAAATAGTGCTTTGGATGATGCAATTAATAAAGTATTGATGTTGGTTGAGAATTATCCAGATTTAAAAGCAAATCAAAACTTTATTAATTTACAAGATGAACTAGCAGGAAGTGAGAATCGTATTGCGACAGCAAGAAGAGATTATAACAATAAAGTAAAAGAATATAATAGCAAGATAAAAAAGATTCCAACAAATATTATTGCAGGAATTGCTGGATTTGATGAGAAAGAATATTTTGAAGTTGAAGAAGGAAAGAAAGAAGTACCGGATGTGAATTTTGAATGAAAAAAGGATTATTAGGCGTTTTTCTATTTCTTCTTTTTTCTGTTTTACCTGTATCTGCTATGGTAAGTCCTACAAAGGAATTTTATGTTAATGACTATGCTGATATCTTAAATAGTGAAACAGAAAATTATATTGTAGAAACCTCGAAAAAATTATATGAAGAAACCGGGGCTCAAATTGTTGTTGTAACGGTAGATGGTCTTGATGGTATGGATTTAGAAACGTATGCGACAACATTATTTCGAAAGTTTGGAATTGGCTCAAAAGAAGAAAACAATGGTCTACTTTTATTAATTGATATGGATACAAGACAGTCAAGAGTAGAAGTTGGATATGGTTTTGAAGGTATTTTACCAGATGGGAAAACTGGTAGAATACAAGATGAATATATGATTCCTTATTTTCGAAAAGATGATTTTGATAGTGGTATGTTAAATGGGTACAAGTCTTTTTATAATGAAATTGCCAATCATTATCAACTAGATACCATAACTGATATAGAAAAGGTAGAAGAAGATAATACCTTAGATGAAGAAATAATAGAATTTATTATTACAATAATTTTTATGGTTATCATAATTATTATTAGTATGCATTTTGGTGGTAGAGGTGGCTTTTACTATGGTGGAGGTAGTTCTTTTGGCGGAGGAAGTTCCTTTGGAGGGGGAGGTGGATCCTTCGGTGGAGGAGGTTCTTCCGGTGGTGGTGGAAGTAGCCGAGGATTTTAAGGGAGAAATCCCTTTTTTGTTTTGACAAAAGAAGAAAAAAAGGATAGAATATAATTAGTAAAATAAGGTGGTGCTTATGGAAGATAGAATCGATAATCAAGCAAGGAAAAAGAAGATCATCATAATATCTCTTGTTATTATTGTATTAGCACTAATAGGAATAACTTATGCCTTTTTAAGGTTAAGATTAGAAGGAGAAAAAGTAATAACAATAAGAGTAAAAGGACTTGATGTAGAACTTGATGAGAGTGGAAGCGATGGAATTAATATAGAAAATGCGATACCAGTATCCGATGAAGAAGGGAAGAGTAATCAAGCTTATAAGTTTTCTATTATAAACAATGATAAAAAGAAAATAACATATGGATTATACTTAGATAATGATGAAGAACAGAAAAGTGATTGTGATACTGAAAAGGGAGCAAGTTGTGGGTTACTCTCTCATGATGTAATCAGTTATCAATTAAAAAAGAATGGAAGTGTAATAGGGGAAGGAACATTATCTAGTTTAGAAGATAATCTATTACATAATAGTGAAGGAATAGAAAGTAAAGGAACGGATAAATATGAACTTGTAATATGGTTAAATAAAACAGCAGAAAATGATTCCATTGATAAGTATTACTTTGGAAGAATAAGAGTGGATGCAGTAGAGTATAGACCACCAAAAGCAGTTGATACATTACTAGCAAACTATACCAATGATGAAGCAATACAAGATTATGATGTAAACTATACAAAAGAAGATAGTAGTGCGAAAGAGAATAAGATGTATGTGTTTAATCATACAGCAGGGACTCAACAAAGTGGATGGAGTAGCGATGAATTAAAAGATTACAGGTATATAGGAGCGAATCCAAATAATTATGTAACCTTCAATAATGAAGAAGCAGGATGGAGGATTATCGGAATCGAAACAGTAGATGATGGAACAGG
The DNA here is from genome assembly GCA_947628065.1 of uncultured Bacilli bacterium. Lineage (GTDB taxonomy): Bacteria > Bacillota_I > Bacilli_A > RF39 > UBA660 > Onthousia. The sequence continues at coordinate 237 of CANQYK010000008.1, read as the reverse complement.
AAAGAGGGAACAAAGAATCAAATTAATCAGAAGAAACTTTCTAACACCAGATATGTCATTTGATAATAAGCCAAGCGGAACAGGATCATCCGAGAGTTCATATGGAAGTAATGATTGGACAGACTCAAGATTAATGATGATATTGAATCCTGGATATGAAGAAGAAGCAAATGCAACAGGAGGAAAAGGAAGTTTGTACTGGAATCGACAAAGTGGAAGTTGTCCAAAGGGAAGTAG
>CANQYK010000007.1 GCA_947628065.1 uncultured Bacilli bacterium | reverse complement strand
GTGCTTTTGTTTACATGATGATGATGGCTATTTTATTTTTTCTTTCTTTTTTCATTCTAAAGTTCATCTTCAAAAAGGAAAAAAGTTTTTTTCACTCTCGAAAGTACTTATATACATCCTTTCTTATTAGTATGATCACTGTTATAACTTTATCCATCTATGGAACGATTCATGCGAATATTTTATATGTTAAAAATTATGATGTTACTATTCACAAAGAAGCAAAGAAAAAAGACTTTAATATTGTCTTATTTGCAGATCTACATCTTGGTTATAGTGTATCGTATCCAACGGTTAAAAACGTAGTAGAAAAAACCAATAAAATGAAACCGGATCTTGTTTTAATTGCAGGAGATATTTTTGATAATGATTATGAATCGGTTCATAATCCAGATAAAATTAGGAAAGAGTTAAAGAAAATAAAAGCCAAATATGGTGTTTATGCTGTGTTTGGAAATCATGATATCAAAGAAAAATTATTTGCAGGCTTTTCGATGCAGAAAAAAGAAAATGCTTATCGCGATCCAAAAATGGAAGAGTTTTTAACCAAAGCAAATATTAAGATTTTAGATGATGAAAGTACAATCATTGCAGATAGTTTCTATCTTGTTGGAAGACTCGATGAAGAAAAAACAGGAAATGGGACAAAAGAGAGAAAAAGTATGAAGGAACTAACAAAAAATCAAAAGAAAGACCTTCCTCTTGTTGTATTAGAACATGAACCAAAACATTTACAAGAAAGTGTGGATGCAGGGGCATCCTTACATCTTGCAGGACATACCCATGATGGACAGTTTTTCCCTCTTAATATCACAGGTGGTCTTTTCTTTGAAAATCCTTATGGAAAATATCAAAAAGATACAATGACTAGTATTGTAACATCAGGAGTTGGTGTTTATGGACCCAATATTAGAGTTGGTACAAACAGTGAAATTGTAAGAATTAAACTGCATTTTAAAAAGGACAAAGCTTAGTCCTTTTTTGTTTGTAAAATCGTTTTTAAAAGTTCTACTGTTTTTTCAATTCCTAGTACATCTACTTGAATCATAATATCATAATTATTGATATCATTCCATTTTTTATCCGTATAATATTGATAGTATTTGGCGCGTTCTCGGTTCTTTTTTTCAATGACTTCTTTTGCTTTGTTCTTTGGAACATGATAATATTTGGTAACACGATTTATTTTATCTTCTTCACTGCTATATAAGAAAATACGATAAAGATTCTTTTTCTTTTCTAAAACAGCATTTCCACATCGACCTATAATAATACAAGGATCTTTACTTATTTCTTTGATTACACTAGATTCCGCTATAAAAATAGCATTATCATTTTCATAATAAGAATTTCTTGTTTCTTCTTTCTCTTCAATATAAGTTGGTGTAAATCCTGATTTTATGGACGCTAAATGGATAAGCTCTCTATCATAACAAGGAATATGAAGTTCTTTGGCTAAAAGTTCTCCAATATAATGTCCACCTGAACCATATTCTCTTGCAATCGTAATAACATAAGAAGTTCTTGGTACTTCCCTCTTTTGTTCTTTTATCCACTCTACTTCTTTGACGTCTTTTCTTCCTGATAACGATCTATATTCACTACCAAAGATGAAAATAACAACAAGAAAACAAAGAAAGTCAGCAATGGGTCCTGCATAAATTGCTCCGTATAATCCTATAAAATGACTAAGTAATAAGGCAAGTGGAATAAACAAAATAATTTGTCTTGTAAATGATACAAGGGTTGCTTTTTTTACCTTTCCTAACGATTGAATTACAATACTAGATGTCATCTCAAAAGCATTTAAGCTACATACCAATAAGAATATTTTAGAGTAATCAATTGCAAATTCCATAAAAAGCTTATAATTAGGATCACTCTTACGAATGAAAATAGAAATTACAAGTTCTGGGAAAAAGACAAACATAATGTTAAAGAAAAGACCGATAAGAAAGGCAACAATCATTAATTTCTTTAAGGTTTCTTTTACTCTTTCATAGTTACCTGCACCATAATTAAAACCAATAATTGGTTGAGCTCCTATTGCAATTCCTAAAACACTGGAAACATACAAACTATTGATTTTAGAAATAACACCATAAACCGATAAAGGAACATCACTACCAAAGCGACTACTTGCTCCATAAATCGTCATAATATTGTTCATAACAACAAACAAAGCAAGAATGGTTATTTGGGTAATAAAACTAGAAAGTCCAAGACTTAAGGTCTTAAGAATCGAACGATTAAGTTTAAAGTCTTCCTTCCGTAAAGCAATGGTTTTAAATTTATTCAAATAGAAAATCGTAAAGAGAAAAGAAACGGCTTGTCCTATAATGGTTGCGAGTGCTCCACCTTTTACTCCTAAGTGAAAAGAAAAGATGAAAATAGGATCTAAAATTAAATTGATAATAGCACCAACAACAAGACAAATCATAGAATAAGTAGGTGCCCCATCGGCTCTTATAATAGATGACATACCACTATAAATAATCATAAAAGGAACACCAAGAAGAATAATTCTACCATAAGAAAGAGCAGCAGAATATACGTTTTTCGTACAACCAAAAGCATATAGCAACCAAGGAAGAAAAAGCTCTCCTAAGAGTGCAACAACAAGAGATACAAGAATTAAAAGAGTAATAGAACTTCCCACACTTTTTCTTGATTCTTCTTTTTTCCCTTCCCCTAATCGCAAACTCAAATTAGCGGCACTACCATTACCAATAAGACCCGCTACTGCATTACAAAAAATAACAAAAGGAAAAATAACATTGGTAGCAGCATTCCCTATCGTTCCAACACCTTTTCCAATAAAAATTTGATCGACAATATTGTAAACAGAATTGATTAACATACTAATAACACAAGGTATTGAAAAAGATAATAATAACTTTCCTATTTTTTCATTTCCTAAATCTAATTGTTTCATTTTTAAAACTCCTCCCAAAAAAATAGCCTAAACCCAACGTCTGGATTTATGCTATTTGCTACGCGACAAATTCATTTTACTACAAATTTAAAAGAAATGTAAGTATTTTTTTCAAATATTTATCCCATTACTTCTCCACCATTGTTGTGTAAAACTTGACCGGTTACATAACTTGAATCATCACTTGCTAAGAAAACAAAGGTTGGTGCAAGTTCATATGGCATAGCTCCTCTTGCCATAGCAGAATTGGATCCCAAAGATGGTATTTTTTCTTTTACCCAACAAGCAGGTTGTAAGGCACTCCAGCAAAATCCTGGGGCAATCGCATTCACTCGTATATTTTTTAAGGCTAAATTTCTTGCCAAAGCACGAGTGAAACCAACGATTCCTCCTTTGGTTGTAACATAATCAATCAATTGTGGATCTCCATAAAAAGTTGTTACAGATGATAAGTTAATAATGGATGCACCACTTTTTAAATGTGGAAGAACAGCTCTTGTCAAATAAAACATACCATATAAATTCACTTTTAAGGTTCGATCAAACTGTTCATCACTAATACTTTCTAATTGATCTTGTTGATACTGTACTCCTGCATTGTTTACCAAAATATCAATTTTACCAAACCTTCGTAATGTTTTCTCCACAATTTCATCACTGAAACTTTTCTTCGCAATATCACCAGATAACAACATACATTCTCCACCAAGGTTTTCAATATATTGTTTTGTAAAGTTAGCATCTTTATGTTCATTATAGTAAGGTATTACTACTTTTGCACCTTCCTTTACAAAGGCAACCGCACAAGCTCTACCAAGTCCACTATCTCCACCTGTTATAATGGCTACTTTCCCTTTTAATTTTCCACTTCCTTTATAATTTGGATTATCAAAAATAGGAAGTGGCTTCATCAAATATTCCATACCCGGTTGAACATTTTGGGATTGTTCCGGCGCTAAAATACGATACTTCGTACTTTTTATTCCCATATTCCCATAATAGTTATAAAAGTTATTACCAAACTGATAATTATATTTCATATTTATCCCTCTTTCAAGGTAGTATATGAAAAATGAGAACAATGGTTCATACCCAAAAACTCGTATCATCCAAAAAGATATAATTGGTTTTATATTTTAACTGTCTTACCAAACGAAATAAAGCTTCATCCTTTTTCTTTGCTTCAATCATAATATCAACATCCTGATTGTATTTTTTAATTTGTTCTAAAAAAGAAATAAAACGATCACTATCAATATAATCATGATGGCTTCGAATCTCTTTTTTCAATTTGCTTTTTGGACTGGAAAAATGAATTTTAGGAACTTCTTCTTTCCAACTTAATAAAACTGTTTCCATAAAATCATTAAGTTCTTTTTCTCCTTTGTTACAAAGGTAATGATGATAATCAAGTACAATAGGAACTCCTATTTTCTCATGTACTTTGATACAGTCATCTACCGTAAAGACTTTATCATCATTTTCAATTACAATACAATCTCTTATTTTCTTATCCAATTGAAGGAAGGCATTACAAAATCTTGCAATTGATTTTTCCTTTCCAAACGTAGAACTACCAAGATGAAGAACGAGTCTTTTTCTTTCGATCTTTAAAGCATCTAATAAATTATAATGATAGTTTAATATTGCTATACTATTTTCCTGTACTTCTTTTTTAACACTATTTAATACACAATACTCATTGGGATGAAAATCAACACGCATCTTATTTTCTCTTATAATAGAACCAATTTCTTGATACCAATTTTTATAGTTATCAAGGTAATCGAAGAAAACATCACTCTTGGTTGCAAGTGGTATCATATTTGAAGACATTCTAAAAAAATGAATGTTATTTTTTTGATTGTATCGTAGAATCTCTTTCAAAGCAGAAAAATTTGATTGAATAATGGAATCTAATTTTTGATCATTCTTTTCTTTACAAAATTGTGTATATGTATAAGGAGTTGATGTTGTTACATTTAATGTTTCACTAATACAAGCATAACCAAGTCGAACTTTCATCCTATCACCCTTTTTAGTATGTGCGAAACTTCTTTTTTAAATCCTATTTTCTTCTTCAAAACTGACAAAAAAAGAAAAATAGACATCTACTTTTTCTTTTCGTTCGTTTCTTTAAAAACTACTCTACGATATAATTCATGTTCCATAATATCACCATCAAGATAATTTTTTTCTTGATATTCAATAAGTTCGTCTAATAAATCTTTTATTTTTTCATCAAACTCTTTTGGTAACGTTCCATAGAAATTTTGATACAATGCCCCCAAAGTATGTGTAATAACTAATAGGTTCTCATGAACTTTATAGTTTCTTACTTTCGTCATTTTGATTCACCTTCCTTTCGTTTTGTGATAATAACGAAATAACAACGGCTATTCAAGGGGATCATTATTATGTTTTAAAAGGAATGGATATTTTTATATGAATCAACTTTCTTTTGTTTTTTATCATAAGCCAACACCTTTATTATCTTAATTATAGCATTGTTTTTTATAAAATACTACTTAACAATGTCTTTGATCTATCCCTATTATTCTAATTGACATTTCATATTAAATATGTTAATTTATACTTATAGAAAGGAAGATAAAAAATGAATGAGGATAAAAATTTAGATTATATTGATGAAAATGCATATGTTTATAAAAATTTAGATATTGAAATTGATTTAGATTTTATAACAAATAGTAATCTTTCAATGGATGAAATAAAAGCGTTAGCTAATAAAGTTGCTGATTATTATCTTGAAAACAAAGAACAGATACTAGAATATATTTATGATGAGTTTAAAAAAACAGGATGGTTTATTGATGATTACTCAAAAGATGAAATATTTTCTAAAATCGGTAACCCTAAAATTAGAATCATTGATGAGAAAAGTTATACCATAATTTATTTAGAGAGTGAATTAGATGATGAGCATATTATTGAAGTAGAACTATTTTTAAACAATGAAAATAAATATATGCTTTCTTATGTATCTGTTGATGGCTAATAATTAATAACATTGAAAGAATGTTATTTGTCTTGACATAATCTTTTTGATTATGTTTTTTTCTTTTAGTGTACTTTCTTCAAAAAAACAAGGCATGAAAATTCATCTAAAAGTATTGACATTCAATAATTTTAAATTATAATTATAAATATCTAGTGCTGATAGCCATTAATTTGGTGCGTCAGCTTTTTATTTTATTAACTGTTCTTGGTAATAAAAAAGTATTTGAATACTGATGAATTAATACAATAAGGTATTTCCAAAGTAACATCATCATATTTTGAAAAGTTACTATTAATTTATTTTTTAGAATATATTTATCATGACTATAACTATTTCGTCTTTAATTTTTTTATTCATAAAACAAATAGCAAGTCAAATCTTATGAAAAAAATCGAACATAAAAAAACGATTTTCCCTTGAAAAACAAGGTAAAAATCGGTATTTTCTCTGGCAGGGGATGAGAGAATCGAACTCCCAACAGTGGTTTTGGAGACCATTATTATACCATTTAACTAATCCCCTATTTCTTCAACAAACTAATTATAGCACACTCTATCTTTTTTAGACAACTATTTTTTAAAAAAAACATATAGTATGATAGGTGATACTATGGCAAGTGTAGTTGCATATACATCAAAAGAGCTTGACTTATTAGCAAGATTAATGCGAGCAGAAGCCGTTGGTGAAGGAGAATATGGAATGTTGATGGTAGGAAATGTAGGTGTCAATCGTGTTTTAACGGATTGTTTTACTTTTCGCGATATTACTTCAGTGACACAGATGATCTTTCAAAATCCAGGAGGATTTGCAGGGGTTTCAAGTCAACAATTTAATCAAGGTTCTACCATTAAAGAACGTGAATTAGCAGAGCGTGTTTTAAATGGAGAATACTATTATCCTGCTACCAATGCTCTATGGTTTTATTCTCCTCAAAATAATAATCCTTGTATTGCATCTTGGTACGATCAATCTCTTGCAGGTCGCTATAAAAATCATTGTTTTTATCGACCCAATGATGGTACCTGTCCCCCTTTACATTAATTTTAAAAAAAAGATACAAAAACCAATTTCTTTATGTTACACTAGTCTTAGAAGTAAGAGGTGAAGAAAATGACAAAGAAAAAAAAGGTTATTTTAATTGTAAGTATTGTTGTTTTAGCTATCATTCTTGGAATTAGTCTCTTTTTCTTACTTTCTCCAAAAAAACAAGAAAAACCAAAAAAGAAAAAAGAGGAAAAAACAGAAGAGAAAGTGGAAGAAGTAAAACAATTAAATACCATTGATATTAATAGTAATAAAAGACCTATTGCTATTATGATTGATAATAATGTAGGTCCTTCTAATCATGCAGGACTACAAGATGCTTATGTTAGTTATGAAGCAATCGTTGAAGGTGGACTTACACGAATTATGGTTATCTTTAAAGATAAAACAACATCTTTAATTGGACCAATTCGTAGTTCTCGTCATTATTTTCTTGATTATGCTTTGGAACATGATGCTATTTATGCTCATTTTGGTTGGAGTCCTTATGCGAAAAAAGATATTAAAAGTTTAGGGGTCAATAATATTAATGGACTAACCGTTGGAAGCGCTTATTGGCGAGATCAATCAATTGCTGCTCCTCATAATGTTTTTACAAGTATTGATAAATTATATGAGAGTGCTAGTAGTTTAAATTATCAAACAACATCCGACAATTGGGAAGCACTAAACTTAGTTACCGATACTATTGATCTTAGTAAATTAAAAGATAGTTGTAAAAGTGATAATTGTGATGGTTTCAATGCAATTCCTGCAAACAACGTAGTCGTTCCTTATTCAGGATATCAAGAAAGAAGCTATACTTATGATAGTAATCGTGGTGTTTATTTACGATTTATGAATGGAAATCCCCATGCGGATAAAACTACAAAAGAACAATATCACTATAAAAATATCATCATTCAAAGAGTCGATAATAAAACACTTGATGAAAAAGGAAGACAAGATTTAACAACCGTAGGTAGTGGTGATGGTTATTATATTACCAATGGATATGCCCTACCAATTACTTGGAAAAAGACAGCAAGAAATGCAAAAACTACCTATACTTATCAAAATGGAGAAGAAATAAAATTAAACGATGGAAATACATTTATTCAAATAGAACCAAGTAGTACAACTCCTACCATCAATTAAAAAGAATTGCTTCTTATTGAACAATTCTTTTATTTTTCCATTCTTGCATCTTTTATATTTGGTGTTGTAACTGCTACTTTTATACTACTATCTAAAATACCACGCTTTCCAATTAAAACAGTATCATCTTGATTTGGATGATTGCTTGTTCTCATGATATAGTTTGATAACTCTTCTTCCGTAAGATAAGACGCTTTCGTTAACAAATTTGTTTCTTTGTTATTTGTCATATAATGATCAAAACGGCATAATCCATTCACCAAACTATCTGCAATCATTTTAGAATTTGCATTCACAGGAACAGCAATGGTAACAAAACGAGGACTTATATCTGCTACCTTTTCTTCAATATTAGCAGGTACTAATTTATCATACCCATGAACTCCTAACTGTGGAAGTGTTGTACTTGCGTATTGATAACTATCAAAACCAGCTTGAATGCCAAGAGCAAGAGGATCTGCTTGATTGGTTCGATCTTCATTTTGTCCAATTACCTTTGGTTTTTCTCCTTGATACGTAGTAAGCGCTACAAAAGTTTCTGTTTGATCAATTTGTTCTATATTATCAACCGTATAAACACTTTTGAAATCAATTCCATCTTGATCTAATTTTTGTATTACACCATTATAAAGTGCAGGATCCGCTCCATCATTTACCATAACTAGATTAAGATCATTAATACTACTTGCATTTAAGGTTACACTCTCCATTCCATAACCATATGCCTGATTTACATAATCACTTGTTGGACTTACAAATTCACTTGTTAAAGCGCCTGCTGTTATTCCAGCAACAACAGCAAGTCCCGTTTTGGTTCCAAAGATAAACCTTCTTTGTAACCTTTTTGCAGCAAGCCAATTTTGAAAATGAGTTGGGGCTTTTTCTGTTACTTTTAAATTATTTACCATATCACTCACCTACTTCATTTTTTCATTGATGGAGGTTAATAAAGAAATGATTTCTCCTAACCCATAGACAAAACTACAAAAGATAAAACTAGCAAACCACACAATTAATGTTAAAGATAAATTGTATTCTGTTGTTGTACAAGTTTGAAATAATCCAGAAGTTTCACTACAAGCTGGAAAGATATTTCCTAATAAAATAGCAATTACAAAGAAAATAGCAAACAACCAAAAAGATAATTGTTGATAAAAATTATAATGTTTTTTCTTTGCCATTTCTACACTTATTTTCTTTAATTTGGGAAGTTCTTTTTTTTGTTCTTCTATCTCATCAAACAAATCTCTCATTCGATAACACTCTCCTTTTTGGTACTCTTCTTTGGCTTTTTAACATCTTTTATTTTTTGATCACAAAACTCTTTATACAAATAAATATAACGAGCAAATAAGAAATAATACATCATTTCTAAAAGAATTAAGACTACACCATCAAAGGAACTAGAGTTAATTAATGATACAATAAGATAAATAATCAGTACTATACCAATTACATAAAAGTATTGATTGTTTTTTACTTCTACCATCGGACTATTTGCAAGATGTAAGTCTTTTCCAATTACCGTATCACATAAGAAAGCATAAACAAAATAAAGTAAAAATAATAGATTACGTACAAAAACTAATATTGTTCCAAAATGGAAAGATTGAAAAATTGTAAAGATACTTGCTACCGTTAGTAAAAAGTATAATAATGTCATAATTAAATTTAAATGATCAAAATACTTCTTTCCAATTTTCATTCGAATCAAGATAAAATAAATCAAGGGAAAGATATATTCACTATTATGATTAAAAATAGAGCGAAGCATATCCGATGCTCCCAAATGATTCTGAATTGCAAAAGACTGTGATAAAATAATTAATAATATCAACAACCCTATTATTAAATAAGTTATAATATTGGGACTATCAAACCAATCCTTTTCTTTTTTCATACTACCACTCTCCTTTTCAATAACTTATTTTTTTTATCTCTTTTTTATTACGATATAATATTTTTTCTTGAAGCGTACAATCATTCTTTACTTCTTCCAATGATTTATATACTTTTCCATTTTGCTTTCCCAACATAGAAAGAAACAATGGTTCTTCATAATAATCATTTAATATATTTTTATTATCTTTTATACAATTATAAGCTTTCTTTGTTTCACCATCTTTTATTTTATCCGGTGTCCATTCACTAACTTCATAAACAGGAATTTTATCATCTGTTAATTTCTGTCTATCAATTAAATAGGAGCCACACTTTAGAGTAACTAACTTACCATCTTCTGCAAACTCTACTTTTGATTCATAAGCATCACATAAAGTTTCTCCAGAAAAAGGATTCTTAATTGGTGATATTAAATCATCTTCTATCATATCAACAAGATAGACTACTTTTTTTTCCTCTCCCATATTATAATTAACAGCATTCATTCCTACAATTTTGGCATTATAGCGAAATACTTGAAAAGTTTCTTTGTTTGAATTCTTTAATATTACAACGAAAAGAATAGCTGTAAGTATTAAGCATACTACCACAACTGTTAAAAATTCATGTGTTCCAAATCCATTTTCATTCTTTTTCTTTTTCATATGCTAACATCTTTCTTTCAAAATTTTCATCTACTAATTTAATGGTATCCATACTAATTTTTAAAGAACTTTGATAATCGCCTTTAAAAAATAATCTTTTGGCCCGATCAAGCCCATCCTTAATATCGGAATGAAGAGATAAATACCGATTCCCATAGACAATTGCCATTTCACTTAATTTGGCTGTTTTGATCATGGTATTTGTTGTATTATAGAGTTTTAAAACTAAATCTCTTGCTGTATCAACTCTTGTATTTAAAGTTTGTATCACAATTGGTTTTTTGGATAACTCTTTTATCACTTCTACAATTGCTTCATTGGCTTCATTTAACTCTACAAAATAATGATCACTAATCATAGGTAACTTATAATTACGCATCTTTTCTTTGCTTTCTTTTAATAAGTCATCAATTTCCATTAATTGTTCTCTTGCTCTTTGCTCATCTTCATACATATTACCAAGTGATTTAAGCGCAACATCAAGGGTTGATTCTACTTGTTTTAGTCTTGTACTTAATTCATCTACTTCCTTGTTGACAAGAGAAAACGGCGTTGCTTTATTTTTTACTTTTTCTACCATTTTCTTATAATCATCTTTAATCATCGTTAAGTCTTTGTTAACTTCATCAATAATTTTAACATCTTCTTGATTCAAGTCATACATATTTTTAATGTCATCTAACTGATCATAAATATCACTTACTAATTTTGATGTTTTCTTTAATTTTTTCGAAAAATCATCTTTTACTTCTTCATAGACTTTTTTGGATAACCTTTCCTTTTCAAAATCAACAAAAATACTATCCAAATAATCAAGAATTGTTTTTAATTCAAACATACAGTCTTCTAAGTTTAATACTCTAATACGATCAAGTATGGTATTAACATTTTTCTTTGCTTCTTCTAAATTATAAGATAAATTAAGGTATTCCAAAGGATAACCATCCTTTTCCATTTTTTCTCCGGTTTCTTCGATTTCTTTGATTCTCTTTGGAATTAATTGTTTGCACATCAACATTAAATCAGGTACTTCCTCAATTACAATTCCCATATGTTCAATCATTGTATCAAGTGCTTTTACAATATGGACCACTTCTGTGTATTGATTTTCATCCATTGCTTTTTCGAATTCAAGAAAACGTTTTTCAATATTTTCAAGTTGTAACTCAATCGCTTCTGCCATTTCTTCATATAAATTGGTATGTTCTTGATAATCTTTGTTTAACTTTCGATATTTTGTTTTTAGTTTGGTGATAATACTACGATATTTTTCTTCGCTTAACGTAATTTCTTTGATTTGATCAAGTAGATGATTGGTTTCTTCCCTTACTTTGTAAACTTCTAATTCACTTTTTGCAATCCGTACCTTTGCCATTTTATATTCTTTTTTCTCTATTAAGGTATCAAGTTCTAATAACATATCATCAATTTTTGGTATTTCTACTTCTTTTATATGCTCATATTCGTCTTGCCATACTTGATATTTTTCTTCCATTTTTTCATTTTTGATAATGGGTTCTAGTTTGGTAAGTTCTAGTAAAACAGGACTACTTCCAATTACGTTTTTCTCATGATCTAAATCAATTCTTATTTGGTTATAGTAATTTCTTCTTTTCTTCTTTAACAAAAAGAAAATAACAAGACCTATGATGACGATAATTAAAATGGCTGTTAAAATAAATAACAACTTTCCTTTCATAGTCTCACCACCTTACTCTATATAATCATATCATAATTAACGTTTTTTATCTATCTTTTTCTTAAACTTTACAAAGAAAAAAGATTATTTTAAAAGTAACCTTTTAATATCATTTTCTATTTCGTCCTTACATTTTATTAAATTATCATTTTGATAACGCTTTGTAATGTTTAAGAGTGATAGTTTTTCATCACTAAAATCAATACTATCGGCAAGAAAGCGTCGACATAACTCTTGATATTTGGGATTTTCTTCCTGCATTTCTCTTTTAAGAGCACGATTTAGCCTTATTCCATCTTCTACTTCAATATAAAAGGGATAAACAATACCTTCTCCATAATAAGATTTTAGAGATTGATATCCTTCTAATGTGTTTAGAATAATATAATTATGATTGGTTAGATCAAACGCTTGATAAGGTGTAAAATAACGCCAAATACCATGTTTGGTTTCATAGGATCTGCACTCTAATATTTCATTTGCCACGTTCATTTGTTGATATTCTTCTTCTGTTTTAAAGAAATAAGAGATTCCATCTATTTCACCTTCTCGTTTTGGTCTTGTTGTATACATTACAACTTCCTTGATGGAAAATTGAAGCCATTTTTCTTCTTTAAAATCTTTTATTAATAAGTTTTTAATGGTATCTTTTCCACTCCCACTTTTTCCGATTAATTGAAATATTTTATTTGCCATACTATATCCCCCTCATCTTTATTTTATAATAAGAAGTTTTTCTTGTAAAGTCTTGACAAATGAAGCGTTTTATCATATGATAATAACGCAGTTTTACTTGAACAGCATTTGTTTTATCTATTCTTCATGTGCTTTTTTAAAGTTACAAGTAACTATTTGCTGTTAGGCGAAAGAACAAAAAAAGCTCCCGAAGAACAAGAGAACAAGCCAAGGGAAAGTGCAAGAAAGGAGGATATGATGTCAAGATATACTGGACCTAGTTATAAGAAATCTCGTCGTGTTGGTCTATCTTTAAGTGAGACAGGAAAAGAACTTGCTCGTCGTCCTTATGGACCTGGACAACATGGAAATGCAAGAAAAGGAAAACCAAGTGATTATTCTGTTCAATTAAAAGAGAAACAAAAACTACGTTTTATGTATGGTGTAAATGAAAGACAATTTAGAAAGACATTTGAGGAAGCTGGTAAAATGCCTGGTGTACATGGTACAAACTTCTTAATTTTATTAGAATCTCGTCTTGATAACTTAGTCTATCGTTTAGGGTTTGCAAACACACGTCGTGCTGCAAGACAACTTGTTAATCACGGTCATATTGTTGTAGATGGTAAGAAAGTAGATATTCCATCATACCGTGTTAAACCTGGTAGTACAATTGCTTTAAAAGAGAATTCAAGCGATCATAAGGCAGCACTTGCTTCTTTAGAAAATGTTCATAAACGTGTAGAATATGTAACTTTTGATGAAGGAACAAAGACTGGTACTTATGTAAGATATCCAGAAAGAAATGAACTTAATATGGATATCAATGAATCTCTAATTGTTGAATTTTATAACAAATAAAAGGACCAAAAAGTCCTTTTTCTTTTGGTAAAGAAAATATTAGAAAATTAAGGAAAAATAAATTATTCCTGACATTTCTATTTTTTTAAATAACCATAAATTAGTTGTTGACATATATTTACCAAAATGTTAATATATGTAAGAAAGGAGTGAAGAAATAAGAATAATAATATCAAACAAGGAGGACATTTTATGAAAATAAACAGAAAACAGCTAGAGAAAGAATTAAAAAAGCTAAAAAAATATACAAAAGAAAAACAACAATTAGAAAAAATTATTGTTCATATAAAAAACTGTAACACATATAAGGAATTACAGCTTCACCCTATTTCTAAAATATACGGATTCGAAGCCTTGAGAAATGAAATGAGTGGATACTATAGTTTTAACTTATGTAAAAATAGTGGTATGATAAGACTTATTTGTTCTATTGACATAGAACAAAATACTGTTAATTTTGAGTTTATCAGTACCAAACATTATGAAGATTTTAAACGAATTTTAAGTGTTAATCGATAAGGAGGAAGAAAAATGGAAAGTATAAGATTTAAAGATTTTTTAATTGACTATTTAGAGTGTTATCATATCACCAAGAAAGAATTTGCAAGTCGAATAGGAATTAGTCAAAAACATCTAATTGAACTATTAGCTGGAAAAAGAGAATTCTCAGCTCAAATTATTACAAATATCTCTCTTGTCACGGATATTCCTGTTGATTATATTTATAATATTGAAAAAGATTATAAATTGGAACAAGAGATTCATCGTTATTTAGAAAAAGAAAATTTAACACTTACAAAATATTTGAATAAATTTTGTTATCGTTTATTACCAAAAGAAAATTATTTTGAATATAAAGATGAAAGTGATAAGCTAGAAATATTAAAAGATATTTTAAAATTTTTGAGAGTTACCACACCAGAAAAGCTATATGAATTAAATGATACTATTTTTTATAAAAGTAAAAATAACAAACCAGAATTATTATTTCTTTGGCTTGAAAAATGTTATCGAACTGCTTTAACGCAAAAAGTTTCTACTTATAAAAAGGAAAATATTCCTATTTTGGTTCAAAAAATAAAAGAACTTGCAAAGAAGAATCTTTTTGATGAAGAAAAATTAATACATTTATTTAATGAAAATGGCATTTATCTTGTGATTCAAGATGATATAAAAGGTTCTAAAATACGAGGAGCTTTTCGAGTGCTTTGTGGAGTACCTGCTATATACTTAACCCACAAACATCAAAGAATCGCTGATATTTACTTTGCTCTATTGCATGAACTTGCGCATTGTAAAACAGACTTTAATAAAGCACAAGCCAAAAATTTAATATCCTATGAAAATAATAATCAAGAAGATTCGATTGATCAACAAGCTTATTGCTTTATGGTTGATGATACTTATTATAAAGAAATATGTTGTAAGAAAAACTATGATATTAAAGATGAAAAAAATTATCCAAAAAGCTTTATCGTATATCGACTTGCTCAAGATGGCTTCATCGATTATCATTCAAAAGAATATCAAACTTATAATCCAATCATAAAATAAAGGACCAAAAAAGTCCTTTATTTTATTTCAATTGCATTTGGTACTTGTTTATGGAGTATTTTTATAACAGTAGAATCTGCTACTATTAAAATAGTGTTCTCATCTTTTAAGGATGAAAGATAAGAGATAATGTTATTTTCCACAACTTTTGTGGATTTTTCTTTGTTCAGTCTCTTATCTCTTTTAATTTCTAACTTATCACCTATCATTAACATTGCACTCCCATAAGATGCGATTTCTTCTCCAGTATAACAACAATCAAACGTAACATCAGGAAGTAAGAGACGCACTAATTTGGCGTCTTTTATTCCTTTTTCGGAAAGTGGTGGATTTTCTTTTATTTTTTCATCAGTCGAAAACGACTTTATTAAATACAGTTTCACTGGTTTGTCTTTTTCCTTTTTTATCATAAGTTAAGAAGAAAGAGGTTAAATCTTTGTTGTTTCCACCAAGTTCTTTGGAAGATGTTTGACCTACAACAATGTATCCATCTTTTGTTGCTAGGATATCACTAAAGTAAGTATCACGACTACCTTTTTCTTGCTTCTTTAATATTTCATCTCCATCAAATGTATATTTTGCTAAAATACCACTATAACGGAAAACATTAACAGCATCGGTTGATTCTTCTTCATCCTTTTTCGCAGTATGTCCAACAGCTATAATTTCATCCCCATCTACAATCACTTTATTAAATCTTGCAGACTTATTGATTTTATAGGTTTTATGCCGTTTTACACTACCATCTTTATCATAAATGGCAATCAAAGCTTCTGTTATTTTATCTTGATCATCGGCTGAAATATTAACTGTTTTTGAACCAACAACAGCAAAATTATCACCAATTTTAGCAATGGATGAGAAACCGATGGTATCGGTAAATTCAAATGTTTTTACAAATTCCTTTTTTCCATCCAATGTGTATTTCGCAAATACACCATATCTTGCAGCATCTTTTCCAACCAAATAAATAGCATCATCGTCAATAACCAAATCATTGAAGATACCAGATTTACTACCACCATGATTGGCTCTCCATACTTCTTTTAAATCAAAATCATATTTTATAATAATTCCTCCACCATTGGGATCATTTCCAATGGTATAGTTTTCTAAAATACTCTGCCCAATTACAAGATATCCATCTTTTAATACTTCTACTTTTGTAAAGACGGTATCATCTAATATTTCTAACTTTTTACTGTTTACTTGTTCTCCTTTTTTATCATACAAAACAAGAAGTCCATTGGTAACATGCTCTTTGATTTGTTTGTTTGTATAAGCAGCAGATCCTACGGCAATATAACCATCTTTTGTCTCTTCTACATCATTAAAGGAAGATTCTATTCCTTTCTTATAAGCCGTTTCAAAAAGAACGTTTTTATCCTTATCATATTTTACAATTTTTGCTTTGGTATGACTTTTGCTATAAGAATTATATTTACTCTTTTTAAAATCACTACTTCCAACACCAATGTATCCATCGCTTACTTTTTCTACTGCCGCAAAAGTATCAACATAAACCGTATTTTGTTCTCTTTGGTATATTTTAACCCCAATATAAATGGCTTCACAAACAATAACCAAAACACAAAGAACAGCAATAAATTTAAGTCCTTTTACTACTTTATCTTGTTTTTTTGCATCATTCTTCTTTTTCTTTTTCATAATACTATCCCTACCTTTTCTTTCTTATTGTAACACAATTAGGAAAAGACAACAATAAAGTATTTCTTTTTTCCTCTTCTTACAACCAAATATTTATGATCAATCGCACAATCTTTTTGAACAACAAAATCTAAATCCTTTATTTTTTCTCCATTTAACGTAATACTTCCAGTTCCAATAAATTCTCTTGCTTCTCGTTTACTACTACAAATTTCATTTTCTACAAGAAAATCAACGATGGTTTTTTCTTCTTTTATTTCTTTTCTTGGAAGTCCTTGAAAGGCAAGTTCTATTTCTTCACCTGTTAATTTGGAAATCTCTCCAGAAAATAGGCTTTCACTTATTTTTACCGCTTCAAGGTATGCTTCTTCGCCATGAAGAAACGTAATTACTTCTTTGGCAAGTGCCTTATGAGCAAGTCTTTCATGTGGTTTTTCTTGATGCTCTTTTTCTATTTTCATAATCTCATCTGGTGTTAGGAAAGTTAAGAATTTTAAGTAATCAATTACCTTCTCATCTTCTACATTAATTAAAAATTGATACATTTCATAAGGGGTCGTTTTTTTCCGATCCAACCATAATGCTCCACCATCGGTTTTCCCAAACTTACTACCATCAGCTTTGGTTAATAAAGGCATTGTAAAACCATAAGCTTCCTTTCCTATCTTCTTACGAATTAAGTCAATTCCTGCTGTAATATTTCCCCATTGATCTTGTCCTGCTACTTGCATTGTACAATTTTCATGTTCATAAAGATGCAAGAAATCAAGGGCTTGTAGTAACATATAAGAAAACTCTGTATAAGTAATTCCACTATCAAGTCGGCGTCTTACAATATCTTTATCTAACATATAATTAATATTAAAGTATTTTCCATAATCTCTTAAAAAGTCTAATACATTAATATCTTTGATCCAATCATAATTGTTAACAACTTTAAATCCAAACAAATCCTCTGCTTGTTTGGTAAGGCATTTGATATTATGTTCTACCTCTTCTTTTGATATCATAGGACGCTCTGCGGTTGGTTTGGGATCTCCTATTAAACCGGTCCCACCACCAATTAACAAAATAGGATTGTGTCCTGCTTCTTTTAATCTTTTACAAATCAAGAAAGATGAAAAGTGACCAATATGCATACTATCCCCAGTAGGATCGGTTCCAATATAAAAGGTTAATCCTCCTTCATTTAATTTTTGTTCTAATTCTGGACTTGATATATCTTTTAATAGTCCTCTCCATTTTAATTCTTCAAAAAATGTCATATTATATCCTCCTTCACTAAAAAAGCCCCTATCTCTAAGGACGAGTTTCCCCGTGGTACCACCTTAGTTCATAGAAGCTATGCACTCAAATAGATTAACGCTCTAAACACGTGTTTTCTCCCAATGTGTAATTTCATCGTTTTCTCTTTCTTAGTTTTCACCTACCACTAAGTCTCTTGTTAAAAAGAAAAGATTACTTTCATTGTTCTTTGAAAATCTAGTATTACTATATCATATTTTTTTTAAGATGAAAAGTTCTTTGTTATATTTGTTTTATACTTTTTGCCATATACTTTAACCGTACAAGGATACGTTTTTCCACCTTCCATCTCATCCATCATTTCTTTGGTTACCAAAATAGAATAACCATCTTTTTCAATTCTTTTTGGCTCAGGTAAAACAGTATCAAGCATCTGTAATTGTTCTTTTTCATCCATTTTTATAAAAGAGAAAGAACTAATATATTCTACTACTTTTTCTATATTTTCTGGTTTTGCATAAAGTGAGATTCTATCTAATATTTTCTCTCCTACAATGGCTTCTAATGGCTTTGTTTTTTCTACTATTTTAACATTACAGTCTCTTACTTCCTTTTTTTTCTTACTTGTTAAAAGAGAAAGTGCTTGTTCTTTTCTTGGATGATCCTCTAACATAGAAAAGAATTCATCTATCTTATAGGTTTTAAAATAAGATGCTCTTCTTTTTAACTCTTTTTCATTTTTTGCATCCCCTAAAAAGTTAAAATAGTCTCTCCTTATTTCATCAGATACATCACATAATTGATCCAAATCTTTACCTAATACCTTGATTCTTTTTTCTAATAAAGAAAGAGAAAGATCACCATCGAAAAAACTAAGATAAGATATGAAATCTTCTTTTTCTATTATATTACTTTCAAAAAGAAAATCTCTTTTCATGGCATACCGTAAGGGCTCGTCTTCACACCCATTTTGTGATAAATAATTAAGTACATCACTAGTATCACAAGTATAAAACCTAGGATCTAGAATTGTATTACAAAATTCATCAAAACAACAATCTGGTGTTTTGGATAATGGTTCTAGTAAATAAGACAAATTACTATCTTTATCTAAGACTTGATAATAAATAAAATCTGTTATTTTCTTCCAATCTTTGTGATAAAATTGTTCTGGAAATTGTTTTACTACTCGAAGATTTTTTAATACTTGTTCTTCATCGATTAAACTTTCTTTATAATTATCATATACTTCTAATACTTCTTTTGCAAAATATACTCTATTACTTCGATCTTTACTATCTTTTCCATCCCCTATTATATCGATTAAAACACCGCTATATTTTTTTTCATTAAAACTATCGATATCAAAAGAGTTCAAATAATTACTTGGAATATTATTTTGGATAAATTTTTGAAACAACTGTGGTCTTAAGCTTAAAACATTGCAATATGAATAAACAGCATAATGTTTTTCACTTGCCATACAAAGTTTATCAATATCCTTTTTGGTTATTGTCTCAAGTAATAAATGACAGGAAGGATCGGTTAAAACAGAACTTAAACTAATGGCAAGATAAAAATTTTCTTTTTCTTTTACAGCGTATTCCCATAAAGAATTAAATCGCCATAAAACTGGACTTTCTTTTCTATTTTTGTATAATTCAAATTTCTGTAACAAAAAGTTTCTTCCTGCTTCTAAAGTTAGCTCTCTTGAAGAGGAAAAACAATATATAGTAGCAAGACGAATACTTTCTAAAAAGTCTTCTTGTTGTTCTTTTTGAAAGGTTTTAAAACTTTCTACATACGTTACTAAATTTGAAACTTCTCTTTTTAATACTTTCTTTTCTTTCTCTGTTAATAATAAAATGCTATCATACTCTTTTAAAAACTTATTTACTTTATAATCATCAATATATTTCATTTTCTTCTATCTCCCTTGCTTTCTTATTATAAGAGAAAGTATTTTCAGATGCAAGAAAAAAAGAACAATTATTTGCTCTTCTTTGCTTTTTTGTCTGGTGCGGCATCTTCAAGTTTATCAAGAACTTCATTGATTACATCAATTGCTTTTAATCTTACTTCTTCTGCTGCATTTTCAAGAACAGGTGTTCCTTTGGCAACGGCAAGATTTACTAAATCTTGGCATTTCTTTTTGATTTCTTCTCCTTTTTTCTTAGCAAGTTTTAAAGCTTTTTCTTTGTCTAAGTCTTCAAGGTCTTCTTTGATTTCATCTACTTTCTTTTCAAATGTTTTCTTAACATCATCAAAGTCAATGTCTTTTGCCTTGTTTAATAACTCTTCCATTTTCTCTTTTAATTCTCTTCTTGTCTCGCTTCCTTTTTTTGGTGCGAATAAAATTCCAAGACCAGCACCAATTGCAGCTCCTGCTACAAACTTTCCAATTCCCTTTCCAGTTTCTTTCTTACTCATAGTCTAAATTCTCCTTTCTTTTTTTCTTTTTTCTTTTCATTTTTTGGATTGTTCCCGTTACAGCGCTTACTACGGTATCTGTAATAACAGAAACTTTGGATGTCATCATATCCATAATATGAAAGAAGCCATTTAAGGTATCCATTTTTTCTTTCATATCATCTAATAATACATTTACTCTATTTAAAGTTTCTATTGCCTTAAGGCCTAGAACAATCAACACAATTACAAGAACGATTCCCAAGCTGTAAAGTAATACTGGTAACAATACTTCTAAAAATTCCATTTCTATTCTCCCTTTCTTTCTTCATACATTGAATCGATCAAATCGAATAAGTTTTCTTCTAATTCTTCTTTTTCCTCTTCTCCATGTAAATCAACCCGTCTTCCTGTTTTTCGTGCGTGAGAAACATCTTTGTAATCTACATTATATTCTAGACCTAAATCTTCAAAATATTCCTCTGCATCTCCAACGGTTACTTTGGATACTTTTGGAGAAGTATCAGTAATATCTAACATTACATCTTCTTTTTCTTCTTCCTGTAATTCTTTTAGTCTATTTTTTTTGGCATCACTACTGGATAGTTCCTCTTCAAAAATATCATCGTTATTACCATAAGCTTTTTCTCTTACACTATCTACATCAAGTCTTCTTGATTTATAACTACTACTAATTCGAACCTCTCGCCGACTGTTTTCTGCTTCTTCTTTGGCTTTTTCTTCATCAATATAACCAAAGACAGGTGATATCATTGGAGATGGTTGAAAGGTTTTCTTCTCATTTTTTTTCTCATACGTTCCATACTCTTCTATTTTAATTTCATCTTTTTTCATTCCATAAGGAATAGGTTCTTTCTTCTTTTCTTTTTCCTTCTTGTAAGAATAAAGTGGTTTGGGTCTCTTTTCTTCTTTTTCCACCTTTTTCTCTGGAATTACTGGTTCATCATCTAACATTTCAACCACTGGTTTAACCTCTTTTTTCTCTTCTTTCTTTTTCTCTGTTAAATCAATGAATTCTTCTTCTTCGACCGCAGGAAACTTAAACTCTTTCTTTTTTGGTTCTTCTTTCACATCTTCTTCAAAAACTGCTTCTTCTTTTTTCTTTGGTTTTACCTTTTTCTCTTCTGGTAAGACCATTTTTTTCGCAATTGGTTTTTCTTTCTTTGGTGCTTTTGGTTTTTCTTCTACTTCTACATACTCTTCTTCAAACAAAGCATTTTTAAGTTTATCCAATAGTTTCATATTCTCACCTCTTATTTATTTGTATCCTCTTCTTCTATCTTTATTTCATCTTCATCGGTATCTTTTGGTGTATAACCATCATACGTTCCATATTTTTCTTCATAATCCAAATAACTTTCTGTGTTTGCTTTTTCTCCTTTTGGAGTCATAACATTATAAGTTTCTTCTTTATAATTTAATACCTTATTTCCTATTAAGGTCTCTAAAATCATACGATTAAACTTAAGGGAAGTTAAAAGATTACTCATATTGGTAACTGCTTCCGTAATATCTTTTTCTTTTACAATCGCTTCTACTTTACCATAGTTATACATATATTCAATGAAGTAGTGTTGTTGATTGTCAAATTTTCTAATTTCAAGATATCCTTCTTTTTTCTTGTATGCTAACTTTTTTGAATAATATATATCTTTCTTCTCTTTATAATCTAACTTTTCTTTATTATAATAACTTACAACATCAGCATAGAAATAATACGTATTGTTGTTAGAATCCATAAAAGTTGCATTGTACTCATCTTTGGTTATAAACTTTAATCCTTTGGGAACATAATATTTATAACCATCAAAAACAACGTTTTGTAATTTACTGTTTCGATCCAATAAAACAGGTAATAAGCGATCTAAGTTGTTACTGGAAAGATTCGTACATCCTGTTAATAGTAACATGAGAAGGATAAAAATAGTTGCTTTTTTTTTCATATTCCACCTACTCTTATTTTATTATAGCAAAGAATTTCCTTATTGAAAATCATTTTTGTGCAAAAAGATGATAAATCTTACATCCTTTACTATGAAATTTTACTTCATACTCTGTCATAATAATGTCGTTTTTTTGTTTGTGATAGTCAAAAGAAAGATCCGATAAGACATAGTGATAAGCACTTAAGGACTCAAGAGAATAAAGAAATAAGTCTTCATTATCGGTCTTCATTTCGATTCTTTTTTTATCTTTAAAAATTTTATCATATTCCTTTAAAAAATTAGGACTCGTAAGTCGTTTTTTATGATGTCTATTTTTGGGCCAAGGATCGGAAAAATTTAAATAGATTAAAGAGATTTCTTTGTCAAAAATAGAAGCAATCTGTGATGCATCCATTCGAATAATTCGAAGATTTGGAAGCGGTTCTAATTTTTTTATGGCTTTGGCTAATACACTATCAAACTTTTCAATTCCTACAAAATTAATATTCGGGTATCGTTTGGCGTTTTCCAATAAAAATTTTCCTTTTCCCATTCCTATTTCTAAATAAATGGGATTGTCATTTTGAAATTCTTCCGTCCAGTGTCCTTTTACTTTTTCAGCATTCTTAATCAGAAAGGAACAATTTTCTAATATTTCATCTTTGTCTTTTACATTTCGAAGTCGCATATGTTTCACCTCTTTATTAGTAGTGTAACACACTTTTTAAAATAGGCATATAATAAATTGAAAGGATAAAGATAATATGATGAATAATAATATGCCACCTTATGGAATGTATCCTCCCTATCAGGACAATAATATGGGTGGGAATAATTATATTGGAGAGCGACTTAACAGTTTAGAAAATCAAGTAAACCGAATGGAACGGCAACTTCGAAGGCTTGAAAATAGAGTTGCAAAACTAGAAAGTACAGCGATTACACCTTATAGTAGTCAAGATACAGGATATGGAAATAGTAATAATAAATACATGATGTAGGCAAATAGAAATATTTGCTTTTATTTTGTTCTTCTTCCATGCATGGCATCTTCTCCAATCGATTCGATATAATCGATTCCTCTTTTATATCTTTCTTCATAACCGATCGTATCCATCATGGAAATTTGATTTTCTATTTTCTTTTTCTCATAACTTTTTGTTTTTATTAAAGCAATACCAATATTTAAGTTTTTCGCACTTATAACATCGTTTTCTAAAACCTTATCATAGCAATAAATAGCAAGTGGTGTTGGTAGTAGTAATTGATTGTTTAATTCATCTTTTCTACTTTCATTTTTTTGGGCTAAAATAATTTCATTATAACTCCTACCACGATTTACAAATTCTTCGGGTGTATAAAATTCAAATACACGAGGTGTTCCATTACTATTACTTTCTCTTATATATTTTGAAAAAGAATCCACTGGATACATATGGACAATTTGATTGAGGGGAATATTCCCATATAAAATATTATAATATTCTCTTGGACTAGAATAAGTAGAAAGTTTTTGATTGCTATCAAGAGAATAGGATGCACCATCGACATGACTATGTAAATATTTTGTTGTTAAAACATTCTTTTTAGAGATGGAATAAGATTTTACAAATGCATAAAATGGATCTTGTTCAAAAAGAGAAATAGGAACACCAAATTGTAAGGATAACGCTTTATCTTCATGTTTTTCTAAGGCTTCCTCATCCAATATGACATCATCCATCATTTGAAAGATCTTCTTCTTTGCTTCTTTCATATGATCATAATACTCTTCTATTCTGTTTTTCTTTTTCAATTCTTCATGAAACGCCATTTTTTCATCATACGATAACGAATCAAGTTGTATAAGTGTTTCATACTGTTTTATTTCTTCTTCCGAAAGCGTTTTTCCTTCGGTTTGTTGAAGACGATATAATTGTTTGATATCCAATAAGAAATTATAATAAATCTCTTTATAATGGTAATCTATTATCATATCGGTTAATTTTAGATTGCTTTCTTGTTGTAAAAATTCTTTCATACCATCCTTATCTTTCTTATCATAATATTCTTTTAATTTCAAAGAATAAAGGTATTCATCCATACTGTTATCATAAAAAGAAAATTTTTCCCATAACTCGTTCCAATCACAATCTGGATTTTCTTCATAACTTTTATAAGCATCCCGGTACTCTTTTAACATTTGATAATTCTTATCATAATCTTTCATTTCTTGTTCATAATATTTTTTTCTTCTTTTCTCTATTTTTTCTGTATCGTTTTCTCTTTCTAAGTTTTGCATTAAAAACCGATAATCTTTTACATTGGTAATACTACTAACTCTTTTTACAAAGGCTTCTTCATCAAACAAAAGAGGCGGAATCCTAACATTTTTATTGCTTAAATTCCATAATTCACGAAAGGATAGGTCACTTAGTGTCGTTATTCTTAAATCATGATTTAACACTTCTTCTATGGCTTTTCTTTTTCCTCTTGTTAAAACTTTTTTTAACATCAGAAAGGGAAGCTCTATCGTTTGAACCAAATACAATTGGCTTTTTTCATTTAAGCGATAAAGAAATTCTTCTTTTTCTTCTTCTACTTCTTGTTTTGTTAAATACTGATAAAACAGTGTTGCAGACGTTCCATCCAAAGAAGAAAAATAGTGTTGTAAGGGATGGAAATAAGAGAGAACAATTTCACAAAAGGAATCTTTCTCAAACAAACTATCAACATATTTTTGATCACTCGTTAAAATACCATTCATTTTATCACACAAGTCTTCTGTATCTTTTAAAATTTGAATTCCTTTTTCATCAAGTAATAAAGGCATAATATTGTTATTGTCTATTTGTGCCAACCAAATAAAATCATATTTTCTAGGACTATCAATTAGTTTTCTTTTGATCCTATTATCTTTTAATATTTTTTCTTGGTTTTCTTTTGTTGTGTTTAACAAATAATGTTTTAATTCATCATACGATAATTCATAAAATTGATTCATACTTTTCACCCTATCTATTGCTATTATAATGGGAAAAGAAAGGAAAAAGCAAGTTATCTATCGCCTTTTTTTATTTTTGTTATATAATAAAAAAGGAGGGATTTTATGCTTGTTGTTGGAAGTTTTAATGTTCAAAATAAATTTTGGTTGAAACGCTATAATGGAAAATGGAGCGAACAAAATGGTAGTTTGCTACTTAACCATTTTTTACATAAATACCATATTGATGTTTTAGGAACCCAAGAGTTTGTTACTTGGTATTTAGAAAGTGTAAAGAAAAGTTTACACGATTATAAAATTGTTGGAGACTTTCGTTATTTTCGTCCTATTTTAAAAAAGTATAATGAAACCAATAGTATCCTATCAAAAAGAAAGATATTAAATACCAAAACATATCACATTTCTAAGTTTCCTGTTTTTCCACCTCGTATTGTGACAAGTGCGACCATTGAAACAGAAGATGGTCCTATCTACTTTCTTAATACGCATCTTACACTAAGAAATAAAAAGGCACAAGAAAAAGAACTTGCTATCATCTATCAACTAATAAAAGAAAGTAAATACCCTACTATTTTAACCGGTGATTTTAATATGACCATTCATAATGATTTGATGAAAGATTTTATAGAAAAACTAAAACAAATTGGTATGAAAAGAATCCCAATCTATGAAAAGACATACAAAGCTCATCAAAAAGAAAATGCCATTGATCACATTTTTGTATCACAAGCGTTTGAAATCATAAAATATGAAGTAGTAAAAGATGAGGAATTTCATGATTTTAGTGATCACTTTCCAATTGTTGTCTTTTTAAAACGATAATGCGAATTGCCGTGTTTTTCTTTTCATTTTTTTTATTTTTGGGTATAATAAAAATAGAAAAGAGTGATAAAATGGAATGGATTGAAAATCTTAGTCAGGAAGAGTTTGAAGCTTTTGCGAAAAAGCATCCTCAAGCATCTTTTTATCAGACCATTTATTGGGGAAAATTAAAGATGGAAAATGGTTGGAAGATGCATTTAGTAGGAGTCAAAGAAAAGGAGAAATTAATTGCGGCATCTCTTATTTTAGAGAAAAAAACACCAATTAAAAAAAGTATGTTTTATGCTCCTCGTGGTTTCCTACTTGATTATAACAATATAAAACTTCTTACGTTTTTTACCGAAGAAGTAAAAAAATATATCAAGAAGAAAAATGGTATTTTTCTTAAAATTGATCCTTATGTTTTGTATCAAGAAAGAGATTTAGAAGGAAACATTGTAGAAGGTGGAAAAAACAACAAAGAAGCAGTTTCTAATTTAAAGAAATTAGGATATCGTCATTTTGGTTTTAATTTGATGCAGGAGACAATGCAACCGAGATGGGTCTTTATTACTCCTACTAAGGGACGAAGTGTTGAAGATGTTATGAAAGAGATGGATCCAAAAACAAGACAAATTTTAAGAAAAAATGAACGCAATAAAATTAAAGTTCGAGAAATTGGAAAAGATGAATTAGAACTATTTAAAGATATTATGCAACACACAGGAGATCGACGTGATTTCATTGATCGTCCCCTATCTTATTATCAAAATATGTACAAACACTTACATGATGTTGGTATTTTAAAAATTTTAGTTGCAGAACTTGAAACCGAAGAATTAATTAAAGAATACGAAGAAGAAATAAGAAAGCAAAAGGAAGAAAAAGAAGAAAGAGCAAAAAAATATGAACAAGCAAAAGATAAAATGAATGAAAAGAAGTACATTCAAAAACAAGAGGCTTGTGAGAAAGAAATAGAGCGCCTAACCAAAAGAAAAGAACACATTGTATCGCTTCAAAAAGAACATGGAAAGAAAATAACACTAGGAGGTATCTTATTCTTGATTTATGGAAATGAAGTATTATCCCTTGTTGGTGGTTCTTATAAAGAATTTATGGAATTTCAATCTGCTTATACCGTCCATTTTGAAGGTATGAAATATGCCATTGAACATCAATATGAACGTTATAATTTCTGTGGAATTACAGGTGTGTTTGATGAGAAGAATCCACTTTATGGTCTTTACTCTTTTAAAAGGGATTTTGGTGGACAAGTAGTCGAATATATCGGTGAGTTCGATCTTGTTGTAAACAAACCTTTCTTCTTGCTTTATAAGATTGCTTTTAAAGCTTATAAAACGCTTAAAAATATTAAAAACAAAACACAAAAAAAAGATAGATAAATTTTTCCTATCTTTTTATTTTTTTCCATAATTTTGATAATTCATATACTTTCTTATCGACTGGTAAAATAAATTCACCCAAAAGCTCTATAACATGCCCACCAAAGGCTTTTTTTGTTTGATAGATTCCATAAAGAGGATCCTCTTTTTCTAAATGGTTGTTAATGCCATAAAAGTTATAACGTCGATATCCTTCTTCGCAAGACTTTTTAATCATTTCATAATGGATGGTATAAAAAGGCTGGTATTCTCGAAATTCTTTAAAGCATCCTCCAAATACACTGGCACATTCTCCACCATAAAAAGTATATAAGATGCCACCCAATGGAATTTTCTTTCCATACTTTTCTTCTAATGTTTTTAACTCTTCTTCTCGACTGTTAAGACGCATTAAGGTACTTTCTTCTTCTTGTTCTTTGGCTTTGGCTTTCTTCTCATTGCAGTTTCCTTGTTTTCTTTTTTCTTCTCTATCCCGTCTTGCATCTTCTATTTTCTTTCTTTCTTCTTCTATTTTACTTCTAGCAATAATAGTATCAAGTTCTGCAAAAACAAAGGAAATCATCTTACTATCATGAAAACTATCATACATATCATAATAAAACTTTTCTCCTCGATCTTTAAAGTTTCTTCTTTCCCCTGTTGAGATCATAATATCGGCAAACAAAGGAATATCTTCTCTTGTTCCCTCTCGTAATACAACACCCATACGTTCATTTTTTTGAACGGCTTGTCTTGTTTTTCTATCCATTTCACGTAAAATATTGTCAAAACCTTGTTTCAAATCAATTACATACATAAATTTTGCTTGAATAGTATCGGTTATTTCTTTGGAATCTTGTTCTATAAAACCAAGTTGCCGTAGGGTATCTTTTACTCCTCTATGATCAAATTCTTCTGTCTCTTCTCCATTCTGATTTCTTGATACGGCTTCGAAATAAGGATCTATTCTTAAAAAATAACCATCATTTTCTTTGACATATTTTTTTAAATGGTTTATAAAAAAGGTAAGAAGTTCTTTGTCTTCAAAGTCTACAAGAGGTCCTCGAATCGCATAAAATTCTTTTTTAATATGTCTTTTTTTGGATAATAAAAGGGTTGCTGCCAAAAGTTTACCATCTTCTTTTACTCCTAAGAAAACACTATCCCATCCTGTTTTTTTTCTTAAGGTCGCTACTTCTACACTTTGTAAATAACAACTTTGCTTATGTTGTTTCGAAAACTTTTCAAACTCTTCTTTTTCTAGTGTTACAAATTCCATCTTATCCCTACTTTCTTATTTTTCCTTTTATTTTCTGTAATTTATAATAGAAGGAAACTGGTAAATAAAAATCACCAATATATTCTATAACATGCCCAGAAAAACCTTTTTTAAACAAATAGACTCCATAATCTTTATCGTCTTTATCAAAAACTCCTTTGATTCCATAAAAGTTATAGCATTCTTTCTTTAAATCAATTGCTTCTTGTATCATTGTCCAATGTATTAAATACTGACCAAAAAAGGTAGAATATTCTGGTAAGTTTCCTGCATAGCAATATAAAATATCTCTTCCATAAAGCATAAACATTGAACTAGCAACATAAAGATGATTTCCTTTTTCTTCTTTTAGTTTTTTTAACTCTTCGATTCTTTTTTGTAAGGCATCCATTTGGCTTTTGTCTTCTTTCATTTTGCCTTCTTTATGATGTTCTTTGCTTCTTTCATAATCTTGTTCTAAAGCTTTATAATCATCTTGTAAAACGCCTATACTATCATCTAAGAAAACTTCTGCAACCATAAATTTGATTTCTTTTTTAGGATGAAACAAATCATACATTAATTCATAGTATTCCATTGTTTTATCTTTGAATCCTCGTCTCTCGCTTGTTTTTTCTGTTATTTCTTTAAAAATTGGAAGTTCTTCTTTCTTAATCTCTCTTACTCGTACTTTTAAATGTTCTGCTTTTTGAATGGCCCGTCTTGTATTTCCACTCATTTCTTTTAAAATATCTTCTTTTGTCTTACCTATTAAAGGAAGTTCAAAAGACCATCTTACTTGTTTGTTTACATCATAATGTCTTGTAAATCCTTCGTGTTCAAAACCAAGTTCAATTAAGTTTTTAATAGCATCAGAATTATCAATACCACCTTCTACTAAGTCTCCATTGATATCTCTTTCTTTGTAGATAAGAGGTGGATCAATATGGAAAGTATAACCTCCTTTTTCTTTTACAAAATCTTTTATATGATTAATAAAAAAAGTTAATAGTTCTTTGTTTTTATAATCTACTAAAACACCTCTTGGAGCATAAAAGATCTTTTTTCCCAATCGTGTAGGACGTGAGACAATACGGGATGCGGCAATTACTTTTCCATCTTGTTTTACACCGACATAATAACTTGTCCATCCTCCCATCTTACTAATCTCTTCCATTTCAACAGTTTGAAAAAAGGTACGAAGGGGATGGGTATTTAAAAACTTTGTAAATTCTTCTTTCTCTAATTCTGTAAATATCATTTATTTTCCTCCTTTTCTTACAATAAATTCTTTCATAGTACAACCAAAGATTCCTTCAAATATTTTAAGTTTTGCTGTTATCAACAAATAGATAAAACCACCAAGACCAGCGTATAAAACAATCATCATTAAAGCATACATTCTACCACCAGATAGTGGAATGATCATTTTTAATAAGAATAAAAGGAATATCATGAAAAGACAAGATAAAATGGATAAACCACTTTTCTTAATGGTATCACGAAAAGATATATTTAATTGTTTTTTTAAGTCAAACAAACAAATAGAAATTGGAATAATATATGCTAGGATGGTAGCAGTAACGGATCCATAATATGGTTTTAAAAAGGAAATAGATGAGAATAGTTTAATAAGTGGTACAGTTAATAATAATTTAATAATAAGTCCTGTAATAATGGAAAGATTGGCTGTTTTATGACGGTCAACGGACTGCATAATGGTGTGTAAATTTAAAAATAAGGAATAGAAAATGGCTGTAAAGATACTGTAGGAGAAGACACTCACACCTAGTTTGCTTTTTCCATAGAATACTTGCCAAACAGGTTCTGCTAAAAAGGAAAGTCCAAGAACCATAGGGATCACCAAATATAGAATGATCTGTATGGTTTTATTTACTTTATTATCAACAGCTTTTTTGTTTTTCTTTGTAAAATCACTGGTTATGTTTGGAAGTACT
This sequence comes from uncultured Bacilli bacterium, assembly GCA_947628065.1. Taxonomy (GTDB): domain Bacteria; phylum Bacillota_I; class Bacilli_A; order RF39; family UBA660; genus Onthousia. The sequence continues at coordinate 3,242 of CANQYK010000007.1, read as the reverse complement.
GCTACTACAATTCCTGCTGCAACAGAGGTTACAATACTATTTAATTTGGCTCCCCAAGTAGAAATAATGGATAATACGGTTTCTGCTTCTTGGGTTTTTAATCCTCCATAGTTGACAAGTGGTTTTACAATACTTAACATATCAATCGTATTGTAAAGAGATACTGCAATTGACACAATAACAAAAGGAACCGTGTAAAGAAGAAGTTGTTTTAAAAGCATCTTGTTTGCTATTTTCTTCTCTTCTTCTTTTATCTTTACTTTCTTTTCTTTTGCTCTTTCTATTTTCATTTTTCTATTTAAGTAAAGAAGGGCGGCAATCGCTCCTGCTGTCGCACCAAAGACCGCAATTCCAACGGCTTCTTTGGTACCAAAAAACTTCATAGCAAGATAACTTCCTATAATAATTACAATAACACGGACAACTTGTTCAATTACCTGACTAATAGATGCAGGTGTTATGTAGTTGTGTCCTTGTAAATATCCACGCATTCCACTTAACATAGTAACAAATAAGATAGCAGTTGTTGATACACGTAAGACAAAGACTATATCTTCTTTGGTATTTCCACCTGTCATATTACCAATAATAGTATTCGCAATAACAGGTGCGAAAAAGAATAAAACAAGGGTTGATATTACTGCCATAATAAGGGTAATTTGAATTGCAATTTGGTATGTCCTTTTTTTGGCATCTTCATATCCTAAAGCATGATATTCACTTACCATTTTACTAATAGCAAGAGGAATTCCAACGGTTGAGAAATTTAAGAATAACATATACATATTATAAGCATATCCATAAAGAGCTCTTCCATTGGTTCCAATAATAGCATGAAATGGTATTACATAAATAATACCTAAAACTTTACTTAAGACAATACAAATCGTTGATATCATGGCTCCTTTAATAAATGTATCTTTCTTCATTTCTTCACCTTCATTTTCTTTTATTATTATAACTATTTTTTACTCTTTTAACAAGACTTAGTAAGTTTTTCTATCATAAAACCCTTTTATTGTTATACTTACATATATTAAAAAACTGATATAAGTTTTCTTTTTATCAGTTTCTATTTTCATATTTATAGTTTTCCACAAGCTTGAAACGCGAAGGTGCCTCTGGAAGACGTTGCCTTCCGGGGGCACCTTTTACGTTAACGACTTAAAGCCCAAATACAAATGGGTCAGTTTCCGCTCCTGTACCTTTTAGCAATTGGATATTAGATACTAGATATACGACTGGCCGAGCCCCGAATCTGAGGCTCGCGTTGCTGTTGCTGTCGACACACCCACCGGTGATCACACGGAACACATAGTACGAGTAGCCGGAGTACGGGGCGATTGTCCATTGATACTTGTTATTAATAAAGAGCCAGTCATTATTATAACAATCACTTACTACCTCACCGCTTCTCCAGTTATACAACTCTTTTGCTAAACAGGTTGCTCGCGTCGCACTACTTCCTCCACTTGTCGCATATCCATAGTCAGAAGGATACATCAATCCTACTTTCCCTGTCCAGTTCGTTTTTCTTGGATGACTACTACTTTGGTATACTGTTTCTCCTCTTTCAAATTTATAATATGCTTCTGTTAATACTCCATTTCCTGTACTATTTCCACCCAAATACCATTTCGCATCTCCTATCATTGCTTGGGCCTCTGGCAACAGTCCTACTTCACTAAAATCACAAGTCGTTGTTGCATTGTTTCGTCCCGTTGGACAATTTCCGCTTTGCCTGTTCCAGTAGATACTTCCACTTACTCCTGTTGTCTCACTCTCATGATTTGGATTTAATAAATACATTAATCTTGAATCGGTCCAATCATTACTTCCAGCATCATCCTCTGATGATCCTGTTCCACTTGGTTTATTATCCCATGATAAGTAATTATCTGTTCCTACTGGTAATAGGTCTTTTCTTATTAATTTGATTCTTTTTTCCCTCTTTCCTGTTCCATCATCTACTGTTTCGATCCCTATTATTCTCCATCCTGCTTCTTCATTATTGAAGGTTACATAATTATTTGGATTTGCTCCTATATATCTATAATCCTTTAATTCATCACTACTCCATCCACTTTGTTGCGTTCCTGCTTCATGATTAAACACATACATCTTATTCTCTTTTGCACTACTATCTTCTTTTGTATATTCTAAATCATAATCTTGTATTGCTTCATCATTCGTAAATTCTGCTAGTAACTTTTCTACTCCCGGTTCTCCCTTTGGTTCTGGTATTCCTTCTTTTCCATAGACATTGACTCTTAACTTATAGGTTTCAACTTGATCTTCTTTTAATTGATAATCACTTGCTATCCACATTCTTAATCTATAATTCGTTACTTCTGATGATGTTATTACTCCTGTTTTTAAGATATATTGGTTGTTAGGTGCACCGGATGCATCATTACTTGTTAGTCTTAATTCACTTATCTTTTTCGCATCATCTGTTAAACTACTTACTCCATCTAATTCTATAATTGCATCATCTGCTGAGGTTAGCCATACCTTTACTGCATGATCTGGTAAGGTTGTTCCTTCTACTTTACTTCCTGTTATGGCATAGTTTATTGTAGTTTCTCCTGAAATGTTTGCTGAGACTGTAAAGTCAAATACATTTCCTGCTCCTGTTAAGACTTTTCCATTCGCATCTTCCATTGGTACAGCATCCACTAATCTGATTCCATTTTCTTTTTCCGTATAATTCATTACAATCGTACTTGTTGTTATACTATTTATTGTTTGTCCTGTTTTACTATAGTTAAATGCTGCATAACTAATACTTACTACTGCGATTATTAATAGGATTACTCCTAATATGGATATTACTAATTTCTTTTTCTCATTCATTTCTACCACCTCTTATTATATCTTTCTTACCTTCATTTTAGTGGAATATAGATCCTTTGTCAAGATTATCGATAATAGAAAAAGAATAGATTTTTTCTTACCTCTATTCCTTATTACACAATAAAAAAGTCTTTGATTCTTAACGGTTTTTACCCCCCCCCCAGGTTACATTTGGTAAACTTATTTCCATTAAAATCAACACCTTTCTTCTATCTTATAAACCCATTTTAACAAAAATTGTAGATTTGGAAATTATTTGATCCAAATTTTTGCTCTTTATTTGATATAATCATCATACAATAATTCGCACCCTTTTTCAAGCACTAAAATATACTTTCTTTTCTGTTTTACAGCATACATTATGGCTATTTTAATTTGTTAGTAAC